>JAOTYV010000113.1 GCA_029861675.1 Alphaproteobacteria bacterium
CGCGTCACGCCGCGCGTGTTGATCGACAACAAGGCATCCAATCGCCACACGGTAATCGAGGTGAACGGCCGCGACCGTCCCGGTCTGCTCTATGCCGTCACCGGCGCGTTTTACGACCTCAGCCTGCAGGTCTATGCCGCCAAGATCTCGACCTATGGCGAACAGGTGGTCGATGTGTTCTATGTGAAGGATGTCTTCGGACTGAAGATCGAGCATCCGGCGAAGTTGGATCAAATCCGCGGCCGCCTACTCGAGGCCTTGAACGATCCCGGCTGCAAGCCGGCAAAGCAGGCACGCGTGCGGCGGCGCGCGGCGACAAAGCCATCGCTGGATGCGGCCGACGGGAAACCGAAGGCTGCCGCCGGCAAAGGAAAATCGAAAGTCGAGGCAGCCGAATGACCGGCCGCTGAAATCGAGCGTATAACGATCCCGTTCAGGAACAGTTCATCTAGGAGAGTGTGTTGGAACAATCAGAAGCCGTGCGGCTGCAAGCGTATCTCAGAGAAAAATTTGGCACGGAACGGTTGCGGCTTGGCCAGCCGAAGGTCGACGGATCCGCCGAAGTGAGCCTGGGAGAGGAATTCATCGGCGTAATCTACCGCGATGTCGACGACGAGGATGGCGAGGTTTCCTACGCTTTTCACATGGCGATCCTCGAATTCGACCTGCCGCCGGCGTAACGCCGTCGCGACCCGCCGTCTCGGGATGACACGCGAATGCCGCGGCGCCGCCTTTCTTTCGTTATCTTCAACGGATAAATAGCCGCCATGGCGCTTTTCCGGGCGATTGCGACACTGGGCAGCTGGACGATGGCGAGCCGGGTGCTCGGCCTGTGCCGGGATATTCTCTTCGCCGGCGTGATCGGCGCCGGCATGGTGTCGGACGCGTTTTTCGTCGCGTTCAAATTTCCCAATTTCTTTCGGCGCCTGTTCGCCGAGGGTGCGTTCAACGCGGCATTCGTGCCGCTATTCACCGAACGGCTCGTCGCGCAGGGCGGTGGCTCGGCGCGTGCCTTTGGGGGCGCGATCGCATCGGTGATGGTCAGCTTCATGCTGATTTTCACCGCTGGCGTGATGCTGGCGATGCCGTGGTTGATGTTCGTGCTGGCGCCCGGCTTCGCCGACCAGCCCGAAAAATTCGGTCTGGCGATCGAACTGGCGCGGCTGACATTCCCCTATCTGTTGTTTATGGCGTTGTGCGCGATGCTGGGCGGCATGTTGAACGCGCATCGCCGGTTCGCGGCGGCCGCGGCGGCGCCGATCCTGCTCAACATTGTGCTGATCTCCGCCATGTTGCTGGTGCGCGCGGGCGTGCTCGACCTGCCGGGCCACGCCCTGGCGGCGGGGGTGGCCATCGCCGGCGCGGGACAGTTCATCTGGCTGGTTTGGGGCTGCGTGCGGGCCGGGATCATGGTGCGTTTGCCGCGGCCGCGGCTCACCCCCGGCGTGCGCCGGCTGCTGGTCTTGATGGTGCCGGCGTTGATCGGCGCCGGCGTCATGCAGATCAATTTGCTGATCGATTTGATTCTCGCCTCCTTTCTCGCGGAAGGATCGATATCCTGGCTCTACTATGCCGACCGGGTGAACCAGCTGCCGATCGGGCTGGTCGGCGTCGCCGTGGGCGTCGCCCTGCTGCCGCTGCTGTCCCGGCATCTCAGCGCCGGCGAGGAGTCGGAGGCGATGCACATGCAGAACCGGGCGATCGAATTCGCGCTGCTGCTGACCGTGCCGGCGGCGGCGGCGCTCATCGTGATGCCGGACGTGATCGCCACGGTGCTCTATCAGCGGCATGCCTTCGGCCCGGCGGATACGCTGGCGACGGCGAACGCGCTGACCGCCTTTGCCGCCGGTCTGCCCGCCTATGTCTTGGTCAAGGCGCTGACACCCGGCTTCTTCGCGCGCCAGGACACGGTGACGCCGGTCAAGATCGCCGTCGCGGCCGTCATCACGAATGTGTTCCTCGCGGTCATCCTGATGCAGGTGATCGCCCATGTGGGGTTGGCCTTGGCGCTCGCCATCGCCGCTTGGCTCAATGCGGGCCTGCTTGGCTTCGTTCTGCACCGCCGCGGGCACTTCAGGATGGACGCGCGGCTGCGCCGCCGGCTGCCCCGCCAATTGCTGGCGACCGCGGGCATGGCGGCGGCGTTGTGGTTTGGCCGGAGATGGCTCGACCCCTATTTCGCCGAGGGTGAAATGATCCGCGTCGCCGCCCTCGTCGCACTGGTCGCCGGCGGCGCGGTGGTGTTCGCGGTGCTCGCGCTGGCGTTCGGTGCGGTGCGGCGCGCCGATTTGCGGGACGCCTTGAAACGCAAGTGATTTGACGCTTTTGCGGCCAAGGTTTATTAGGCTTGGCGCGGTTCAAACGAATTGGTTGGGAGCGTTGAATGGTCCGGCTCTCGGATCTCTCGGAATCTGAAGCGGCACATATTCTGAGCGTGCCGTGCACGGACAATGACGGCAGTCCGTGGACCGTCGCGCCGGATGCCGCGTCGATCCGGCTTGCCATCGTCACCACGGCCGGGCTCTCCCGCCGGGACGACCCCGCGTTCAAGCCGAGTTCCACCGACTATCGCGTCGTGCCGGCGGATGTGCCCACGTCCGATCTGTTAATGACCCATGTCTCGACGAATTTCGACCGGTCCGGCTTTCAGCAGGACATCAATGTCGTGTTTCCGATCGACCGGCTGCGCGAGTTGGCGGATGCGGGCGACATCGGCTCCGTCGCGGCGCTGCACTATTCCTTCATGGGCGCCGCCGAGCCGGAGAAACTGGAGGCGAAGTCGCGCGAGCTGGCGGGGCTGCTGAAGGAGGATCGCGTCAACGCGGTGCTGCTGACGCCGGTCTGACCCAACTGCACGCGCGCCGTGAGCGGGCTTGCACGATATTTCGAGGATGAGGGAATTGCCACGGTGGTGATCAGCCTGGTCCGGGAGCACACCGAAAGAATTAAGCCGCCGCGCGCGTTGTGGGTGCCGTTTCAACTCGGCCGGCCGCTCGGCGCGCCGGACGATGCCGCCTTTCAGACCCGCGTGCTGCGGGCCGCGCTCGCGCTGTTCACCGCGCCGGCCGGGCCGATCATCGGGGATTTTGAGGAAGACGCCCCCGGCGCGGATCCGGATGACTACAGCGGCTGGGTATGCCCGGTGGCCTTGCCGGCGCCGCCGGACGGGACCGCGGTTCCCGGCAGCCTGCTCGCGCAAGTGCAGGCCGAAATCGACAGTCTGGCGCCCTGGTACGACTTGGCGCGCGAGCGGCGCGGCCGCACGACCGTTGGCGTGAGCGGCTTGAGCGTGGTGGATGCAGCGGCATTTTTGATCCGGTTTCTCGACGATCCGGAAATCGAAAGCCCCGATCCGGCCCTGTCCGTGGCGCATGCGGCAAAGTTTGCGGCCGACGATCTGAAGGCCTGGTACTTCGAGGCGGCGACGGCGCGGCCCGGCGCCGATGGCAGCGTGCCGCTGAACGACTGGTTCTGGCAGGAAACGGCGGCCGGCCGTTTGTTGCTGTCGCTCAGCGCGGTCTGTCGCGGTATCGACGCGCCGGTGATGCAGTGGCTCGCGGATAAGGCCCTGGTGCCGCGGTCGCACCACCACTTGATACCTTAACCTTAAGAGGCGGTCATGGTACGACTTACCGATATCCCTGATATCGACGCGCAGCACCTGCTCGACAAGGAATGCCCGGCTTTCGAGGGAGAGCCCTGGGTCGAGGGGCCGCCGCTCGCCGGGCGCCGGGTCGCGATCGTCACCTCGGCGGGGCTGCACCGCGCCGGGGAACGCAACTTCGATTTGCGCGATGTGGGTTACCGGGTCATTCCGGGCGCCACCGAAGGGGCCGAGCTGGTGATGACCCATGCGTCGGTAAATTTCGACCGCACCGGCTTCCAGCAGGACGTCAACGTGGTCTTTCCGATCGACCGGCTGCGTGAACTGGCGGCGGCGGGCGAGGTGGGCTCGGTCGCCGATTTTCACTATTCGGTCATGGGCGCGGGCTGGCTGCCGCATGAGATCGAGACGACGGCGCGCGAACTCGCCGGCATGCTGAAGGAAGACAAGGTCGACGCGGTCCTGCTCAGCCCGGTCTGACCCAACTGTACCCGCGCCGTGGGCGCGGTCGCCTATTATCTTGAATCGGAAGGCATCGCCACTGCGGGCATCAGCCTGGTGCGTGACAACACGGAGCGTCTGCAGCCGCCGAGATTTCTCTGGGTACCGTTCGAACTGGGCCGCCCGTTCGGCGCGCCGAACGACCCGGCCTTCCAGACCAAGGTCTTGCGCGCGGTTCTGGCATTGCTGGAGCGCACCGATGGCCCGGTGATCCTGGAGGACTTCCCGGAGGATGCGCCGGCGGCTGCCGGGGAAGAGATGTCCGGCTGGACCTGCCCGGTCAACCTGCCGAAACCGAAGGCGTCCGAAGCGCCGGCACGCCTGGCGGCGATACGGGCCGAAATCGGACAGCTTGCGCCATGGTATGCGCTGGCCCAGGAACACCGGGGCCGGTCCACCTTCGGATTGTGCGGCCTCGAAATCGACGCGGTTGCGGAATTTTTGCACGGATTCCTCGACGGCTTGCCCGGCAACCCGAAACCGGAAATCTCGCTCGGCGAGAGCCTGCGCCTGGCGTGCGAGGATCTGCGGTCCTGGTATCTCGAGGCGGCGACCGCGCGGCCGGGCGCCGCGGCGGCGAGCCGCGCGCTCGCCGACTGGTTCTGGGGCGAAACCGCGGCCGGCGCCCTGCTGCTGGCGTTGCATCCGGTGTGCAGGAAGAGCCCGGACCCGGGCGTCCGCCATGTCGCCGCCTCGCAATTGGTGCCGCGCATCCAGCAGCATCGCCTGACCTGATTTCTCCTGGCCTTGACCGGGGCCGGGCATACAGCGATAACTCGGCGCCGTTTCACCCGCGTGTCCAAAGCGAAGGGCCATGACCAGAATATTTTCAGGCGTCCAGCCGACCGGAAACCTCCATCTCGGCAATTATCTCGGTGCGATCCGCAATTTCGTCGCCCTGCAGAACGACTATGAGTGCATCTATTGCGTGGTCGACCTGCATGCGATCACGATGTGGCAGGATCCGGCCGAACTGCGCGCGACCACCCGCGAGGTGACCGCGGCATATTTGGCGGCGGGCATCGATCCCAAGAAAAACGTCATCTTCAACCAGTCGCAAAATCCGTCGCATGCGGAACTGGCGTGGATCTTCAATTGCGTGGCCCGCATGGGCTGGCTCAACCGGATGACCCAGTTCAAGGAGAAGGCGGGCAAGCATCGCGAGAACGCATCGGTCGGCCTGTTCGCCTATCCCAACCTGATGGCCGCCGACATCCTGGCCTACAAGGCGACCCATGTGCCGGTCGGCGACGATCAGAAACAGCACCTGGAGCTGTGCCGGGACATCGCGCAGAAATTCAACCACGATTTTGGTGTCGAGTTTTTTCCGGTGATCGAGCCGATGATTCTGGGCGAGGCGACCCGGGTGATGTCGCTGCGCGACGGCAACAACAAGATGTCGAAGTCGGATCCATCGGAATACAGCCGGATCAACCTCGCCGACGACGCCGACACCATTGCCCAGAAAATCCGCAAGGCAAAGACCGATCCGGAACCCTTGCCCAGCGAGGCGGCCGGCTTGGCGAACCGGCCCGAGGCCGGCAATCTCGTCGCCATTTATGCGGCGTTGTCGCAAAAGACCGAAGACGAGACCCTGGCCGAAATCGGCGGCATGCAGTTTTCCGCCTTCAAACAGGCGTTGACCGACCTTGCGGTGGCGGAATTGGGTCCGATCGGCGCGGAAATGCAGCGGCTTACCGGCGATCCCGGACACATCGATGCGGTGCTGCGCGACGGCGCGGCGCGGGCCTGTGCGATTTCCGGCCCGATCCTGCGCGAGGTCCAGGAAATCGTTGGCTTCGTACAACCCTAGGATGACCTGACCGGCCGCTATCGCGGTCGTTGCTTGCAAGGCCGCGATGATGGCAGACTGCGCCGAGGCGATGGAGGGGAATGATGAGTGATGCTGCGGATATGGCGACCGCGCGTCCCGCGGATAGCGCCGAGGAACGGGTCTTCCTCGTGGTCGTCGACGACAGCGAGGAAATGCCTGTCGCGCTGCGCTTCGCCTGCCGCCGGGCGCGGCGGAATGATGGCCGCGTTGCGCTGTTATACGTGACCGAGCCGGCGGATTTTCAGCATTGGGCGTCGGTCGGCGACCTGATGCGCCAGGAGGCGCGCGAAGAGGGTGAGCAACTGCTGCAGAAGCTGGCGGGCGAAGTCTATGAGTCGTCCGGGAATTACCCGATTTTTTACATTCGCGAAGGCGACGTCCGCGAGGAGCTGGTATCGCTGATCGAAGAGGAGCCGGGCATCTCCATCCTGGTGCTGGCCGCCAATGCGGGCAACAGTGGTCCGGGGCCGCTCATCACCTATCTGCTCGGCAAGAAAGCGCCGCAAAACCGGATCCCGATCACCATCGTGCCGGGCAATCTGAGCGACGAGGAACTGCTTGAAATAACGTAATTCCGCCCCATTTGGGACAGGGAGACTCCTTAATTTGGCCTAACGGCCGCTACAATCGTGAGATACACCCATAAGTGCTATTGCATGCACCGTGCGGGTGGTCATCCTGGGTTAACCGAAGATTTGGGCGCGCGCCCAAGGGAGAGGACTGCATGTTCATCCAAACGGAAGAAACGCCGAACCCGGCGACACTGAAATTCCTGCCGGGCCGGGCCGTGGTCGAAGACGGCACGGCGGATTTCACCAGTTCGGAGGCCGCGCAATCGCGTTCGCCGCTGGCCGGCCGCCTGTTCGAGGTCGATGGCGTCAGCGCGGTGTTCTTCGGGCGCGATTTCATCACCATCACCAAGGCCGCCGAGAGGGAATGGCATGTGATGAAGCCCGCTTTGCTGGGCGCGATCATGGAACATTTCACGGCCGGCCGGCCGGTGATGGCCGAGACAACGGAAGTGGCCGCTGAATCGGCAGAAGACGACGATGAAGTCGTCCTGCAGATCAAGGAGCTGCTGGAAACCCGGGTGCGGCCGGCGGTCGCGATGGACGGCGGCGATATTGTTTACCAGGGCTTCGAGAAAGGCATTGTGTTCCTGCAGATGCAGGGTGCCTGCTCGGGCTGTCCGAGTTCGACGGCAACCTTGAAGATGGGGATTGAGAATATGCTCAAGCATTATATCCCCGAGGTTGTCGAGGTGCGCGCGGTCGGGATCTAACCCCGGTCCGGCATGGCCGGCGCGCGCGGCGATGGGAGCACGCGATGACGAAGGCGATGGGAATGTTATTCAGCGTGGTCCGGCCGGCGGACCGCCTGCCGTGGTTTCTCGCGGGTCTCGGCGCCTCCGGCGTGATCGCGGTGGCCCTTGTCATCGGCTTTACCGGGCTTGCGCCATCGTTGCACCAGACCTTTGCCGGATTGCCGAGCGGGGTTGACGCGACCGGCCTGCGGAAACCGAATGGGCCCGCCGTCTTTGCCTTAAAGGTGCGGCCGCCCGATCAATCTCCGTCCCTTGGATACGATCTCGCACGGGTTCGTGCCGGCACCGCGCCGGTGCCGCGCATTTTGCTCGCGAAAATTCCCCGCGGCCTGGCGGCCCTGAAACAACCCGCCGAGCGCAAGGCGGTATTCCTGCGACTCATGCTGCCGCTGATTCTCGCCGCTAACGAAAGGGTTCTGCGCCAACGTGCGCAAATTCTGCTGTTCCAGGCCAAGCGTAGGGCCGGGTCGCCGCTGAATGAGGATCAGGAGCGGCGGCTGGCGGCGATTGCCGCGGAATACCGTACGGAGGGGAAAGACCTAGGCCGGTTGTTGGCGAAGGTGGATGCGGTGCCGCCGTCACTGGCGCTGGCGCAGGCGGCGATCGAAAGCGGCTGGGGTACGTCGCGGTTCATCGTCGAGGGCAATGCGCCGTTTGGGCAGTGGACCTCCAGCGCGCATGAAGGATTGGTGCCGAAGAACCGCGATCCCGGCAAGACCCATAAGGTCCGCCGGTTCAAGCATCTCATCGATTCGGTGCATTCGTATCTGAAGAACCTCAATACTCACCGCGCCTACCGCACATTCCGGGCGCAGCGGTCGCAATTCCGCACGGCGGGCCGGCGCCTGGTCGGCACCGCGCTGGTGTCCGCGCTTGGCGCCTATTCCGAGACCAAGGACGCGTATATCGAATTGCTGCGGAACGTGATCCGGGTCAACAATTTGAAGTCGCTGGACGGGGCGCGACTGAGCGCACCGCGGCCGCACCGTACGCCGCGCGCCTAGACCATTTCTTGTTTGAATTGGCTCAAGTGAAACGGTCTATCTATTTGTTTTTACGCAAAGATGCCGTCGCGAACCGTTTCGGTTCGCTCGGGATTTGCTCTAAGCCCGCTCTCTTTATCCGGTCCGCTTTACGTAGAACTGCATGCCGAGCCAGCGCCAGCGACCCTGCGGCCCGGGCATCGTGCAATTGACCCGGGATCGCCCGACACCGAAAGCAGCCGGAAAACGGACCTCGATCCGTCCCTGGCCGAGCCGTTCGACGCTGGCCTGACCGCTTTGCGAGTGATAGCAGGCTAGCCGCGACAGCCCCCGCACCTGCTTGCGGACGGTGAAGCCAAAGGCCGGCGGATTGTTGGTGTCGTCGAGCAGCGGGTCGCCCGGCGTCACGCCGTCGGCGGAAAGCGGCAGCGCGTTGACCACAAGGCGGAACCGTTCGAGGTCGCCATAGGTTTCGTTGAGCGCGAACCGCGGCAGGTAGTAGCGGTCGAGGCCGCGAAACGCGACGCCCGAATGCTGTCCGAAGGCGGCCGTATAGCCGTGTTCCCGGATAAGGTTGACGATGGTGCTGCTGGTTTCGCCGAACGGATAGGCGAATATTTTCGGCGTGCCGCCAAGCTCGCGCTGCATGATCCGGCTGGAGCGTTTGATTTCGCGCCGGTTGCGCGCCATGTCCGCGTCGGCCATGTGGAGATGTCCGTGCGTGTGCGCGGCGATGGCGACGCCGGACTGCCGCATTTCGCGGATCTGATCCCAGGTCATGAAGCCCGGCAGTTTCGCTTCGACCGGGCCGGTCGCGACGAAGACGGTAAACGGGAAACCCGCCGCTCGCAGGCGCGGCCAAGCTTCGGCGTAAACCGACCGGTACGCGTCATCGATGGTGATTGCGACGGCGCGGTCGGGCAACGGCTTGCCGCCGGTCATCGCCGCGACCACATCGGCCAGCGGCACCACCGTGTAGGGACCGTTTTTCAATTCCTCGATATGGGCTTCGAATTGGTCGATCCGAATATTCGTTGCCGGGTGCGCCGGTTCCGCGAAACGATGGTACATAAGGACCGTCGCGGAATTGGCGGCGGCACTCGGATTTGATTTCAGGTCGGTGGCGCCGGCGTTCTTCACCACGAAGGGCATCGCCAGCAAGGCAAGCGCCATGGCCGCGAGCAAAACCGGCATCCGGACGGGTGTGATGTTGTTTTTCATTCTGAAATCAGGCAAGCACTCAGGTTCGAACCGACAGGGTCATGCGAGACATATAGGTGGCGCGAAGAGTACTAACATGCCGTTAATACATGCCCATTTGGGACGGAAAAGGAATCCCCTGCCGGTTGTCGCGGCGCTCGTGGGGATGTCCCGCTCGGCGTTCGGTCTTGCCGGGCCTTACCGGCGCGCATGAGGCCAATTTCATGAAACTGCTTGCGATGGACACCGCTACTGCTGCCTGCTCCGCCGCCGTCTGGTGCGATGGCGACGTCGTGGCGCGGCGCTTCGAGCCGATGGTACGGGGGCACGCGGAACGCCTGATGCCGATGGTGCGCGCCGTGATGGACGAGGCGGCGGCGGGCGATTTCAGCGCGCTTGACGCCATCGCGGTGACCGTTGGGCCGGGCGCCTTCACGGGCGTGCGCATCGGCCTGGCGGCGGCGCGCGCGCTTGGCCTGGCGGCGGCGCGGCCGGTGGCCGGCTTCACCACGTTGGAGACCGTCGCGGCGGCGCAGGAAGAACCCGGCAAACCGTTGCTCGTGGCGCTCGATTCCAAGCGGGAGGATCTGTACGTGCAACTGTTCGACGCTGGCCTGACGCCGCTGGGGGCGCCTGCCGCGCTGCTTCCCGGCGACGTGCCGGCAGCCGTGCCAGCCGTGCCGGTCGCGGTTTGCGGCGACGCCGCCGCGCGGGCAATTGCGGCCTTGGCGGCGGCCGGCCGGGAGGCGGCGTTGCTCAACGGGCCGTCCTTGCCGGATGCTGCGGCGCTGGCGCGGCTCGCGGCGGCGCGGCGGCAGGACCGAGAGGCGCCGTGCGGGGTCGGAAACAGCATGCCGCAGCCGCTCTATCTGCGCCCGCCCGACGTTTCGCTGCCCGCGCCCCGCCGGTGATATCGCCCCGCCCCGCCGCCCCGCAAATCCGTCTCGCGTCCGGGGCGGACCTCGATCTGCTTGCCGGTCTGTACGGGCAGGCGTTTGGCGAACCCTATACGCGGCCGGCGGTGGAAACCCTGCTCGCGGCGGCCGGCGCCTGGGCGCTGGTCGCGGAATGCGATCGCACGCCGTGTGGTTTCATCATCGCCCGTGTCGCCGCAGACGAAGCGGAGATCCTCAGCCTCGGCGTCGCGCCGCCGGCCCGCCGCGCGGGCGTCGGCGGCGCGCTTCTGGATGCCGCCATCGCGTGCGTCAAAGTGGCGAATGCGCGGCGTCTGTTTCTCGAGGTGGGTGAAGATAACCCCGCCGCGCAATCGCTCTATCGCCGGGCGGGATTTGCGACCGTCGGGCGGCGTCCCGACTACTATAAGCGTGCCGATGGCAGCCACGTGGATGCGTTGATAATGCGTATTGCTGTGAAAAACTCGGGCTGTGACTAAAAATAGTATGAACTATACCTAACACTTGATGTGAACCATAAATGCTTGCTACTCTATATCTCACGGTGTTTCTTCGGCTTTAAACGACATTGAGAATCGGATAGTCGAGGTAGACCAAAACAAAAATAAATGAGTGGGAGTCATTCTCGCGCTTGACTGCGGGAATAAGGCCAAACAAATGGCCGTATCAATAAAGGGGCACGTAAAGATGACAGAGTCATCCGGAAACGAGGTAAGGCGCGAAGAAATTCTTGGACTTACTTCCGAGATCGTCGCGGCGCATGTTTCAAACAATATAGTAGCGCTTTCTGACATACCGGGGTTGATCGAACAGGTTTACCGGACGCTTTCCTCCGTGGGTGGTGGTGACGGGGCCAGCGCGGACCGTCCGACGCCGGCAGTGCCGGTTAAGAAGTCGATTACGCCGGATTTCATTGTTTGCTTAGAAGATGGCAAGAAGCTGAAAATGCTGAAGCGTCATCTTAAGACGGCCTACAACATGACGCCGGAAGAGTACCGCGAGCGTTGGGGCTTGTCGCCCGACTATCCGATGGTCGCACCGAACTACGCCAAACAGCGTAGCCGGCTGGCCAAGCAGATTGGGTTGGGGACCCGTTCCCGGCGCGCACGCAGCGCCTAACGGGAGAGCTTTCGTTCTTGGGTGTGATGCCGCCTAGTCAAGATCGGCATGCGAGTCCTCGGGAACAGTTTAGGAAATCATGGCACCGGCGCCGCTCATCAATACGGGCGGCGCCCTCGTCGTCACGGGTGTTTAGAGCCCTCTTGCCGTGCCGGCCCTGGATGCCATGTTATAGTTAGGCCTTCTCCTCCTCGGAGGCATGCCGTTGGCAGATAATATCGAACAACTCTGCGAGAAGATCGGCCTGAAAATGACCGCTCAACGCCGTGTGGTTGCCCAGGTGCTTTCGGAGGCCAGCGATCATCCGGATGTCGAGGAGCTGCACCGGCGGGCGGTGCGGCTGGACGGCCGGATCAGTCTTGCCACCGTCTATCGAACGGTGCGCCTGTTTGAGGAGGCGAATATTCTCGAGCGTCATGAATTTCGCGACGGGCGGTCCCGATACGAAGAAGCAACGGACGATCATCATGACCACCTGATCGACGTCGAGAGCGGCACGGTGATTGAGTTCCAGAACGAAGAAATCGAAAAACTGCAGCGCGAGGTCGCCCGCAAACTGGGCTACGAGCTGGTGGACCATCGGCTCGAGCTCTACGCGGTCCCGCTCGGCAGGAAGCCAAAATCGTGACCCGCTCCGGCAGTGGCCGGGCGCCCGCAACCAAATCCGAGGGCCGCGCCGCGGTCGGCGTTGCGCCGGGCAAAAGGCCGTGCGATGACGAAATTGCGAGGCGCTTGAATTGGGGCGGAATATATGAAAAGTTAACGTTTCTCTGGTCTCATAAATGATCGCAATAGGGGTGAACAGGACCATATTCGTCCGGACTAGACGGCGTTGATCAACAGGTTCGTAGAGAAGCGCATAGCACAGTTTGTCGCCGCCCGGCAGGTGGGCCGGTCGCGGTGAGCAACAAGCTCTTCATCAAGACATATGGCTGCCAGATGAATGTCTATGACTCCGCCCGGATGGCGGACGTCATGACGACGCTTGGCTATCGCTCGGTCGAAACGGCGGATGACGCGGATCTGGTCATTTTGAACACGTGCCATATCCGCGAAAAAGCGGCCGACAAGGTGTATTCCGAGCTTGGCCGGCTGCGCATCCTACAGGAAGAAAAGGCGATGCGCGGCGGCCGGATGCTGCTGGCGGTCGCCGGCTGCGTGGCCCAGGCGGAGGGCGAAGAAATTCTCGATCGGGCGCCCTGCGTCGATATCGTCTTTGGCCCGCAAACCTATCACCGGCTGCCCGAGATGGTTGCCAAGGTGCGCCAGCAGGACGGCGTGCGCGTGCTCGACACCGATTTTCCGGCCGAGGACAAATTCGACTTTCTGCCGGAAGAGACCGCGGCGTCGGGCGTGGCGCAGTACCTCACGGTGCAGGAAGGGTGCGACCGGTTCTGTACGTTTTGCGTGGTTCCCTATACCCGCGGCGCCGAACAGTCGCGGGACGCCGCCGCGATCGAGGCGGAAGCC
>JAOTYV010000407.1 GCA_029861675.1 Alphaproteobacteria bacterium
GATTGCAGTTCTGAAACGTACACCCCACAAAAGTGCCGCCATCCAAGCTCATGTTCAAATTGACGAATTCTTGGTCGCGTTCAACCAAGGCCACCTCCTGATTTTGGTTTATTAAAGTGCCGGCACGAATTGGGTCGTGCGGCGTAGCATATAGCACCGTTCGGTACGCACGAGGCAGGATCCGCCAGCAACCAGACGCCGCACCCGGCGCCAAGACGGAAGCCGCGTTGAAACCGTGGTATACTCGCAACAAATGGTAAAGCCACAAAATGCCGTCATGACCATCGATACCCCCTCCGCCATTCGTTTCGAGACCGAACGCTTCCTGATGCGCCCGCTAACCCGGGCCGATGTCACCGGACGCATGGTGCGTTGGATGCATGACGACGACCTCCTGCGCTACACGGAATTGCCGGTCCGGCCGTCCGTCGATGACTTTATCGCGTTCGTGAACCGGTTCGATAATCATTCATCGCTGCTGCTCGGCCTCTTCACCAAGGACGATGAGAAGGCGATCGGCCTGTTTCAGGTACACTGCGACCTGCGGCTGCGGCGGGCCACGACCGAAGTGCTGATCGGCGACCGCAATTTCTGGGGCAAGAAGGTGGTGGTGGAGATCCGGACCCGCGTTCTCGACTTCCTGTTCAACGACCTCCGCCTGCATCGGGTTTACGGCCTCGTACACGCCCGCAACCTGCCTGCCGTGTTCAACTACCGAGCCTTGGGATTCACCTGTGAGGGCATCCTGCGGGGCCATGCAATGGGCGCTGAGAACGAATTCAGCGATGTCTATTTCTTCGGCCTCCTGCAGCGGGAGTGGCAGGAACGTCAAAAATTAACCATATGAGCAAAAACGACAATTTCGCTCAATAGTTTAGAAAATTGTATCCCGGTGATCGCGGTCACTGGCGCGCGCGGAAGATTGTGTCAAATTATCGGCACGTTCTATCAACGAGGCCGCGCGCAACATTGCCCCTCCCCACGCGCGGTCTCGTTTTCTTTTGCCTGCCCCCCAAAATTCAAGCATCCCGGTCTCGCCTGACTCGCGGCAAGCGGTGTAAACTGCCTCCGGACACGCGCGGCGGACGCGCCGCATGCGGAATCGGGAGGGTCGAAAATGGTTAAGGGCGCGGAAACGGCGGCGGACAGCTTGGGCCGGCCGGCCGGAAAATCTCCGGCCCAAACGCAATATATTTACGAAATGGCGGCGCCCGGGGCGCTATCCGGCCAAAATCCGAGCTGCCAAATCATGGCGCGGCGGCATACCAGCGGTAAATCCTCCGCCGAGGGCGGCGCGTTGTTCGGCGAAAAGATCATCGTCGCCCTGATTCACAAGAAACGCGGCAGCGGCTCGAAACGCCACACCCATCCCAACGAGCAATTCAATTTCGTACTGCAGGGTACCCTGCATTGCGATATCGACGATCAGACGCTGCTCTGCCCCGCCGGGCATTGCCTCCACATCCCCGCCGGTGTGGAGCATAGCTGTGTCGCCACCGGCGACGAGGACGTGGTCTATATGGTCGCCAAGGACACCCGCCACGGCATCGCCGGGCCGCCCGTGGACGGCATCGAGGACGGCCCCCGCTTCCTGCCCGGCTTCGGGCCGGACGGCCAGGATGGCCAGGATGGCCAGGATGGCCAGGATGGAACGAAAGAATAACGCCGAAACGGCCATCACGGACGGAAGGAGCCCCTGTCATGAAGCCGACCGAAACTCTGGCCGAGATCTACGCCACCACCGGCGTCGAGGTGTTCGAGGGCGACCGCACGGTGACCCAGACGTCGCACGCGCTGCAAACGGCGATGATCGCCGAGGCGGAGGGCGCGGACGCGGCAATGATCGCCGCCGCGCTGCTGCACGATATCGGCCGCATCATTAATCCGAAGGACCGGGAGATTACCGATTCCGGCCGGGATGCCAAACACGAGATCGTCGCCCAGAAGTACCTGGAGCCCTGGTTCGGCCCGGCGGTGACGATGCCGATAAAATGGCACGTCGCCGCCAAGCGCTACCTGATGGCGACTGCCGACGATTACGCATCGAAGGTGTCGGGCGGCTCGACCCGCAGCCTGAAAGCCCAGGGCGGCGCCTTTAGCGCGGCCGAGGCCGAGGCCTTCATCGGCCAGCCTTATGCCCGGGAAGGGGTACGCTTACGCCGCTGGGACGACCGCGCCAAGCTGCCGGACGCCGAAACGCCGGATTTCGGGCATTTTGCGCCGTTTCTGGAAGCGTGCATGAGGCGATAAGGCAAATCATCGACGAGCCGCGTAAGTAAGGCCAAGGGGCGCATCGCGAAACCGATCTATTCCGTTCCCGATGCGCCCGAAACCTCCCTTATTCGATCAGCTTCGCCTGGATGAGCTGCGAGTTGGCCGCCACTGAGGTACCGCCGAACTCCCCGATATTGGTGTTGCCGGAGAAGTCCACCGTATCGACTAGCAGCAGCGACTGCGTCGCGTCCAGCCCCGACCCACCGGCGAATTTCACGTGCTGATTCGGGAAATACAGGATGCCGAGCAGGTCCATCGTCTCCGCGCCGAGGAAGGAGTGGTCAACGTTCAGCGAGTTCCGGTCATGATAGAACAGGATGCCCGCCAGCGGCCCTTGATTGTCCGTCTCCAAATCGACGATGGCGCCGCCGTTGATGTTAATCACGTCATTGCTGTCCCCGAACGGGGTGATATAGAAATGCACGCCCGGCGCGGTGCCGCGCAGAGTGCCGCCGCCGTGCACCACCATGGAAACTTCCTGCAGGACGTAGATGCCCGGATTGAATTCCACGATAACGCCATTGTTCACCGTGATTTTGCCGCAGATGACGAAAAATCCATCGCCCTGCGGGCTGAAGGTCGTACTGGTGTTGGTCGGCCCGTTCTTGTCGCAGGTGGGATCATAGGCCGGCGCCGGCAGCCAGGCCAGCGGGTCGGAGACATGCGAGACGCCGGTGGTGATGACCGGATTTCCCAGGATACCGCCATTGTCGACCACGCCGGGGCTGACGCCAACCGTCTTGATCTTGGTCGTGGTCAGGGTCGAGCTGCCGGTCTGGATCAGCGCCTGGTTGTCGGCGGAGTTGGAGAAGGCGCCGCATTCGAGATTCACATTGGCGGTGCCGCTGACCGTAAGCGCGCCGGGCGCCGTCTTGCTCAAGACCCAGATGCAGGTATCGTTGATCGCGCTCTGCGCCACGGCGCGGGCCTCGATCATCTGATCGCCGCCGGAGTTGAAGATGCCGCTGAGGAAGCCCACCGCCGGGCGCCGCACGATGGCCTCGGCGGAATCGGCGGCCCCCGCGTTGACGCTGGGCGCCTGCGGCGGATTATTGATGACGACGCTGGCGCCGGCGACACCGTCGACGAATCCGTGCTTGCCCGCTGCTTCGTGACCCGCGCTGACCGCGTTTGTACTGCTCGTCCGCATGATTTCCAGCGCGGCGCCCATCGCGGCGGCATCGGCCGCGGCCTGCA
>JAOTYV010000408.1 GCA_029861675.1 Alphaproteobacteria bacterium
GGAAATGCGGGAAAACGTAGCGCGCGATCAGTTCGTAATTGCGCTTGGTCTCCGCCCAGTCGGCCCAGTTGTGGGCGAGCTGCATCAACGCGCCGAAACCGCCGGACCCTTCCAGCAGCGTCTCGATATACTCGATCGCATCGTATGGCGTGCCGATCACCGCCATCTTGTTCTCGGTCAGGAATTCGTAAGGGTTGTCGATGCCGGGCGGCACGATCGGAAAGGTCGCGATCTCGCGGAAATAGCGCGCCCAGTTTTCCAGCCCGAACTCGACGTTCTTGCGCGCCTGTTCCCGCGTTTCGGCGATGTGCATCAGGGTGACCAGCCGCCATTTGTCGCGGCTGACGGTCTTGCCGTTTTCCGCCCCCGCCTCCTCCAGCATGCGCCAGTTATTGGCGTGGTGCGCCAGCGCCTCGTCGGAGGTGCCGCCGATCGACAGCATGCCGAGCCCGTGCCGGCCGGCGGCCAGCGCCCCCGAGGGCGAGCGCGCGCAGGCGACCGCCATTTCCGTGCGCGGCCGCTGGAACGGGCCGATCTGCAGCCGCGCGTCCTTGAGTTCGAACCAGTCGGTCTTCATGGTCACCTGCTCGCCGTCGAGCAACTGGACGATCGCGTCCAGCGATTCATTCATCATGCGGCGCTGGGCTTCCGGATCGATCCCCATGCGATAGGCGTCGCCGACCAACGCGCCCGGCCCGACCCCGAACAGCAGCCGCCCGCGCGTCAAGTGGTCGAGCAGGGTAATCCGGCCCGCGACCGTGAACGGATGGTGATAGGGCAGCGACACGACGCCGGTGCCGAGACGGATATGACGGGTCCGCTCGGCCGCGGCGGCGACGAAGAGTTCCGGGCAGGCGATGATCTCGAACCCGCCGGAATGATGCTCGCCCACCCAGGCCTCGTCATAGCCCAGCACGTCGAGATGCTGAAGCAATTCCATATCGCGCTCCAACGCCTGCGTCGGGTTCTCGTTCATGGCGTGGAACGGCGCGTGGAAGATGCCGAATTTCAGATAATTGTCGGGGATGAGAGACAGGGCGGATTTGGCCATCGATCGGTTCTTTCGGTTTGAACAAAGGCGTGGATGTGGTGCGTCGCGGCGGGAGAAGTAAGGCTAGCGCATTCAGGCCCAACAATCAGGTGTGACAAATCGCCGTTTCGTGCGGTTTTTCGGGTGGTGCAAAAAAATCGTAAAAAATTTTCCTCCGCTTAACCCCTCCGGCCCACCCCATCCGTTTCTCTCTATAGAAGCGAATGAGCGGACCAGACCAGCATCACATCAAACCCTGAAGAGATAAGGATCTGCGCTCCCTCATCCGCGACTAAGTTCCCCTCCCGAACTTGCAAACGAAAAGAGGCGCCTTCCCCCGGGCGCCTCTTCCCCTTTTCGAAACCCGTCAAAGCGCCGGATCAGGCCGCTTCGTCGTCCCAGACCTTTTGCGGAATCGGCAGACCCGCAAACGCGGAGTCGTCCACCGGATCTTTCGGCTCGATCCCGGCTTCCCGCAACAGCATCATCAACTGCCGCACATGCTGCGCCGGGTGCCAGCAATGGCGTTCCAACACGTTGTGCAGCGGCTGCTTGCCGTAATAGCTGTCGATTTCGCCCGCGCACTCCTTGTCGTCGAAACCGTCCCACCATGCGTGCAGGCGCTTTTGCACCCGATTGCCGTAGGCGACCAGATCAGCCGTGGATTTGACGTCATCCGGCGGCACCATGTTGAGCAGGTCGCGGGTGAGATAGACGTCTTTCTCGACCACATCCAGGAACGCCTCTTCGAGGCGGAAGATATGGAAACAGAGGTGACGGATCGCCCGCTTGCGGTTGCGCAGGTTCTCGTCGAGCATTTCTTCGGGAATCTGCGCGATGAAGCGCTGCGCCGCGGTCATCACCATGTCGAGCTTGTCGATCAGTTCCTGCGGCGAGAGTTTCGGTTTCGTGTCGTAGTCGACGCCGAGAAACTCGGCGACATCCTTGAGCATCTGGCCGAAGACGTAGTCCTTGCCGCGGGTCACCACCGGCACCGACCGAACGCCCAACGCCTGCAATTCCGCCAAGCCGCTGGGGTCCGCCTGAATGTCGACGGATTCAAAGGGTATATTGTGAGACGAAAGAAACTCTTTCGTACGAAGGCAGCTGGTTCACCCAGGCCGCCAGAACACCTTGTAGGGTTCCGCCATCTGATTTTTGTCCCGTATGTGAAGGTGCCGCTATTTTACCCCGCCGCCCCGGCGGCGGCAACCAGCCCCGTCAGTCCAGCACCATCAGCCAGTCGACGGCGAGCGCGCCGTCCGGACCGGCGCGCACCGGATTGAGGTCGAGTTCGACCAGCCGGTCGCCGGATGCCGCGGCGAAGCGGGATACCGCCGCCACCAGCCGGGCCACCGCGCGCTTGTCGACCGGGGCCGCGCCGCGCGCGCCGTCGAGCACCGCCGCGCCCTTGAGTTCGGCCAGCATGGCCAGCGCCTCGTCCTCGCTGACCGGCGCGATCCGGAACGCCACGTCGCGCATCACCTCGATAAAAACGCCGCCGATGCCCACCATGACCGTCGGGCCGAACACCGTGTCGCGCTTCGCGCCGACCACCAGTTCGACCGTCCCGCCCGCCATGCGCTGCACCACCGCGCCGTCGAGCCGGGCATCCGGCTTGTAGGCGCCGGCGTCCTTCATCAGACGGTCGAAGGCCTGCGTGGTCTCGGCCCAATCCTTGAGCGCGAGCGCGACACCCTTGACCTCGGTCTTGTGCAGGATATCGGGCGATTCGATCTTGAGCGCGAGCGGATAGCCGAATTCCTCCGCCGCGTCGCGCAGCGAGTCCGGATCGGTGGCGAGCATGCTCTCGACCAACGGCACGCCCGCCGCTTCCAGCAGCGCGGCCGCTTGCAGGGACGGCACCGGTCCCGACGCGCCAGGCAGATCCGGCAACCGCAGGGTGTCCGCCGAGCCCGCCGCCCCAATCCGTGTCCGGGCCGCCGCGTACCTTACCATCGCCGCCACCGCGTCCACCGCCGGCTCCGCGCCGCGCAGGGTGCAAATTCCGAGCGCGCGCATGCCCTCCAGCGATTTGTCCGAGGCCGCCACCCAGACGACGACGAACGGTTTCGTCACCGTCGCCTTGATGTCGCGGAAAATCTCCAGCAGCCGGTCCGAAAAACCGTCCATCAGTTGCAGCCAGACGATGGCGATGTCGATTGCCGGGTCCTCCAGCAGGATGCGGACGCTCTCGCTCAGCAGCGTCGGTTCGGCCAGAAATTGCGCGGTGATATCGACCGGGTTTCCGGCCGCGCCGAAGGCCGGCATCACGTCGCGCAGCGCCGTCTGGGTCGGATCTGAAAGCTCGGGCACCGACAGGCCCAGCTCCTCGGCGCGGTCGGCGATCAGCACCCCCGCCCCGCCCGACTGGGTGACGATGCCGACGCCCGGTCCCGCCGGCAGTTTCGTGGTCGAGAACATGTCGACGATGTCGAGC
>JAOTYV010000114.1 GCA_029861675.1 Alphaproteobacteria bacterium
GAAGAGTGCGGGTGTCGTTATCAATCCGATCCTGCACTGTGCCGGCTTCAACGTTGTTGATCAGGTAGCGAGCCTGTCGGCGAGCGAGCTCGACAGTCATTTCGGGAAAGGCACCGATCCTGATCTGACGGATTTTTCCTCCGTCCCGTTTGCTGAGATAAAATGTCTTCGCGCGCTTACCGACCATCAGGCGCAGGCCAGGCACCGCGCGCTTTGAGGCGTCCGAATACCAAGCTGCAGAGGACGGTTTCATATTCGCGATATTGAGGTCGGAAAAGTGTATGGTCGTCATGCTCGTAAATCTTGCATTATTTGCAACATTAACAACCAATACAATATGACGACGTTTGTCAGCGATCAACCGAAGTTGTTGTTATTCCTAATATAATGTGATGGCGTTGGGTGACGTTTGACCTGGGAGTTATAATTCGTAATGCGGAGGTCGCGTGTTCGAGTCACGCAGGCGGCACCATTTTTCGGCTTCTCCGGATCGAAGAACCCGCGGCCTCAGACGGTTCTTATCGCGCGCGCCGCGGTCGCCGGTGGCGGGAACAGCTTGGTGAGGTATTCCTGGACCACGATCGCCCGGGGCGCGGTCAGCAGGCGGGCGGTCTCGCCGGCGGCATCGAACTCCGAAGTGGCGCTGTCCGGCGTTTCCCCGACGTCCGCGGGCGGCGTCAGCATGACGACGGGCAGGGCCGGAAAGTCGCTTTTTTGCGCCGTTGCCCGGGCGATCAGGCAGAACGGTTCGCCGATCAGGGTGACCGTCGGGATGCCCAGTTTTTCCAGCTCGATCGCGGTCCCGACGCTCGACGACACCGTGTCCGTGCACAGGCCGACACCGCAGATGGCGGCGTCGCAGGTTTGCGCCAACGCCTCGAGCAGGGGGGCACCGGTGGCCGTCGACCGTTTGCGCCAGAAGCGGATCTCCCTCGCCGCGTGGTCCCGCCGCAGGCGGAGCGCGATCCTGCGGAGCACGCCGGCGGACAGCGCGGCGCCGCTGTCGAGCAGCCCGATCCGGAGGCCGCGCAGCCGGATCGGCCGCTCGGCGAGGTCGAGCGATCCGTCCGGCAATGGGCTGCCAAGCCGAAAGGAGGTGGGTTTTGTCGCCATGCCAGGTTTCTCCTGGGCCGTTTCGGGCCCGCCGCCAGGGATTTGACCGGTCCCGCGGCAACAACAAATTAACGACTTAACACTAGCATTCCGCCGGGCGGGCAAAAATCGTCCAGAATGGCAGGTCTCCGGCGCATTCGAGGCAACGCCGCCACCGAAAGGTGTTGGAAGCCGCGAAGACGTTTTCGCGGGCGCGGCCCGGATAAATGATGCTACTGTTTTCGCTGGCCGGCCCGGCCGACGAAACGGCCGAAAGGAGCAAGGGTTTGGACGCACTGCCCGAAACAGGCGTGCATCGGGAGATCGCCGACACGACACTCGACAAGGCCGTCGATATCGCCGTAATCCTGCCGTGCTACAACGAAGTGGCGGCGATTGCCGGCGTCGTGGCCGCCTTTCACAAATTCCTGCCCGACGCGGTGGTCTACGTCTACGACAACAATTCCAGCGACGACACGGCCGCGGCGGCGCGCGCCGCCGGCGCGACGATCCGGCGCGAACCGCTGCAGGGCAAGGGCAATGTGGTCCGGCGCGCCTTTTCCGATGTCGAGGCGGACGTCTATATCATGGTCGATGGCGACGGCACCTACGATGCCGGGCGCGCGCGTGAAATGGTCGATCAGCTGATGCGCGACAATCTCGATATGATCGTCGGGATCCGCGAAGGTGACGACCCGGCGGCGTATCGCCGTGGGCATCGAACGGGCAATTGGTTGTTCAACAGCGTGGTGGCGCTGCTGTTCGGCGACCGCTTCAGCGATATCTTTTCCGGCTACCGGGTGTTTTCCCGGCGGTTCGTAAAATCCTTCCCGGCGTTGTCCGCCGGGTTCGAGATCGAAACCGAACTCACCGTGCACGCCATTCAATTGCGCATGCCGGTGGCCGAAGTCGCGACCGCCTATGGCGGCCGCATGGAAGGGTCGGCCAGCAAGCTCAATACCTATCGGGACGGCCTGAAAATCCTGCGCAACATCGTCCTGTTCACCCAGCATTACAGGCCGTTGTTGTTCTACGGCGCGATCAGCGGCGTTCTGGCCGCGATTTCATTGTTCTTCGGCTATCCGGTGATCCAGGAATACTTCGAAACCGGCTTGGTGCCGCGCTTGCCGAGCGCCGTGTTGGCGACCGGCATTATGCTCACCGCATCGGTGAGCCTCGCGATCGGGCTCATTCTGCATACGATCAGCCGCGGCCAGCTTGAGGTCAAGCGGTTGCTTTACCTGAATTATCCGCACCCGTCGACACGCCGGGACGACGCTGGGCGATGACACCCACAAGTTGTTTTCTCTGAGGCTTTTTCATTCCTCTTTAAGGTTCTTCTAGTTTGATGCGGGCTTGCGCCGCCGGCGCACCGCCGGCGGCGGTCGAACATCGAGGGAGCGGGAGAGCAGGTGGCGCTACGGATTATCATCGCGGACGACAGCGTTACCGATCGTCAGGATATCCGCCGCAGCCTGGACGCGACCGGTCTCGACTTCAATGGTGTCGATGCCGGGGACGGCGCCGAGACCCTGCAATTGCTCAGCCGTTTTCCGGCCGACCTGGTGATTTGCGAAGTCAGCATGAAGCCGATGAGCGGCCTCGACCTGGTGGCCGCGCTGCGCAACGGCGCCGCCACGCCCAATCCCAACCTGCCGGTCATTCTGGTCTGCGGGTATCTCAATGCCTTCCTGTTCGATCTCGGCGACTTGGTCGGTTCGGACGAATTGCTGACCAAGCCACTCAATGCGGACGTGCTGCGGGCACGGATCCTGTCGATCTTGCGCAAGGCCGGCCCGGTTTAGCGCAAATCCCGAGCGAACTGAAACGGTTCGCGACGACGTATTTGCGTAAAAGCGATAAGGTAGACCATTTCACTTGAGTCAATTTAAACGAGAAATGGTCTAGCGCGGCCCGGGCGGATTGACCGCAACCGGATCGCCCGCCGCCAGGCCAAGCCGGTGCGCGGCGCTGCCTTGGTTTACGGCGATTTCGACCAGCCCGCATGAATTGCCATACCAGAAGGGCGCGCCGGTGGCGCTCTCGGCGAATGTTCGCGCCGCACGGATCTCGACGCCGCCGGCGACCAGCACCGCCGCCGGATGGACCGAGTCGGCACGGAGGCCGGTCATGAGGTTGCCGAACCCGTCGATATAAACGATCTCGGGCAGATCGTCGGGCCAGCCGGCGCCGGGCGGCTCCGCCCCGCGGTGTGAGTCGGCCGCCGCCATCTCGATTGCGTCGCCCGGCGGCGGGTCGCCCCGCGCGATCATCGCCGCCACCGGGGCGAACAGGTCGCGGCCGTGGAACGTCGCGGACAGGCGGGCCGGCCGCCAGGTGATCCGCCAATGCCGGGCGCGCCGGGCGCGCCGCCGAACCAGTTCGAACAATCCGTTGCCCGGTCCGACGAACCAGCGACCATCCGCTTCAAGGATGAGCGGCGGGCGGGCGCTGCCGACGCCCGGGTCGACGACGCCGACGCACACCGTGCCCGGCTCAAAACCGTGCGCCAGCGCGGCCAGAAGATACGCCGCCCGCCGCGGGTCGTGCGCGGGCGCGTCGTGCATCAGGTCGATGGTGGCGATGCCGGGGGCGGCGCCCGCCAGCACCGCGCGCATTTGCCCGACATAGGGACCGGCGAGGCCGAAATCGGTGAACAGCAGGATCATGCCGCCACTATGGCGAAGCCTGCATCTTCGGGGCAAGCTGGTGTTGTCCGATTGGATTCCGCAAATGCGGATTCGCACGGGAACCGCTAAGGCAAAAGGAGGCGGCATGCGGCTTGACGGAAAGATTGCGATCGTGACCGGTGCGGGGTCCGGGTTCGGCGCGGGAATCGCCCAACGATTCGCCGCCGAGGGCGCCTCGGTGCTGGTCAACGATATTGATGCGGCGGCGGGTGAGCGGGTCTGCGCCGAGATCGGCAATGCCGGGTCCGCCGCCTTTCACGGTGCCGACGTGTCCGACGACGGCGGCATGGAAGGACTCGTGCAGGCGGCGCTCGACCGGTTCGGCGGCCTCGACATCTTCGTGAACAACGCCGGGATCACACACCGCAACCAGCCGATGCTGGAGGTCGACGAGGCGACATTCGACCGGGTCTTCGCGGTGAACGTGAAGTCGCTCTATCTGTCGGCGCGCCATGCGGTGCCGGTGTTCCGGGCGCGGGGCGGCGGTGTCTTCATCAACATCGCATCGACCGCCGGCGTGCGGCCGCGGCCCGGCCTGACCTGGTACAATGGCTCCAAGGGCGCCGCGATCACGCTGACCAAATCGATGGCGGTCGAGCTGGCGCCGGACCGTATCCGTGTTTGCGCGGTCAACCCGGTGATCGGGGAGACCGGTCTCACTGAAAGTTTCATGGGCGCGCCCGACACGCCGGAGAACCGCGCCCGCTTCGAGGCGAGCATCCCGCTCGGCCGTTTCAGCACGCCGGAGGATGTCGCGGGGGCGGCGCTCTATCTCGCCTCCGACGAGGCGGCGCTGCTGACCGGGGCGTGCCTCGAAGTGGATGGCGGGCGCTGTATCTAGACCATTTCTTGTTCAAATTGACGCACGTGAAATGGTCATTCTCTATATTTTTGCGCAACTATGTCGTCGCGAACCGTTTTGGTTCGCTCGGGATTTTCCTTAAGCCGCCAAAAGAAAACCGCCCGGGGATGGCGCCCCGGGCGGTTCGACCAATACGCTGAAGAGGAGTTAGTCGCGCATAATGCCGATGATATTCAGAATGTGGATGAACATGACGACGAAGCTGCCATAGAGGCCGAGCGCGCCGAAGATCGCCAGTTTCGTCACCATTTCGACGGGAGCCTGGAAATACATGTTCTTGATCATCTGGGTTTCCCAGGCGGTGATGCCCGCAAAAACCAGGACCACGAGGCTGGAGATGCCGAGGCTCATCATGGTGCTTTGGACCAAGAAATAGTTCACCAGCATGGCGATGATCAAACCGATCGCGGCCATCACGAAGAACTTGCCGAAGCCCGACAGGTCGCGCTTGGTGGTGTAGCCGAACAGGCTCATGCCCGCGAACATGCCCGAGGTGATGAAGAACGCCCGGCCGATGTCCATGACCCCTGCTTGGGTCTGCATGAAATAGTAGATCATCGGCGAGATCATCACGCCCCAGAGCGCGCAATAGACCCAATAATAGGCCTGCGCCGCGACGGTGCTTTGCATGTTCAGGATCTTGGTGGAGAACCAGCCCATGCCGATGATCGCGGCAAACAGGACCCACTTGATGGGGCCGACGGCCAGTGTGAACATCAACTCCGGCGAATTCGCCATGAACAGGACGACAACGCCGGTAAACGCAACACCCAGCGCCATGTAGTTGTAGACCCGCAGCATATAGGCGCGCAGTCCGGCATCGATATCCGCGGCGCCGGCGCGGTCTACAGTCTGGCCTTGAGTGGCATATCGTGGATCGAGCGCCATAGTGCTTCTCCATACCCGTTAGGTTAACTGTTTGACTGTCTATATTGGGAATTTTGCTGCGATAATCAATACGCCGTCAAAGGTTTCCACTTCGTAAATGTCCGCCCGATGGCATTAAAATATTAACCATAATTTTTCGCCATACGGTCACTGGTCCTGGCGGCGCGCCTCGAACCCGAGAATCAGGTCCACCTGATCGCCGACAAATCCGTTATCGACCGCGTAGGTCATGCCGAAGTCGCTGCGTTTCAGGCGGCCCTTGGCGTTGATACCGACCACATAGGGCTTGCCGCCAAAAAGCCCGCCGCCGATCGGATATTCGCCGCTCTTGAGCCAGGTGACGTCCAGGGTCAACGGCTTGGTAACGCCGCGCAGGGTCAGCGCGCCCTTGATTTTGCCGGTTCGCGGGCCGGTGCGTTCGGCGGATTTACCGACGAAGGTCATCTCGGGAAACTCCTGCGCGTTCAGGAAATCCGGACTGCGGATATGGTCGTCGCGCTTCTGGTGTCCGGAAAAGAAACTGCCGGTTTTGACTGTGATCGCAATATCCTGCACAGCCGGGCTTTTTTCGTCGAAGACGAAACTGCCGGACGCCGTGGTGAAGAGTCCGATCATGTCGAAATAGCCGATATGGCGCACCTTGATCGCGACGGTGAAGTGGTTCGGGTCGATGACGTATTTTGCCGGCTCGGCGGATGCGGACCGGGCCGGTAGGGACAGCAGCGCCACCGCGAAAAGGGCCGCCGCAATGCCGCGCATCGCGCGTATCAAATGTGTGAACATCGGACTGTCTCCGCTTGTGTGACCGTGCGATCCGGGCACGCCCCGCATTCTGGCCCTAAAAGCGGGCCAACGGAAACCGTCAAACGAAATTGTGATGGGCGCCGGTCAGTCGTTGCGCAAATGCGGCGCGGGTTTCTGTCCCAGCGCCCGCCACGTGCCCAGAAAACCCATGGCCTGGGTGATGGCCAGGCAAATCAGCATGGTGATCGCGACCGGTTCGGGCGTGAACTGCCATTTCGCGTGCATCACCTGCACCACCACGGCCCATCCGGCGAAGCTGCCGATGACCGCCGCCAGGATCGCGGTGACCGCGCCAAGCAGCCCGAATTCGATCAGGTAACTCGCCAGCAGGCTGCGCCGCCGCGCGCCGAGTACTTTCAGGACGACCGAATCGTATACCCGCCGGCGATGGGACGCGGCGATCGCCCCGGATAGAACCAGCGCGCCGGCCAGCACCGCGACCGCCGCGATGGCGCGCACCGCCATGCCGAGCCGGCCGAGGATCTCGTTCACGCCTTCGAGGATTTCCTTGACGCGAATCGCCGAAATGTTGGGGAATTTGTCGGTCACCGCCTTCTCCAGCGCAGTCTCCACGGCGGGCGCGGCCTTGGCGGTGGCGATGTGGGTCTGCGGCGCGCCTTCCAGCAATCCCGGCGAGAAGATCAGGACGAAATTCATCGACAGGGTCGTCCAGTCGATCTCGCGCAGGGTGGCAATGCGCGCCGACACCTCGCGGCCCAAAAGGTTGACCGTGATCGTGTCGCCGATCTTGAGCCCGAACGCCGCGGCGGCGCGGGCGTCGAACGACACCAGCGGCGGGCCGTTGTAATCCTCGGGCCACCAGGTTCCGGCGACCACCTTGCTCCCCTGTGTCGGCGGCTTTCGCGCCCAGGTCAGGCCGCGATCGCCGCGCAGGATCCAGGCGACTTCCGGCGGTGCCTTGATTTGCGCGACCGGCGTGTCGTTCAACCGAACGATGCGGCCGCGCATCATCGGCACGCTTTCGCTTTGGCGGATGCCGGGGAATCCGGCGACGACCTTTTTGAATGCCGCCAGCTGATCGGTCTGGATGTCGATGAAATAGAATCCCGGCGCTTCTTCCGGGATGGTGCGGTTGATTTGGCGTTCCAGGTTGGCCTCGATGACCGCGACCGCGACCAGCACGGTCAGCCCCATGCCGAGCGCCAGAACGACGCTGGCGGTGGGCGCGCCGGGCCGGGCGATATTGGCGATGGCGAGGCGCAACAGCGGCCGGCGCGGCCGGGGCGCGCGCCGGAACAGCGCGGCGACAATCCGTGCGGCCGCGACGAACAGCAGCAAGGTGACCGCGGCGCCGACGACGAACCAGGCCGCGTAAAGCGGCCGGTGGGCGGTGACCACGACCAGCACCGCCAGCACCGCCGCCGTCAACACGATCCACAGGACATAGACGCCGCGGGGGGCCTGCCGCGGCGGCGCGACCGCCGCGCGGAACAGGCCGCCGGGGGCAACGTCGCGTGCCTGACCGAGCGGCCATAGGGAAAAAGCGGCCGCGGTCAGCAGTCCGAATAAGCCGGCCTTGATCAGCGGCGCCGGATAGAGCCCGGCCCGCGCGGCGACCGGCAGGTTTTCCGACAGAAACGGAACAACGGCGAGCGATATCGCGCCGCCCGCGGCGACGCCCATCGCGACACCCACGACGGCGAGCGCGAGGATTTGCAGCAAGTAGATGCGGAATACCATCGGTCCGCCGGCGCCAAGGCATTTCAACGTGGCGATCGACGTCATGCGAGAGTCCAGAAAGCTGCGCACCGCGTTGCCGATGCCGACGCCGCCGACCAACAGCGCCGTCAGGCCGACCAGGCTGAGGAACAGGGTCACCCGGTCGACGAAGCGCTGAATGTTCGGCGCGGCCCGCTCGATCGATCGAATGCGCCAGCCCGCTTCGGGGAATCGCGCCTCGAGACGGCCGATCCACGCCTTCGGCGTGACGCCGGCCGGCAAGGCTATCCGGGTATGGTAGCGGATCAGGCTGCCGGGCTGGACCAGTCCGGTCGCGGCCAGCGCCGGTTTCGAAATCATGACGCGCGGACCCATATTGAAGGCGCGGGTGCCGCGGTCCGCCTCCCGCTCGATCACCGCGGTCAGGACAACCGCGATATCGCCGATCCGCAAGCGGGCGCCCAAATCGACGCCCAGCTTTTCGAGCAGCCGGCGGTCTGCGGCCGCGCCCCAGGCATCGCCCCGTTGGGCCAGCACCGCGGCCCGGTCGGCATCGCCGGCCAGCCGGAACCCGCCGTAGAGCGGATAGGATGCGTCGACCGCCTTCAATTCGATCAAGCTGCGGGCGCGCCCGCCGGCGGCGACGGCCATTGCGCGCATTTCCGCGATCTCGGACACCCGCGCCGCTGCGTCCTTCAGCCAGTTGCGTTGCTCGGCCGTGGTGGTCCGATGGGTCAGCCGCAGGTCGACATCGCCGCCGAGCAGGACCCGCGCATCGGCGCGGATGCCCGCCAGGATGCTCTGCGACAGGGAACCGACACCGGCAATCGCCGCGACGCCGATGGCGAGGCAGGCAAGGAAGAGCCGGAAGCCGCGCAACCCGCCGCGCAAATCGCGCCGGGCAATACGCCAGGCGAGCGCAAGATCGGACATTACGACGCCAGGCTGGCCATGGCGGCGGCCGGGCTGTCGGCGTCGACGATGCAGCCATCGACCAGCCGGATTTGCCGGGCGCAGCGGCCGGCCAGACTTGGGTCATGGGTGATCAGCATCAGTGTGGCGCCGCGCCGGTCGGCGAGATCGAACAACAGCTCGATAATCTGCGCGCCGGTCTCGCCATCAAGGTTGCCGGTCGGCTCATCGGCGAGCAGCAGCCGGGGCTCGGTCGCGACGGCGCGGGCGAGCGCGACGCGCTGTTGCTCGCCGCCCGAGAGCTGACCCGGATAATGTTCCAACCGGTCGGCCAATCCGACCGCGGCAAGTTCCGCCGCCGCGCGATCGAAAGCGTCGGCGCGCCCGGCGAATTCCAACGGCACGGCCACGTTTTCCAGTGCGGTCATGGTTGGGATAAGGTGAAAGGCCTGAAAGACGATCCCCATGGTATCGCGGCGGAACAGCGCGAGCGCGTCTTCGTCGAGCGTGCCCAAATCCTGCGCCGCGACTTCGACCCTACCGGCGGTTGCCCGTTCCAATCCGGCGATGACCATGATCATCGATGTCTTGCCGGAACCCGACGGGCCGACGATACCGATCCGCTCGCCCGCACCGATTTCGAGGTCGATACCACGCAGAATATTGACCTGACGGGCTTCGGTCCCAAGTGTAAGCTCGACGCCGGAAAGGCGCACAATTGGTTCAGGCGGCACTTCGTCAATCATGATTTACACCGTATACCGGAAAACTTGCCCAGAAGTTACGCCCCCCGAGATTGCCACCCCACGGGTCGCGGACAAGGACCGGCGGGAGGTCGCAATGGGTAGGGTTGAGATGGCACCCCGTGCATATGGCGCGTGGCGCCGGGGTTTCAACGCCCTTCTGCTCCTGGCCCTCGTACTTCCGGCGGCAATACTGGCACCCGGAACGGTGCGCGCCAAGCAGCCGGTCATTCTCGCGTTGGGCGACAGTCTGACCGCGGGCTACGGATTGACGCAACAAGACAGTTTCCCCGCCCGGCTTCAGGCCGCGTTGCGCACCACCGGCATCGAGGCACGGGTCGTCAACGCGGGCGTCTCCGGCGATACCAGTGCCGGGGCGCTCCGCCGGGTCGATTGGCTGATGACGCAAAAGCCCGATTTGGTCATCGTCGAATTCGGCGCCAATGACGGCTTGCGCGGTCTCGACCCCGCGGAGACGAAGCGCAATCTCGATTCCCTCATTGTCCGGGTTCGTCAGCAGGGCGCGCGGGTGTTGTTGGCGGGCATGCTCGCGCCGCCGAATTTGGGACGCGATTACGGCGCCGCCTTCAACGCCGTCTTTCCTCAACTCGCGAAGCGGCATAAGGTTGTTTTCTACCCGTTCTTCCTGGACGGCGTGGTGGCGAAGCCCGCGCTCAATCTTGGCGATGGCATTCATCCGAATGCGAAGGGTGTGTCGGTAATCGTCGAACGGATTTTGCCGTATGTGCGGCGCGCATTGGGAGAGGCGGGATGACCAAAGACGCGGCATTTCTCGCCGGCCATGCGACGGCGGCCGATTGGCGTGACGCGGCGGCAGAGATCGTTGGCCAGCTTGGTGATGTTACCGCGGCGCATCGGCTGGGGTTTCTGTATGTCACGCCGCACTTCGCCGAACATCTGGGCGCTATCGGTGATTTTCTTGGCCAACAAACCGGCGTGCCTCATTGGGTCGGGACAGCGGGGCTTGGCGTCTGCGGAACCGGCAAGGAATATTTCGAAGAGCCCGCGTTGGCGGTAATGGTCGCGCCGATACCCGAGGATGCTTTTCGCGTGTTTTCCGGCGTGTCCGAGAATACCGCCGCCTTGATGGAGCGTTATGGCGGCTGGCTCGACGGTCCGGTGACGCCGCTCAGCGTGGTTCACGGCGATCCGCGCAACCAGCGGCTGCCCGATTTGGTGGAGGCGCTTTGCGACTCGACCAACGGATTCCTGGTCGGCGGGCTGACCGCCGCGCATGACAGTTTCCCTCAACTCGCCGACGCGGTGGAGGAAGGCGGGTTGTCCGGTGTGATGATCTCGCTCGATGCGGTGCCCGTACAATCGGGCCTGACCCAGGGCTGCTCGCCGATCGGCGGCATGCATCAAGTGACCAAGGCGCAAGACAACATCATTTTCGAACTCGACGACCGGCCGGCGCTCGATGTCTTCAAGGAGGACATCGGTGAGGTTCTCGCGCGCGATCTGCGCCGGGTCGCCGGATATATATTCGCCGCGCTGCCGGTCTCCGGGTCCGACACCGGCGATTACATGGTGCGGAACCTGGTCGGCATGGACCCGGAATCCGGCGCCGTTGCGATCGGCGAATACATCGCGGCGGGCGAGCAGGTCATGTTCTGCCGGCGCGACCATGACAGCGCGGTCAAGGACATGCGGCGGATGCTGGGGGACCTTAAGAAGCGCGCCGGCGGCAGCCCCATCCGCGGCGGGCTGTATTTTTCCTGCTGCGCCCGCGGTCCCAACCAGTTCGGCCCCGACAGCGCCGAGCTGGCCCTGGTCGCGAAGGAGCTCGGCGATTTTCCCTTGGCTGGATTCTTCGCCAATGGGGAGATCAACAACAACCGGCTCTATGGCTATACCGGCGTCCTCACGCTGTTTTTATAGTCGCTGAGATCGCGGCGCCGGAGGGTCGATTTCATGCTTCGGCTGTTCATCGCCATCGCCTTGCCCGACGCGCTGCGTCAACGCCTTGGCGGACTGCGCGTCGGGCTGCCGGGGGTTCGCTGGGTCGCGCCGGAAAACATGCATCTGACATTGCGGTTCGTCGGCGAGGTTGCGCTCGATCAGGCGCAGGATATCGATGCGGCGCTGGCGGCGGTCCGTGCGCCCCGGTTCTCGCTGCAGCTCGAAGGGGTGGGCATCTTCGGCAAGCCTCGCAAGGCGCGCGCGGTGTGGGTCGGCGCCGGCCAAAACGATGCGCTGCTCCATCTGCAGCGCAAGGTGGATGTCGCGGTCACGCGCGCGGGCGTCGAACCGGAAGCGCGCAAATTCTCGCCGCACGTCACCCTGGCCCGCTTGCGGGGCGTGTCGCCGACCCGGCTCGAGCGATATGTGGTCGATCATGCGGCGTTCCGGGCGCCGCCGGTGCCGATTGAGAAATTCGTGCTGTACTCCAGCGATCTCACCGCATCGGGCGCCGTTCATACGCCGGAGGCGGAATATCCGCTGGCCGATTGAGAGGGGTCGCCGCCGTTGGCCGCTTAACAGAGGTCCGCGCGAATCGCGTTGAGCCAGCCGCGCGATCCCGATTCGATCAAGTCGAGCGTGTGTTCGAAGGCGTCGGAGCCGCTGTTATAGGGATCGGGCACGTCCATCAAGCCGGATTCCGGCGCGGCATCGAGGAACATCGCCAATTTTTTTTCGGCACCCGGCGGGCAGCGGCGAATAAGTTTTCGATAGTGGTCGCGGTGCATCGCCAGAATGAGGTGAAAATCGACGAAATCCTGCATCCCGAGCTGCCGTGCGCGCAGGTCGCCGAACTCATAGCCGCGCGCGCGTCCGGCTTGCAGCGCCCGGTGATCCGGCGGTTCGCCGAGATGAAAGTCATGAATGCCGACCGAATCGACGCCGATGCGGTGGGCCAGGTCGGCCTCCGTCACCATATGCCGGAACACGCCTTCGGCGGTCGCCGACCGGCAGATGTTTCCAGTGCAGACAAACAGGACGCAGTACATCGAAAGTCGCCTGTATGACGTCGCGCGCGAACATGCGAATGGGTATTGTAGCGCCCGCTGCGGGAATGGCGAATCGCGCAAAACCATTTCCACGATGGAAGGCAAGCGTGTGACCGTGATGACCGAAGGCCTCGACCCTCTTATGACATCGATACGGGCGTGCCGGCTGTGCGCCGATCACTTGCCCCTCGGTCCGCGGCCGGTGGTTCAGGCGCTCGGATCCGCGCGGCTGT
>JAOTYV010000409.1 GCA_029861675.1 Alphaproteobacteria bacterium
TCCGCAGGTCGACCGGGCGATCAATGTGGCCATGTGTTACACCTATGCGATGTCGGTGTACGGCGTGAAGTGCTGCACCAACCCCAACCTGCCGAACAATGAAGGGGCGTTCCGGCCAATCACCGTGCGCGGACCGGACGGGTGCATCGTCAATCCGGTGTTCCCGGCGTCCGGTGGCTCGCGGATGCTGGTCGGCCACTATTTGCCGATGCTGGTGTTCGGTTGTCTCGGCGACGTGGTGCCCGAACGCGTGATGGCGGCGTGCGGCTCACCCATGTGGGGCATGAACCAGTCCGGCGTGGACGCGGCCGGCAAGCCTTACGCCAATATGTTCTTCTATAATGGTGGTATGGGCGCGACCTTCCGCCGCGACGGTCCAACATGCCTGAGCTGGCCCAGCAACGTGTCGTCGACATCGATCGAATTATCGGAACAGATCGCGCCGCTGCGGTTCCATCACAAACGGCTGCGCCCCAATTCCGGCGGGCCCGGCAAATTCCGGGGCGGGTTGGGTCAGGAAATTCTGCTGGAGAGCCGCTCCGAAAGCCCTATTGCCGTGTCCTTTCTGGCCGAACGCACGGTGTACCCGGCGTTCGGGATTCAGGGCGGCGAGGCGGGCGCCCCCGGCGCGCTGCACATTGCCGGAGAGACCACCGATCCGAAACGGCAATATGTCCTGAAGCGCGGCGACACCGTGCGCCTGTCTACGCCGGGCGGCGGCGGCCACGGCGATCCGAATTTACGGGATGCCGCCGCGCAATCCCGCGACCGGGAAGAAGGCTACGTGACGGACCCGGCCGCCTCAAAAGACTGAGACTTCGGTTTCCTTGCACGTGATGAATTCGAGCAGCGCCGGCGTGCCCTTTTCCGTCGCTTCGATCCCCCGCCGGATTGCCGGGATGATATCGCCGGGTTCGGTGACGCGCTCCCCATACCCGCCGAAGGCGCGCGCCATCGCCGCATAGTCGCCGGAGATGTCGGTGCTGCGGTATTTTTCGGTCGAGACCGGCATGACTTTAAGTTCGATCGCCATCGAGAAATTGTTCAGCAGGATCGACAGGATCGGAATGCGTTCGCGCACCGCGGTCTCGAAATCCATGCCCGTGAAGCCGATAGCCGCGTCGCCCCACACATTGATGCAAAGTTGATCCGGCCGCGCCAGTTTCGCGCCCATGGCGAGTCCCAGCCCGTAGCCGAGCTGTGTCGTCTTGCCCCAGCCGATGTAGGACAGCGGTGTTTCCGATGGCCAGAACGGAGAGATCTGGTCGCGCGGGCTGCCGGCGTCGTGGGTGATGATCGTGTTGGCCACATCGACTGTCTTGGCGAGATCCCACAACACCCGATAGGGCGACAGCGGCGTGTCGTTCGATTCGAGTTTGGGCTGCCATTCGGCGAACCAGGGTTCGCGGATGCTGGCGATCTTCGCCCCTACCTTCATTGCGTCCCGCGACTTCGTACCGACCCGGAGGGCGACCGCCTCGTTAAGCGCCTCAAGTGTCAGGGCGGCGTCGCCGATCAGCGCGTCGCTCGCGACCACATCCTTGTTGATGTCGTTTGGATCGAGCGTTGCATGAATGATGTGCTTCCCCTTGGGCATTGTCACGCCGAAGTTGGTTTGGGTAAAGCTGCAGCCGATGCCGAAGATCACATCCGCATTGTGCAGGAAATGATGCACCGGCTTCGGCATCGATCGCCCCCCGGACCCGAGCGAGAGCGGATGGCTTTCGGGGAAGGCGCTCTTGCCGCCGAGGCTCGAGGTGACCGGCGCGGCTAGAAGTTCCGCCAGGCGTTTTAGCGGCTCCCAGGCCTTGGCATAGTGCACGCCCTGACCCGCGTAGATAACCGGACGTTTGGCGTCGGCCAGCGTGGCGGCGACCCGGTCGATGTCTTGCGGGTCGGGGCCGGACCGGATCGCGACGCTGGGGGTGTAATCCAGATCGCCTTCGAAATCCTCGGCGAAGATGTCGGATGGAATCTCGACCAGCGCCGGGCCGAGCGGGCCGCTTCGGAGGCGCGTGAAGGCGCGCCGGAAGACATTCGGTATTTCCGCCGCGCTAGTGACCGGTTCCGCGGATTTCGTCACGTTGCGGAAATTCAGCGTCGAATTGAAGTTCGGATGCACATGCGCCAGCCGGCGTGCATAGCCCATGGGCATGACCAGGATCGGCACCGATTCGCCGAATGCCTGGGCGACGCCGCCGAAGGCGTTCTCGGCGCCCGGACCGTGTTGCATCGCGAAGGCGCCGAGCTTCTCGCCGCTCGTCACCCGGGAAATCGCGTCCGCCATGTGCAGGCCGATTCGTTCCTGGCGCACGATAACGGTGCGAATGTCGGCACGGGCCGCATACTCGATGACATGGTTCACCGGATACCCGATGAGAACTTCCACCCCTTCCCGTTTGAGAATTTCGACAATTGCTTCCGCGGCTTTCATGGCATTTCCCCTATCGCAAGGCGTTTTGGCGCCGACACATGGTGTCAGTATAGGCTGAAATCGGCACAGCGAGAAAAGAGGCACGAAACCGGTGGAGTGGCCCTTACGTTGGCATTACTGTGGATTCTGCGGACCCGCGAAATCGATGGAGGAAATTAGCGAATGGCCTGGAAGCGCGTGGTGCTCGAAATCGGCATGGGAACCGATATCCGAGGCGCCGACTACACAAAGGCGGCGGTGCGCGCCTTGCGGGACGCCCTTTGGCATAACTCCCTGAGCGTGGCGGATGCGCTAGGATTGGATGTCGATTCGATGCAGGTGGAGGTTACCGTCGGCGTGCCGCAACCGGGCAAGGTCGACAAGGAAGCCGTGCTCGCGGTGTTGCCCCACGGAACCGGGACCGTGAACGTCGTGGAGGGCGGGCTGGAAATACCCAACGCCAAAGGGACCGATTCGACGGTGATCGCCCAGGCCGCCGCCGTCGTGCGGCTCGACTTACCGTGAGGACACTGTAATGGCTTTGAAACGGGTAATCTTGGAAATGGGCACCGGCAATGATTTGCATGGCGGTGACTACACAAAGGCGGCGGTCCGCGCGGTACAGGACGCGATCCATCACAGTTCGCTGACGATGATCCGGACGCTGGGGGTCGAACGAAATGCAGTGCAGGTCGAGGTGACCATCGGGGTCCAGGAACCGGCGAAAGTGGACCTTGAGAAGGTGAAAGCCACCTTGCCGGTCGGCACGGTCACCGTGAAGGCGGTGAAAGGCGGACTCGACGTTCCCGACGACGAGGCCGGCGATATCGCGGTCATTGCGAGCGCAGCGGTGGAAGTACATTTGGACCTGCCCTAGGCCGGTCTCGCCGCCACTTCTGTCGCCGCGACGCCGACACTTCCCGCACGGGCATTAGGCGGTGGCCATTGACAGCACCCAATGCTCGGGCCGACGCTCGGATATTGCACTAGGGTCTGTGGACATTTAATGGATTCACACAGACTCTGAAAT
>JAOTYV010000115.1 GCA_029861675.1 Alphaproteobacteria bacterium
ATCTGGCAGCCTTCTTTCTGTTCGCGATCGGCGCGACCATCTTGCTCCAGATTGGAGGCCGCTTCTTCGGCGTCGCCATCGATTCCACCGAACTCTCGGGATTTTTTCTCGCGGCGACGTCGTTTCTCGGTCTTGCCTATGCGTTAAAGAGCGGAACGCATGTTCGGGTAAACTTGCTCATCCGCGGTTTGCAGGGAAGGACAAGAAAGGCCGTCGAACTCTGGTGCTGCGGCGTGGGCGCGCTTGCTACCGGATATTTTTCGGTCAACGCAGTGCACTTCGTCTATGAATCCTTCACATTTGGCGACATAAGCCCGGGACTGATCGCGGCGCCTTTTTGGATCCCGCAATCCGGCATGGCGATCGGCGCGGTCATTCTGACGATCGCCCTCATCGACGAATTTATCCGGATCGTGAAGGGCGCAGTGCCGAGCTATGAGGAAAATATCGACGCGGTGCTTGCGGATGCGCCCCCGGATGACCCGACCGAAGAGCGGCGGCCGTAGGCAGCGATATTCATGGGCGCAGGTATCACCTCCATTGTTCTCGTCGTCGCGATGTTCCTTTTCCTGGGAAGTGGTATCTGGGTCGCGATATCGCTGCTGGCGGTCGGCTATATTGCGCTTGAATTCTTTACACCTGCGCCGGCCGGATCGTTGCTGGCTTCGACCATGTGGGATGCCAGTTGGAACTGGGCGCTCACGGCGCTGCCGTTGTTCATCTGGATGGGCGAAATCTTGTCCCGCTCGCGCCTGTCTGAGGACATGTTCAAGGGCCTTGCTCCGTGGTTGAGTTGGCTGCCGGGGCGGCTGCTTCACGTCAATATTGTCGGCTGCGGTGTGATGGCGGCGGTAGCGGGCTCCTCCGCCGTCACCTGCGCCACGGTCGGCCGCATGAGCATTCCCGAGTTAAAGAAGCGTGGCTACGACGAAAGCATGTCGATCGGTACGCTCGCCGGTTCGGGTACGCTTGGCTTGCTGATCCCACCTTCCATCATGCTGATCGTGTACGGCGTCATTGCCCAACAATCGATATCCCGCATGTTCATCGCGGGCGTTTTGCCGGGCTTGATGCTGGTTTTGATGTTTATGGGTTACGTCGTTATTTGGTCCTGGCTCTATCCGCACAAGACGCCGCCGAGCGACATTCGGATGAGCTTGACCGAAAAAATTTGGAGCTCCCGGAAGCTCATCCCGGTTATTTGCCTGATCGTCGCGGTGATCGGCTCGATCTACGGCGGCATCGCGACGCCGACTGAGGCGGCCACGCTCGGCGTTATCGGCGCGCTGGTGCTCGCGAAAGTATCAGGTGCGCTGAGCTGGACCACCTTCATGGGGAGCCTGCTGGCCGCGACCAAGACCAGCTGCATGATCGCTTTCATCCTCGTTACCGCGGCCTTTCTATCCATTGCGATGGGCTTCACCGGGCTGCCACGGGAGCTCGCGGGTTGGGTCAACGGTCTCGGTCTGTCGGTGCCTATGTTGCTTTGTGTCTTGACGATTTTTTTCATCTTTCTGGGCTGCTTCCTCGACGGCGTATCGATGATGGTGCTGACAGCGTCGGTGGTTCTGCCCATGGTGCAGAGTGCCGGGATCGATCTGATTTGGTTCGGCATCTACATCGTAATCGTGGTCGAAATGGCGCAAATCACGCCGCCGGTCGGTTTCAATTTATTCGTACTGCAGGGCATGACCGGCCGCGACATCATCCAGGTGACGAAAGCCTCGATCCCGTTCTTCTGCGTCATGGTCGCCGGCATCGTCGTGCTGGCTGTATTTCCGGAAATCGCGACGTTCCTGCCGAAATATATGGTGCAGCGTTAGAGTCGTCCGTACCGCGGTCAATCCGCGTCGGGCCAATCGGGCAGGGCGTTCAGGCGCCGCCAATGCCGGGCGATCTGCGCGCGAGTAGCGAACCAAACGCCGCCTTTGTCCCGCATGTGATCCAGCAATCTCTCCAATCCGCCAATCCGCGCCGGCCGTCCAATCAGTCGCAAATGCAGACCGACCGACATCATCTTTGGTGCATCCGATCCCTCATCCCAAAGCCTGTCGAAGGCATCGATGCAATAGCGCGCAAAATCATCCGCATGAATGAAGCCGGCTCCCGGCTGGAACCGCATGTCGTTGGTGTCGAACGCGTAAGGCAGGACCACATGGGGACGGTCCGAAACCGTCTCGAGATAGGGCAGGTCGTCATTGTATGCATTCGAATCGTACAGAAATCCGCCTTCCTCAACCAATAGCCGGCGTGTGTTCGGCGATGTCGCCGACTTCGTGTGCCAGCCGAGCGGCCGGAGGCCGGCCGCTTCGCGGATCGTGGCGACGGTATCCGCGATGACCTGTCGCTCGTGCTCTTCCGTCATGCCGGCATGCGTTTCCCAGCGATAGCTGTGCGCCGATATTTCGTGGCCGCGGGAAACCATATCCTCGGCAAGCCAGGGGGATACTTTCAAGGCGCGCGCGCAACAGCTCATGGTTGCCGGTATGCCTCGATCGTCCAATGCCCGTACGACCCGCCAATAGCCGGCGCGCGTTCCGTATTCGAAATGGGACTCCATGCAAGGGTCGGGCGCACCGACAACTTCATCATTCGCCTTCGCCTCGTAAGTCGCTTCGTTGCGCTCGTCGCCAGCGGTTACGCTCAGTTCGGCGCCTTCTTCGACATTCACCACCATTGACACTGCTACGCGCGCATCTTTCGGCCAGTTCGCTTGCGGCGGCGTACTGCCGTACCCTTTGAAATCCCGTGTCATGCGGCGCCCTCCATCGCTAGGGACTAATCTCGAACAAGCGTCCCCAACCACGCACCCGAGTGGGGTCAACACCCGCAAGTTTCAGCGATTTCCACAGCGCCGTGGAAACCGTGTCGTAAATGGGAACGTCAAGTTTCGCCTCGAGCTGCGCCGCCAACTGCGCCGCTTTCAGATTGGTCGAAAAGGTGCTGATCGCTTGCGGTTCGGCTAGCGCCACTTCGCACACCATGTCCGAAATCGTCTTCTCGTCGACCAATGCGAAATCGAAATTCACCTCGATGTTCAAATGGCGTTCCGCGACGCAACGAAAGCCGGCCTCTTCGTAATTGGCGACGATCGCTTCCTGAACGGCGTCTGAGTAAGGCGTCATGAGCCCAAGCCGCGCGACGCCCGTGGCGGACAAGACCTCGTTTAACGCCAAGACCGACGTCGTTGCCGGGATATCGGTCTCGGCTGTGATATGGCGGCAAAGATCCTCGTCGGTCGCGAAGCCGCGCCAGCCGGAGGACGTTCCGTTCCAGCAGATTACGTCGACATGGGCCTCGGCCAACAGGCGCGCGGCGGCCAACATCGGCTTCAGCTCGAACTGACCGAGGCCATACTCGCTCATTGAAATCTCTGTCACCTGAAAACGCCCGAAATGTGCCGTGACATCGGGCAAGTCCGCCAGCATCGCGGCGGTCAAAGGCTCCAGCGCCGTGTTGGAGGACGGGGTGAGCATTCCGATCCGCTTGGTTTCCATTTTCACTTTCGCCATGCATCACTTTCGTATGACTCGCCCACATCGAGCGAACCTTCGTTGACTTTATCCGCGACGTTTGTATTGGTCCGTGCCGAAGAGGTTCGACCAGCTTTCCTTATCGAAATTGCCCGCCTTGTCTTCGGTGATCTTCATGTCGCGGGCGACTGCCGGGCGCGCGGCCACGGAATCGAACCAGCGCTGCACATTCGGGAAATCCTCGATCCGTTGCCGTTGCCGTTCGTACAGGCGGCACCACGGAAAGATCGCCATATCGGCAATCGAGTAGGCGCCCGCAATACATTCCCTGTCGGACAACTGCCGGTCCAAGACACCGTAGAGTCGACGCGCTTCATTGGTGTAGCGATCCATGGCATAGGCGATTCGATCGGGGGCATAGGCGTTGAAGTGATGCGCTTGACCGAGCATCGGACCGAAACCGCCGACCTGCCAGAACAGCCATTTCAACACTTCCCAGCGAGCCGTCGGGTCGGTCGGGAGAAAGCGTCCCGTCTTCTCCGCGAGATAAAGCAAAATCGCGCCGGACTCGAACAGCGCGATAGGCCGCCCCTCCGGCCCGTCCTGATCGACGATCGCCGGGATTTTGTTGTTCGGGCTGATCGCAAGAAACTCGGGCGCAAACTGCTCGCCCTTGCCGATATTGACCCAAAGGGTAGTGTAGGGCAGTCCCGCTTCTTCAAGCATGATATGGACTTTTTGCCCATTCGGCGTCGGCGCCGTGTAAAGGTCGATCATCGGGGAAATCTCCTTCGGCCGCTCGTGCAGACGCGCGCTATACTCCCGTTACGATCTTGATCGAATAAGGAAGGTGCGACAATGCCACACGCGATTCGTATCCACGAACACGGTGCTCCCGAGGTCATGAAGTGGGAGGAAATCCCATTGCAGGAGCCGGGCCCGGGCGAGGCGCGGCTGCGGCAAACGGCGGTCGGACTGAACTATATCGAGACGCGACAACGGAGCGGGGTTTACAAGGTGCCCTTGCCAGGCAGCATCGGCATGGAAGCCTGCGGCGTGGTTGAAGCGACCGGCGACGGCGTGACCGTTGTGAAGCCGGGCGACCGCGTCGCGTACGCGATGGGCGCGCCGGGCGCCTATACCCAATCCCGCATCATGCCGGCCGGCCAGCTCATCCCTGTGCCGGACTGGATTCCCGATGACCAGGCCGCCGCGATGATGCTCAAGGGGATGACGGCAGCCTATCTTGTGACGCGGACCTTCAAGGTCGAGAAAGGTCAAACGGTGTTGTTCCATGCCGCGGCGGGCGGCGTTGGGCTGATCATCTGCCAAATGCTGAAGGAGATCGGCGCAACCGTCATCGGCACGGTCGGCAGCGACGAAAAGGCGGAGCTGGCCAGGACGTATGGCTGCGACCATCCCATCGTCTATACCCGCGAAGATTTCGCCGCACGCGTGCGGGAAATTACGGATGGGGCAGGCGTCCCGGTGGTTTACGACGCCGTCGGCGCGGCCACCTTCGAAGGATCCTTCGACAGCCTTGCGCCGCTCGGTTTGTTCGTTTCCTTCGGCGCGGCGTCCGGCGCCATACCGCCGATCGAGATCGGGTTGTTGCAGCAAAAGGGATCGCTCTATGCGACCCGTCCCACGCTTGCGACCCACACGGCGAAACGGCAAGACATGTTGGATCTTGCCGGTTCGCTTTTCGAGGCCGTTCGGCGCGGTGTGAAAATTCCGATCAACCAGCGTTTCGACCTGAAGGATGCCGTTGATGCACACCGAGCCTTGGAAGGACGGCAAACGACGGGATGCTCCGTGTTTACCGTCTAGCCTGCGGCAAGCAGGACCACGCCGATAGGATGAGTTTTCTGAAAAGAGAAGATTAACGAAAAATTTTTATGAATGAGTGTCCGGTTTGGCATATCCGGACGCGCCATGCATAATCCGCGGTCTCGAATCCAGTGGAAGACCACGCGGAAATTCGACCCGCCCAAACAACGAAATGCGGAGCAGTTCATCATGCAGACCGGGCTTAATGCACATATCGACGTTCGCCAATTGGACGCGCCCCTTGGCGCCGAGATTTGCGGCGTCGACCTGACGGTGCCGCTTGATGAACGCGCCGAGGCGGCGATCGTCGAGGCATGGCACGGGAATTTGATTCTGCTCATTCGAAATCAGACGCTGACCGACTCCCAGCTGATTGAGTTCTCGAAGATATTCGGCGCGCTTGAACTGGCGCCGCCGAACAAATCCGGCAGCCATTGGATCGAGGGATATCCCGAGCTGGCGTGCGTCTCCAATATCACGGTCGATGGACAAGCCATCGGCAGCCTCGGCAATGGCGAGGCGATTTGGCATACCGATATGTCGTTCATGGAAAAACCGCCTACCGCCAGCCTTCTGTATGCGCTCGAAGTGCCGAAGCAGGGGGGCGCCACGCATCTGATGAACATGTATCAGGCCTATGAAACGCTCCCGGAAAACCTCAAACAGCAGATTGCGGGGCGCGAAGCGGTGCACGATGCGACCTATACCAGTGCCGGCGAGGTGCGGAAAAAATTTGCCGAATTTGTGGGGACCAGCGATCCGGAGCAGGCGCCGGGCGCGCGTCATCCGCTGGTTCGTGTCCATCCCGCCACGGGGCGAAAGGCGCTGTACCTGGGCCGGCGGTCCGGCGCGTCCAATGTTCTGGGGGAAACGGATACGCAATTGTGGGATGCGCTGTGGCGGCATTGCACCGATGGCGAATTTTCATGGGGGCATGAATGGGCGGTTGGCGACCTGCTGATCTGGGACAATCGGTGCACGATGCACTATCGCGAGTCCTTCGATAACAACGAGCGTCGCATGATGCACCGCACACAAATTGTGGGTGAAGCGCTGATCGCGGCTTGATCGGTTCCGTGGCGACAAACAACGAATGGCTCGCACAGGTCCGGGAAGATGCCATCGACCCGGATCTTCCCATCTGCGATCCGCACCATCACCTCTGGGATCACCGCGACGGGCGCGTCGAGCGGCGTTATCTCATGGACGAAATCCAGACGGATTTGCAGAGCGGCCACAATATCGTCTCGACGGTCTTCATCGAGCACCTTGCCATGTATCGGGAAGATGGACCGGCGGAAATGAAATATGTGGGCGAGGTCGAGTTCGCCAACGGCGTGGCGGCGATGGCGGCGTCGGGCCTATACGGGAAGGCGCGAATCGCGGCCGGCATCGTCGGCTACGCGGACCTCGCAATTGGGTCTCGGGTGAAGGCGGTGCTGGAAGCGGAGATTGCGGCGGCCCCGGAACGCTTTCGCGGCATTCGGTGCACCGGCGCTTGGGACCCGGATCCGCGGATTGCTCGTGCGCAAGCGCCGGGCCTGTATCTGGATGTAAAATTTCGTGAAGGATTCGCCGAGCTCGATGCGCTTGGCCTAAGTTTTGATCTGTCCTGTCGCTATCACCAGCTCTCCGAATGTGTGGATTTGGCGAAAGCATTTCCCGGCACGACGTTCGTCCTGAACCATCTCGGCGGAGTCACGGGCATCGGTGCTTATGCGGGCAGGCGTGAGGAAATCTTCACCGCGTGGCGCGAGGGCATGGCCAATTTGGCGGAATGCCCGAATGTTGTCGTAAAACTGGGCGGGTTGGCCATGGACTACGCGGGTTTCGGATGGCACGAAAGGCCGAAGCCGCCGACCAGCCGGGAATTGTGCGAGGCGACGCGGCGCTATTACGAAACGGCCATCGAACGTTTCGGCCCCGACCGTTGCATGTTCGAGTCCAACTTTCCCGTCGACAAGATTAGTTGCAGTTATAGCGTTCTATGGAATTCTTTTAAGCGCATTACCGAGGACTGTTCGGCACATGAAAAGGCTAAATTATTCCATGATACGGCGGTTCGGGTTTACCGGTTGTAACTGATACGGCGGTTTTGAACGGGAGGCTTCACTCCCCGTTGCCGACTTCGGATTCGAATGCGTCCAAGGCGTCCATTGCATCTGCGGCGGCCTCCGTTCCTTCCGTCCGGCCAATGTGAAACAGCGCGTCGCCTTCGTTCACCACCGGCAATGTCGTGTGGCCGATCACGATGCCGTCGGCGCGGGCGACGATTTCGATTTCGGTTTCACCATAGGGATCGTTGATCAGGCCCAGCCGGTCGCCTGCTTTGACCAGCGCGCCATTATGGGTAACCAGACGCAATACGCCGCTGCTCGGCGCGCGCGCCCAGCCGCTTGAGCGGATGATGATCGGCGGTACCCGTTCCTGCCGTTCCTTGGGGCGGGGTAACATCTCAAGCGCACGCATGACCCGGAGGACGCCCCGGAGGCCGGCGCGAATCGAAACTTCCTCGAAGCGTAGTGCTTCGCCCGCTTCGTAGACCAGCACGGGAATTCCGCTCTCCCGGGCCGCGGCGCGCAGGCTGCCTTCACGCAAGCCGGCATTAATGACGATTGGCGCGCCGAAGGCGGTCGCCAGCCGTTCTGCATCGGCGTTGCCGAGGTTCGCGCGAATTTGCGGGTAGTTGGTGCGATGAATGGCGCCGGTATGAAGATCGATGCCGTGCGTGGATCCGCTTACGACTTCCGTCAGGAACAAATTGGCGAGGCGGGCCGCCAGCGAGCCGCTCGTGGACCCCGGGAACGACCGGTTGAGATCGCGCCTGTCGGGCAGGTAACGGGACAACGACACGAAGCCCAGGACGTTGACGACGGGAACGGCGATGAGCGTTCCGGAGAGCCTTCTAAGCGCTGACTGACGCATCAATCGCCGTATGATCTCGACGCCGTTGATTTCGTCGCCATGCAGTGCGGCGCAGACAAACAACCGCGGCCCGGGCCGTCGCCCGTGCACCACATGCACCGGCATGGTGACTTCCGTATGTGTCGACAGGGCGGTCGCGGGAACATCCACCGTCGCCCGTTCGCCGGGCTTCAATGTGGTTCCGCAAATCGTGACCGGGCCCCATGTCATCTAGCCCTTACCCCGGGTTCTGGTTTTGTTGGGTTTGGCATTCTTTTCGATGAATTCGATGATCTGGCCGGCGATATCCAGCCCCGTCGCCTTCTCAACGCCTTCGAGCCCCGGCGACGAGTTGACCTCCATGACGACCGGACCATGGTTCGAGCGCAGCATGTCGACGCCGGCCACATTCAGTCCGAGTATTCTCGCCGACCGCACCGCGGTCGACCTTTCTTCAGGTGTGATGCGCACCGTGTCCGCGCTGCCGCCGCGGTGCAGGTTCGACCGAAAATCGTCGGCGGCGCCTTCCCGTTTCATCGACGCCACGACTCTCTCGCCAATGACGATACAGCGAATGTCCGTGCCTCCGGCCTCCTTAATGAATTCTTGCACCAGGATGTTCACCTTTGCGCCGCCGAAGGCCTGAATGACGCTTCGGGCGGATGACGCCGTGTCGGCCAGCACCACGCCCACGCCTTGCGTGCCCTCGAGCAGCTTGATGACCACCGGCGCGCCGCCCACCATGTCGATAAGGTCGTCGGCGAATTGCGTTGCATGCGCAAACCCGGTGACGGGCAGGCCGATCCCCCGCCGTGCCAGCAGCTGCTGGGACCGCAACTTGTCCCGAGACCGTCCGATGGCGACGGATTCGTTCAGCGGGTACACATCCATGACCTCGAATTGGCGCAGCACGGCGAGACCGTAAAACGTGATCGAGGCGCCGATACGCGGGATGACCGCATCGAACCCGACAAGCGGCTCTCCCTTGTAACGGATTTCCGATCGGTGCGACGTGATGTTCATATAGACGCGCAGCGTATCGATGATCTCGATCTCGTGGCCCCGTTTCTCCGCCTCTTCGACGAGCCGCTTGTGCGAATATAAATTCGGGTTCCTGGCGAGCATTGCGATTTTCATAATTCGATGCTTCCTTCCATTAATTAGTATAGATCCTGACGATGTCGGCCCGTTTCCTTCGGCCGGTTCGATATGATCGAGTCGGATCCACGAGCGTCCGTCCGCGCAAGGCGGTGCGGCCAAGCAGCATCCGGAACTGCATCGTGTCCCGGTCGGTCAAGGTCATCTCGATCGGCCATTGCTCGCCGCCCAGAAGTATTTCAACTTCGATAGTGTAGCGTGTCTCGCGATGTCCGCCGGAATCCGTCACCGCGCGCCGGTCAAGAATATCGGCTTCGCATTCGACGACGATATCTTTGCGCCGCTGGACCGGATGGACGCCAAACCGGATGCGTTCGACGCCGTTGACCGAGAAAGGTTCGAGGTAAAACGCATGCAGCGCCGAGGTGCGTGCGCCGGTGTCGACCTTCGCCTTGATTGCGGGAAGGTTCAGGGCCGGAATCGCGACCCATTCACGCCAGCCGACCAGTCGTTCTTCATGGGTCGTTATGTTGAAAACCTCTCTATTGTCGACTGCTTTGAAGGGTGATTTCCGAGCATAGCAGTCGCGGAGTTGCGGAAGACAGACAATTCTCTTCCCAATTTTGGCCGGATTTCCCGCCAAAACTCTCGCGGAGAGTATTACGATTTGGCCGAACCGCGAGTTCGAGACGGTGCGTTTCAATTCGCGAGGATGTTGCGGCATGGCACAGGGAGGTCACCCATGGACAGAGGGCCGTCGGGCGTCCAAGGCGCTCGGCGTCTTGCAGTGATATTCGGCCAAAACGGCGATTTACCAATGTTCGCCGGTAAACTTCGCCGCGAGAATTTCCGGATATCCGTTGCTTCAATCGTGGACCGGTCGCCGATTGTCGTTGCCGTGGCATAGATCGCCGGTTTAAGTCTCGCGCGCATGCGTTGCAGGCGTTTGATCGATCTGATCGGATGCCGGCCAATCGGTTGCAGGTTATTACGGCCATGACATTTGCGAAATTGGCGCCGGACCTAAAACCGCCCGGATACGATTGGCGGCCTTTCGTATAGATCCAAGATCAGGCCCCGGCGTCTCGGGTGGGATAATCGGGCGGGGTGCCGGCATCCCGGTTGCCGCGGGAAACAAGACTGTTGGAGCAAGAGAGCGGAACATGTTGACGATTGAAGAAAGTGCCTTGAGCCTACTCGCCGTGGTTTTGCTGCTTGTGGCGAATGCATTTTTTGTCGCCGCCGAATTTGCGCTTGTGAAGGCGCGGGAATTCCGGATTGACAGTCTCGCGACCGAAGGCGGATACGCGGCGAAGCTAACGCAAAGAATCCAGGCGAATCTCGAATCCTACCTTGCGGCGTGCCAGCTCGGAATCACGATGGCATCGCTCGGCCTTGGCTGGGTGGGCGAACCCGCCGTAGCAGCATTGCTGCGGCCGCTGCTCGAACCGGCCGGATTGAGCGAGGCGGCACTCCATACGATTTCATTCCTGCTCGGCTTTACGATTTTTTCGTCACTGCACATTGTCGTTGGTGAACAGGTGCCGAAGACGCTGGCGATTCGAAAACCCGAACCTGTATCGCTTCTGTGCGCCATTCCCTTGCGGGTCTTCTATATCCTGCTGTTCCCCTTGACCTGGATTCTGAATTGGGCGTCCCGCGGTATTCTGCGAATGCTCGGCGTCGAGGAAGCGCCGCACGTGGAGGTGCTCAGCAATCTAGAAATCCGCGGCATCGTCAATACGTCGGCCGTACACGGCGAACTGAACGAAGACCGGGCGGAGATGATCCACAATTTGTTTCGCTTCGACGAACGGGCAGTCAGCCGTGTGATGATCCCGCGATTGGAATGCGACGTCCTGCGGCTCGACAGTCCGGCCGAGGTTAATATCGCCATCATGAAGGAAACCAAGCACTCCCGATTTCCCGTAGTGGAGGGTAGCGCGGACAATCTCGTCGGCGTCATTCTTATGAAAGACCTGGTGGATGCAATGTTGGACGGCAACGCAACGCCGTGGTCCGACCTGAAATCGTTTTGTCGGGATCCGCTTGTCGTTCCCGAGACGAACAAGGTGTCCGGCCTGTTCGACACGATGCGCGCGGTCAAGGGCCACATGGCGTGCATCGTCGACGAGTACGGCGCTTTTGTCGGGCTGGTTACGCTCGAAGATCTGCTGGAGGAGATCGTCGGCGACATCGCGGATGAGACCGACGAGGGCAATTCGGATTTTCCGATCGTCGCGACCGAGTCGGGATGGGACGCGCATGGCCTGGCGTCGCTTGCCGATGTCGAGCGCGACACCGGCTTTGTCGTCGACGACAACTTTAACGCCAATACGCTTTCCGGACTGTTCATGAACCGTCTGGAGCGCATTCCACGTGTCGGAGATCGCGTAATCGAGGGACCGTACCGATTCACCGTCAAGGCGATAGAGGACCGGCACGTCAGACTTGTACAGATAGAAAAGCTTGATGTTATCGCAGACCCGATCGAAGGAGAACCAAACGATGGATAAGGTATTCGACTGGAGTGCGCCTCTGGTCGCGGCGACATCGCGAATGATCCAAGGTTTTCTGGAGTATCTGCCGCAACTCATTGGCGCTGCCGCCATCCTCATTGTTGGATGGCTGGTCGCTCGTATGCTGAAGGCCCTGACCATCCGGCTGGCAAATAGTTTTGACCGGCTCTCGGGTTACATTGGAATAAGCAATGTTATCGCTACCAAAAAAATCAGCGAGTCAGTGGTCGTGATCATCGCCAATGTGATCTTCTGGCTGGTGATCCTGTTTTTCCTGACCGCGGCGACCAATTTGCTCGGGCTTACAATGTTCGCGGGTTGGCTCGATCGCATGATCGGGCACCTGCCTAATATTCTGTCCGGTATTCTGATAATTTTCGCCGGCGTGGTTGTCGGCAACATTGTTAGGGATGCAACCGTGACCGCGGCCCAGGCCATGCATTCTCGCCAACGTACTCTTCTGGCGCGGGGGGCACAGATTTTCACGGTCGCAACGATTATCGTGATCGGTATCGATCAAATCGGCATCGATATCACGGTCCTCATTACGGTCATCGCCATTGTTATCGCCGCCGTGCTGGGCGGCCTGGCGATTGCGTTCAGCCTCGGTTCCAGGACCCTCGTCAGCAATCTCATCGGCGCGCGCTATCTGAACAAGGATTACCGGGTCGGCGAGGCAATTCGCGTCGGCGGTATTGAAGGCACGGTGCTCGAGATTTCGCCCGTCGCCGTCATCCTGGAAACCGCCGAAGGCCGGATGACGGTTCCCGCCAAGATTTTTGGCGAGGAATCCAGCATCCTGCTTCATCGGGAACAAGCCAATGTCGGGTAGATTCGCGCTCGCGCAACAATACGTCGAGGTGTATCCGCAAGCCGCCGCCCGCGTGCTGGAGGCGGCTGTGCCGACGCTGGCGTCGACATTCATCGATTCTGTTGCGGACAAGAACAGTTCAAGCCTGCTCGCGTCGATGTTGCCGTT
>JAOTYV010000116.1 GCA_029861675.1 Alphaproteobacteria bacterium
CGAGCAAGGCGACCGTTTCTGCGTTGCGCCGTGCGAGATATTTGACACCCAGGCCGCTTGCGCCGGCGACGCGCATGCGTTGGACCACCCCGTCGGGAAAAATGGCGAGCGGCTCGCCCGTTTCGGTGCTGAACAGGATGACCAGGCCGGTCCAGCGCTTGCCGGGCGCCATCGGCAGTTTCCGGCGGCGGCGCGTTCCGTCGACAACCGGCCAGGAGAGAATGTCGGAATTGATGCGGACGGAGCCCATGCCGATACCGGCGATGGTCGCGCTCATGGTTTTCAACTGGTAGACCGCGTCCGCCTGCGCCGTCTGTGTGACGATTTCGCCGCGCGCCCCCATGATCGCGCGTTTCGCGGCGATCTCGCGATACGCCTGCTCGAGCGCATCGATACAGTCCGGCATCGTCAACAGGTCTTCGGCGTCCTCGTTCGACAATAACAATGTCATCGGCAATTCCTTTCGGCCGGCAGCGGCCAGCGGGGGCAGCGTTGTTACGGTTTCGTCTTTTTGGAAATCACGATGCGGGTGAGAACGACCAGCGGCAGGATTGCCAGCACGATCAGGGCGAGAAGCCGGAACACGTCGAGATAGGCGATGAATTCCGCTTGCCGCGTGACCTCGCGCGCAAAGCCATGCAGCCCCGCCGTATCGCCCATGTTCCAGGCGTCCGGAAGCGGCAGATGGTGCAGCCGCTCATTGTAGAGGCTGACATTTTCGGTCAGCGCCGATCGGTTGGCCTGCGTGTGGCGAAGAAACTGGCTGACGATGAACGAAACGCCGATACTCGCTCCGATGCGGCGGCTGAGCGACAGGAAGGCGGTGCCGTCCGGCCGCAGATCCGGTGTCAGCGTCATATATGCCAGTGCGGTCGCGGTGGTCGACATCAGGCCGAAGCCAAATCCCTGGATGCAAATGGCCAGCAGGACGTGTGCCGAATCCACGGTGGGTGTGAATTGCGACATCTGCCACATCGAAAAGGCGATACACGAGAGGCCGACCACGATGATCGGTCTCGGCCCAATTCTAGCGAACAGGATGCCGGCGGCCAGCGATGCGACAAAGGTGGCCATGCCGCGGGGCGAAAGCAGGATGCCCGACGCCAATATGGAATACCCCAGATGATTTTGCAGCATACCCGGGAAGATTCCGAGAAACCCGAAGATCATCACCGCAAGGCTGAAGATATAGATCATGCCGATGATGAAGTTGCGGTTCTTGAACAGCGCCGGATCGACAAATGGCTGCCGCGCGGTAACGATGTGGACAACGAACACGTATAGGGCGGCGACGCCGATGCCGGCCTCCAGCACGATCTCGGTCGAATTGAACCAGTCCAGACGTTCGCCCCGGTCGAGCATGAGCTGAAAGGCGATCAGGGTCGTCGCCAAGGCGAGAAATCCGGTGAAATCGAACCGCCGGGGCTGCAGAGGGGTTTCCCGGACGAAAATGAAGATCATCGTAAAGGCGGCCAACCCGGTCGGGATGTTGATGAAAAAGACGAACCGCCACGTATAGAACTCGGTGATATAGCCGCCCAGGAACGGTCCGACGATCAGCCCGACAAGCATGCCGATATTGAACCAGGCCATCGCCATGCCCTGACGTTCCCGCGGATAGGCGTCGAGCAGGATTTGCTGACACAGCGGAACCAGGGCGGCGCCGAACATGCCCTGCAGAAAGCGAGCCTGAACGATTTCCCCGATCGAATCCGAAAAACCGGACAAGACCGACGCGGCGACAAACCCGACGATAGCAATAAGAAGGAGCCGCTTGCGACCGATCTTCCGGCTCAACCAGCCGCTCAGCGGGGTGAACACGGCGACGGCAATGAGAAACGCGGTGAGCACCCAGGCGACTTCGTCATGCGCCGCCGAAAACGCGCCCATCATGCTGGGCAGGGCGATGCCGGCGACGAAGGTGTCCATCGATTGCATACCCGCCGCCAGGCAAACCGAAATGGTGATCCAGAAGAGCGACGGCGCGCGTTCCTTGCCGCTGGGGGCGACGCTATCCGTCACCTCAGCGCCGCCTGCGACGCATCGTCATGCGGCGGCGGTCGGAGCGTTCATCGGCATCGCTCCTCGTGGCAATGTGGTTGAGGCGCAAGGATACCACCGGCCGTTATCGCTTGCCCCATTTCGTGTCTTCGACCGTGTCTTCCTCGATCGCATAAAACGCATCCATGCCGATGGTATCCTCGATCGCCTGGCGCACCTCAACCGCGTCCTCCTGGGTCATGCCGGTGTAGACACCGGTATCCTTCATTTCCTGTAGCGCCTGGCGGGCGTGATGAAAGCTCACCATCAGAAAGAGTTGGGCGTCGATACAGGCAGCGTATCCCATGTCCTGCAACTCCTTCAGCGAAAGGACCGGGCGGCCGTCACGGTTGCCCCGGCTCTGCACATAAACCAGGGGAATCTTCGTTTCCTTGGGCGCGCGGGCGGCCTCTTCGAGATTGGTCGGAAACAGCATACCCATATCCGCGCCTTCATCGGCGCCCATATTGACCCGTTTGACCGCTTCGTCCAGCCCCTCGAAACGGCACGTGTCGGAGCGGGCGATGATCCAGAAATCCTTGTCGAGCGTGTCCCGTTCCCGGCAGGCCCAGCGTATCTTATCGCGGAATTCCTCGGCCGGAATCGCATGCGCCACATATTTGTGATAGTGCGCCCGCTTGGGGTACAGCTGATCCTCGATGTGGATGCCGGCAACGCCGGCCTGGATGAATTGGCGCACCGTGCGCGTTACATGCAATGGTTCGCCGAAGCCCGCACCGGCATCGCACACCGTGGGAATGTCGATTGCCCGGGCGACGCCTTCGGCGGTTTCAACCTGCTCGGTCAAGGTGAGCAGCGGTTCACTCACCGCGCGCGAGCCGCCGGTCACATATCCGCCGATATAGGCGGCGTCGAAGCCGATATCCTGCACCATCCGGCCGCCGAGCGGGTAGTACACGGACGGCAGATAGACGAAAGGCTTTTCGCTGAACAGTTTTCGCAGCCGGGTGGTTGCCTTCTCCATGGTGCATTCTCTCTCTTTGTTTTTGAAATGCGATCGCTCCGGAAGGACGATAATAGCGCAGTTCCGGCGGCAACGATAAATGGTTGGATGGGGGGCGCGTTGCTCCGCCTTTCCGATTGATTATAGTGCGGGCATGACAAAATTCTTGAAGCGCTGGCTGCGGGGACGGCCTGTCGAAATGCCGATTGACCGGATGACCGATGGCGGAGCGGCGAACGCCGCCGACCTGCCGGACGGTTTATGTCTGGATATTGGGGCGATGCAACGGCGTGCCGCCGAAGCCGCGCCGCGATTGCTGGCGTGGACGCGTGCGGGAATCGATGACCCGCTCGAATGGCAGGCAGCCGTGCGGCTTCGATTGGCGGAGATCAGCGGGTATGGGCTGTTCGGGGGCCCGCCCGGGATGCTGCATTGCCGTGATCATGACGCCGCCGATAGGGGCGGCCTGCATCAGCGCAGCATCTTCATTCGCGTCCGGGACGGGCGCGACATTCCGGTGCGGCTTGTTTGGAGCGCCGGATCTGCTTCACCGGAGGCGTGGCCGGTGGCGCTCTGTCTTCAGGGCGACGGCCGGGACATGGCGACGTCCTGGGTCGGGGCGGCGGGGCATGACGGCGCGGATGCGGCGGCGGAAATCGATTTTGCCCGGCAGGCCGCGCGGCGCGGATACCTGGCGGTGTGTGTCGAATTGCCGGGCGCCGGTTTGCGGCAGGGGCGCAGCAATGATGCGGTGGCCAAGCTGGCGGTCGGCGGCAGTATGCTTGGCGATGCGGCGTCCGACGTCGCCTCGGTGGTCAACTGGCTGACCCAAGGCGATTGCGGGTTTCCCATCGATTTGGATCGGATTGCCGTGATCGGCCATGGCAGCGGTGCGGCCGTCGCGGTCCTGACGGCCGCGATGGATGCCCGCTGTAGCGCGGTGGTGGCGGCCGGCGGCATAGGACCGCACCGGGCCACGGTCGGCCGACAGGAATTGCCGCTGCCCTATGTAGTGCCGGGATTGCTGCAGTGGATGGACATGGAAGATGTCGTGGCGCTTTGCGCGCCGCGCCCGGTCTTGATTCTATCGGCGGAGGACGACCCGCTTTGGCCGGCCTCCGGCGGCCGGCACATCGTCTCGCACGCCGGTGCGGTCTACGAACGCTTGGGCGCGACGCAAGCGATCGCCGCGAAGGCGCTGGCGGCCGGGCAATGCTTCGACGAAAACCAAGCGTGGGATTGGCTGGCGGCCGTACTCGCCGCGCCGGATTAACGCCTACAGCCCGGTAAATAATAGGCCCGCTGTTTCGCGCCGCCACAACCGGCGGTTCGATTTCGTGGCTTCTTGATCACTATCTGGCCAGCCACGTTGCAGACTGCGCCGGCGTCACGAATCCCCCCCCCAACATTTTCCCGGTCAGGGCGCCGATCTAAACGGCTTTGCGCTTGGGCAAGTGAGGTTTTTTAGCGCGAACGAAGTAAGTAAAAATGGTTAACACAAAGTAAAGAAGATTGTTGTCGTAAATAGTTTGTTAATTAATAAAACATTAATCTAGTATTTTATAAAAAATGTGCTATTATTATTTCTATAATACAGCCGAGTTGGGGTTTATAACTTAGTTGGGGTCTACGCGCGCCGGTTTTGGGCGCGTGTTCATGAATATTGTGACGAGTCAATCTGACACCATAAAGGCTGCGCTGACGGGTTCGGGCGACGTAATTTACTCGTGGGATCTCGTAAGCGACGAAATTCAATGGTACGGCAGCATCGCGAATATGTTCGGAATTGCCGCCAGCGAAGCCGTGGCCAATGGTGATTCCTTTCACGAAAGAATTAATCCCGACGACTTGAAGGATCGGCTCAAGCGCCTTTCCAAACATTTTACAACCCGGGAAGCATTCGACTGTGAATACCGGGTGCGGACCGAAAAAGGCGGTTTCTGCTGGATCCATGAGCGGGCGTCGGCGGAATTCTCCGAATCCGGACAGCCCGTCCGATTGAACGGCGTGTTGCGCGTGGTCACCGGCCGCAAGCAGCATGAAGTCCTTCTGGAACAGCGCGCGAACTACGATGAGCTGACGGGCCTCTTTAACAAGTCGCGGTTGCGGGAAGCCGTCGAGCACGCGCTGGCCTATGCCAGCCGGTACGAAACTTCCGCCGGGTATCTCGCCATCGGGATCGACAAGATGGCGATGATGAACGAAGCCTATGGCCGGGAGACGTCGGACGCCGTAATCGTCGGCGTCGCACAACGGCTCGAGGAGTGCATGCGGTCCACCGATATAATCGGCCGCGTTGGCGGCGATATATTCGGCGTCGTCCTAGCCAACGCGAGCGAAAACGGAATCGCATCCGCGGCGGACAAAATTCTCAATGCGTTCCGGCAATTTGCCGTGCAAACTCCCGTCGGGGCGATCCATATTACCGTCTCGATTGGCGGGGCCGGGTTCCCGGGCTTGATTCAAACGGCACATGACGTGATGGCGAGCGCGGAAAGCGCAATGCGCGACGCAAAACGTCTGGGTCGGAATTGTTTCGCCTTTTTCGAAATGTCCGATGAACAGCGCCAGCGTCAGCGCGAGTACATGGTGGTGGGGGAGCAGGTCGTAAAGGCATTGCAGGACGACCGGATCATCTTCGCCTATCAGCCGGTCGTCGATAGCGGTACGGCCGAGATCGCCTACTACGAAACATTGATCCGCATGATCGACGAGAACGGCGAAATTGTCGGCGCCGGCGCGTTCGTGCCCATTGCGGAACGCATCGGTCTGATGCGGCAGATCGACCGGCACACATTGGAAATGGTGGTCGCCGATCTGGTCGCCGAACCGGACGTCACATTGGCGCTCAATATTTCCAGCCTGACCGCGAGCGACCGATCCTGGCTTCGGGCATTGGTCAGCATGGTCAAGGGAAAACCCGACATCGCCCAGCGGTTGATGATCGAAATTACCGAGACCGCGTCACTGCATGATTTCGAGGATTCGGCGCGTTTCGTGGCGGCGGTGCGGGATCTGGGATGCAAGGTGGCGTTGGATGATTTCGGGTCCGGCTACACTTCGTTCCGGCATTTGAAGTCCTTGACCGTCGATGTCGTCAAGATCGACGGATCCTTCGTCATGAACGTGGCGGACAATCCCGACAACCTGCTGTTCATCCAGACGCTGCTCAATCTTGCGGAGGGTTTCGGCATCAAGACCGTGGCCGAATGCGTCGAGCGGGTTGAGGATGCGGATTTGCTGATGAAAGAAGGCGTCAGCTACCTGCAGGGTTACTATTACGGCAAGCCGCAAATTCAAAAACCCACCGGCAAATCCGCCGCGCGTTCCGCGAGCGACGAATACAATGGCGACGATGATGGCGTAAACGCCATGCATCCGCTTCTGGCCAGGAAATAAGCGTTCGTCAAATTTCGCGGCGGCGATGCGACCCTATCGGGATTTCGGCTTGCCGGCCATCTGGTTGATCTGCTGCTGTAACTGATCCAGCTTATCCTGCAAATCGTTGACCGAATCGCTCGCCGGGTCGCTGCCGGCCGGACTATCGTCGGCCTGCTGCATCGGCGAAAACATCTTCATCGCCTGCTCGAACACGGCCATGTTCTTCTTGCTCATTTCTTCCAGCGAGCTGAAGGGCAGCATGCCGCCCATGGCATCCTTCATATAGGACTGCATGCGCTCCTGATTGTCGGAAAACATTTTCATCGAGTGTTCCAGGTAACTCGGCAGCAGCATGCGCTGCACGTTGTCTCCGTAGAAGCTGATGATCTGGCGCAGGAATCCGATCGGCAACAGATTGTCACCTTTGCCTTCCTCTTCAACGATGATCTGGGTAAGCACGGACCGCGTAATATCTTCGCCGGATTTGGCGTCGTACACGACGAACTCGACGTCATCCTTTACCATCTGACAAAGGTATTCGAGCGTCACATAACTGCTGGTCGCGGTATTGTAGAGCCGCCGATTGGCATATTTCTTTATTGTAACGGGCGCGTCTGGGTCGCCCTTTTTGGCCGCCATTTGGAATCCTTCTCGTCAACTGTCGTCTTCGGCCCGGGACTGTAGAGACGTAGCTTATATCGCAGCGCGGGATTGCGAAAGTCATAACAATCCGGGTGATTTTCATGCGCGATGTCGCATTGCGATGCGAATTCGCGTTGCTGGCAAACGGTTCTGCGGGAGAATATAGTAGCCAAATGGATACGCCGCCCGATCTTGACGCGTTGGCCCGCCGGTACATGGATTTGTGGCAGGAACAGCTACGCCTGATGGCGTCCGATCCGGCGACCGCGGAAACCATGGGGCGGCTCCTGTCGGCGATGCAATCCGGCGGCGCACCGGCGAATACGGAACCGCAATCCGGGTTACCCAATCCTTTCGCCTGGCTCTCGGCCGCCGGTATTGCCGCGCCATGGCCGCCAACCGGAGGATCAACCCAAAGTGACGCCGCCAACGCCCCCGCCGCGCCCAAATCGGCGCCTCGGCCCGCGCCCGCTGCCGCTGCACCTGATGACAGCGGCGATGACTTACGCGAACTCGAACGCCGCGTTGCCGCTCTTGAGCAACGGCTTGCTGCGTTGGAGCCCGCCGCTGGAAAAAAACGCAGCCGTCCTGCGAAAGGATCTCACAAGCGTTGACGGCGCGGCGTTCGCCGTCGCGGTCGACCGCGAGGGCCGCCGCCGGCTCGACGCATTCCTGTCGGGTGTCGAGCGGTATCGGGCGCATTCATACCGGCGTGATTTAGAATACCCGCCGGCGGTCTGGTCGGACGGCACGACCCGGCTCTACGACTACGGGCGGGACGGGCCGAAGGGGCCGCCGGTCCTGCTGATCCCATCGCTGATCAATCGCGCGTATATTCTCGACCTGTCTTCTCGGCGCAGCTTCGTGCGCTGGCTCGCCGATCAGGGGGTTTGGCCCTTTCTGCTCGATTGGGATGCGCCGGGCGCGCTGGAGCGCCAATTCACCCTGACCGACTATATCCAAGGCCGGCTTGAACCGGCCCTGGAATGTGTGGCCGGCCTCACCGGTGAACGGCCGGTGGTCGCCGGCTATTGCATGGGAGGCTTGCTGGCGGCGGCGCTGGCGCAACGGCGCCTGCGGGATATCCGGGGGCTGGTGCTGCTCGCGACCCCTTGGGACTTTCACGCCGTCCGCGCAGAACAGGCGCGCGGGATCGCCGCGCTTGCCGTCGGCTGGGACGGGATCATGCGCGCGCTTGGTGAATTGCCGGTCGACCTGTTACAGGCGATGTTCGCCGCGCTCGACCCGCAATTGGGAGAGCGTAAATTTTTCGCCTTTGCGGCGCTCGATCCGGAGTCCGACCAAGCGCGCGACTTCGTCGCCTTGGAGGATTGGGTGAATGACGGGGTGCCATTGGCCGCACCGGTGGCGCGCGAATGCCTGGCCGGCTGGTACGGCGCCAACAGTGCGGCCACGCGGCAATGGCGCGTGGATGGAAGGCCGGTTGATCCGGCGGACCTCGATCTGCCGGCGTTGGCGATAATTCCGGCAAACGACCGTATCGTGCCGCCACGGTCGGCGTTGGCGCTCGCGGATGCGATGCCGCGCGCCGCGCAGCTGTCCCCGGCGGCGGGGCACATTGGTATGATGGTCGGTCGCGGCGTCGACGAAACGGTCTGGCGGCCCCTGCTGGACTGGCTGAAAGCGCTTTCCTGATCCGCGGGACGCGAGTCCGCCGGTCCCGGTAAAGCGCGACAATTTGTCCACCCTCGGTTACGCTGTATCGGCCCACAGCGCCCTTGTTTCAAATGGGCGCATCAATATATTGTGCAGTGCAGCATAAATCCGATTGGTCGTTGGGCGGATCGTTGGAGCGGTTGGGGTGATTATCGCAACCGCACGGGCATAGGGAGAAATCAGACATGACGGATGTGGTAATTGCGAGCGCCGTACGGACGCCGGTTGGCGCCTTCAATGGAAGTTTGAGTGCCGTTCCCGCGTCGTATTTGGGCGCGGTGGCCATCAAGGAAGCGATGAAGCGCGCGCAGGTGACTGGCGATGAGGTCGATGAAGCGATCCTGGGTCAGATCTTGACCGCCGGCACCGGCCAGAACGCGGCCCGCCAAGCGGCCATTGAGGCCGGCATACCGGTCGAAAAGACCGCCTATCAGATCAATCAACTCTGCGGCTCCGGGTTGCGGACGGTGGCCTTGGGTATGCAGGCGATACTGCTTGGTGACGCGGAAATCGTCGTCGCCGGGGGGCAGGAGAGCATGAGCCAGGCGCCCCACTGCGCGCATTTGCGCGACGGCCAGAAGTTGGGCGACCTGAATTTCGTGGATACGATGATCAAGGACGGGCTCTGGGACGCCTTCAACGGCTATCACATGGGCAACACCGCCGAAAACGTCGCCGAAAAATGGCAGATCACGCGCGAGCAGCAGGATCAATTCGCCGCGACCAGTCAGCAAAAGGCGGGCGAAGCGATGGCGGCGGGGCGATTCCGGGATGAAATCGTCCCCGTGACCATCAAGACCCGCCGGGGCGAAACAATCGTCGATACCGACGAACATCCGAAACCGGATACGACCATCGATGTGCTGGGGTCGTTGCGTCCGGCCTTCGCGAAGGACGGTACGGTCACGGCGGGTAATGCCTCCGGCATTAACGACGGTGCGGCGGCGACAGTGCTGATGACGGCCGACGAGGCCGACCGGCGCGGTATTGTTCCGATGGCGCGCATCGTGTCCTGGGCAACGGCGGGCGTCGACCCGGCAATTATGGGCACCGGCCCCATTCCGGCGAGCCGCAAGGCGTTGGAGAAAGCCGGGTGGTCGGCCGACGATCTCGATTTGATCGAAGCCAATGAAGCCTTCGCCGCGCAGGCCTGTGCCGTGAACAAGGAACTCGGTTGGGATACGTCGAAGGTCAATGTGAATGGCGGCGCGATCGCGCTCGGCCATCCGATCGGCGCGTCGGGCACACGCGTGCTGGTGACGCTGTTGCATGAGATGCAGCGCCGTGACGCCAAGAAGGGCCTTGCGACCCTGTGCATCGGCGGTGGAATGGGAATCGCGCTCTGCGTGGCGCGCGATTGAAGCGCCGGCCTTGCCGGTAGCACGGCGATCGGCGCGGGATAGAACGACTCTACGCATGACGGCGAGGGCAGCCGCCGGATTTAGGGAAATGTTGCCCAAAGTTCCTGGAAAGGATGAACGGCAATGGCAAAAGTGGCAATTGTGACAGGCGGGACACGGGGGATTGGCGGGGCCATCTCCGTTGCTCTCAAGAATGCGGGCTACAAGGTGGCGGCGACGTACGCCGGGAATGATGAGGCTGCTGCGGCTTTCAAGGAAGAGACCGGCATCCGCGTTTACAAATTCGACGTCTGTGATTTTCGTCAATGTGAGGAATCCGTGGCGCAGATCGAGAAGGATCTCGGACCGGTGGACGTGCTCGTCAACAATGCCGGTATTACCCGGGACGGGACAATGCAGCGCATGTCGCCCGATAGCTGGCAAGCGGTGATCGACACCAATCTCGGTTCATGCTTCAACATGTGTCACGCGGTGATCGACGGAATGCGCGAGCGTGGCTTCGGCCGCATCGTCAATATCGGGTCGATCAATGGTCAGGCCGGCCAGTACGGCCAGGTCAATTATGCCGCGGCGAAATCCGGCATCCATGGCTTCACCAAGGCGTTGGCCCAGGAAGGCGCCGCCAAGGGCATCACCGTGAATGCAATCGCGCCGGGCTATATCGATACGGATATGGTGCGCGCGGTGCCGCCCAATGTCCTGGAGAAGATCGTCGCAAAAGTTCCGGTCGGCCGGCTCGGCAAGGCGTCCGAGATCGCACGCGGCGTGCTGTTTCTGGTCGCAGACGATGCCGGGTTCGTAACCGGATCGACCCTGTCGATCAACGGCGGTCAACACATGTATTGAGGCCGCGGCGTTCAGCCCATTCCTTGTTTAAATTGGTTCAAGTGAAATGGTCTATCTCTTTGTTTCTAGGCAAATACGTCGTCGCGAACCGTTTCGGTTCGCTCGGGATTTGCTTTAACCCGCTCGCACGGGACGGCCGGCGGGCGGGTAGCGCGGATCGAAATATCCCGGTGTCGACGGATGGCCCGGGGGGACCAATGTGTCGAGAAAGGCCTCGTCCTCGGCGGTGAACCGGTGGGCGAGCGCGCCGAGATAACCGTTCCAATGGGCGACGGTGCGCGGGCCGGCGAGAACGCTGGATACCAGCCGATTGTTGAGCACCCAGAGCAGTGCGAAATCGATCGGCGACATGTCCCGCTTTGCGGCATGTTTGGCGATTTTTTGCGCCGCCACCATGGACTCTTGCCGAAACTCGGTTTGCATCATTCGGATGTCGCCGCGGCCCGCACGCGTGGATTTAGGCGGCTTTTCACCGGGCGTGTATTTGCCGGTCAGAACGCCGCGCGCCAGCGGCGAAAATGGCACGACGCCGATGCCATAGTAGTCGCATGCCGGCAGCAGCTCGGTTTCGGGCATGCGATTCATCGCGTTGTAATAGGGCTGGCAAATGACCGGCTGGGGTACGCCCAGCTGATCGCACAGCCTGATGATCTCGCCGATTTGCCACGCCCGATGATTGGAGAATCCCCAATAGCGGGCTTTCCCCGCCGCGATGATATCGCCCATCGTCGAGATGCTTTCGGCCAGGGGCGTCTCCCAATCCACATGGTGCATGTAATAAATATCGATGTAGTCGGTCTTGAGCCGCCGCAGGCTGTGGTCGATCGCCTGCCGCATCCATTTGCGCGTCAACCCCTTGCGCCGCGCCGGCGTGCCCTGGCTGCTGCCCACTTTTGTGGCAAGGATCCAGTCGTCGCGATCCTGTTTTATCAGGTCGCCGACCATGGATTCCGACCGGCTGCCCGCATAGCTGTCCGCCGTGTCGATGAAGTTCACGCCGGCCTTGCGCGCGGAATCGACGATCTTTATGGCGGTTTTCTTGTCAGTCACGTCGCCGAAGGTCAGCGTGCCGAGACAAATTTCCGAAACTTTCAAGCCGGATTGGCCCAGAACGTTGTATTGCATGCTTCGCTCCTTGCGCACGCCTGGGCGATCCTAACCCGCCGCGACGATAAAGTTGAGATGGTAGCCAACCCCGTGTAAACGAAGTGCTTCCGCGAAGGGAGTCCTTAATGTCGCGTGAATATCCCGACCGGCCAATCGTCGGTGTCGGCGCCGTTATCTGGCGCGGCGACGAATTGTTGCTGATCCAACGGGGCAAGGCGCCGCGCTATGGAAGCTGGAGCCTGCCGGGCGGGCGGCAAGAACTCGGCGAAACCGTGCGCGACGCCATCCTGCGAGAAATCCGCGAAGAGACGGCCTTGGAAGTCGAGATTGTCGGACTGATCGACGTAGTGGATTCATTGACCCATGAGGCGGACGGGCGCGTGCGCTTTCACTACACCCTGGTCGACTTTACCGTCGAATGGCGCGCCGGCAAGGCGGTCGCCGGCAGCGACGCCGCCGGTGTCCGTTGGGTGCATCCCGATACGCTGGACGACTACAAGCTGTGGGACGAAACGCTGCGCATCATCCGATTGTCGGCGGCACAACGGTGACGCGGCTTCAGCGCGAGACGGCCATCGGGGGCAGCGCGGTGTTGATGTGGGGCGCGCTCGCCTTGCTGACGACATGGACCGGGGACATTCCCCCCTTTCAACTCGTGGCCATGAGCTTCGCCATCGCCTTTGGGCTGGCGCTCGGGAAGTGGGTGATTTACCGCGAACGCCCGGCGCGCTATCTGCGCCATCCGCCGGCGGTCTGGATGCTCGGTATCGGCGGATTGTTCG
>JAOTYV010000410.1 GCA_029861675.1 Alphaproteobacteria bacterium
ACGATTGCTACGCCTATATTCAGTCGGGCGGGCTCAATGTGTCCAACGCCGGGCTTGTGGTTGGGCCGGACTCGTGCCTGGTCATCGACACGCTGTACGTCAAACCGATGACCCAGGCGTTCCAGCGATCCATCCGCAAGGTCACCAAGAAACCGGTCGGCCAGATCGTCTGCACCCATCACCACGCCGATCACACACTGGGGCTTAACTGGTTCTCGCGGGATATTCCGATTATCGCCCACCGCTATATGCGCGAGCGCATGATCGAGACCGGCCTCGATCTGGCCCACTACCGGCGGGTCAATCCGGAACACAAACAACACCTGCGCGGCCTCAAGCAACATCTGCCGACCCACACCTATGACGGCTCGATGGATCTGTATCTCGGCAATCGCCGGGTCGAGCTGCACAATCTCGGTCACACCCATTCCAAGGGCGACACTATGGTGTATTTGCCCAAGGAGAAGATCCTCTATTCCGGCGACTTCTGCTTCAACTTCGTTACCCCGGCCACATTCGATGCCCATATCGGCAACTGGATCAAGAAAGCCCGGCTGGTGTTGAAGACGTTTCCGCTGAAGACCGTCGTCCCCGGCCACGGCCCGGTCAGCGACCGCCGCGTGCTGGAAGACATGGCCGACTATCTGAGCCTGGTCCAGCGCGGCGCGCGAAAGCAGTTCAAAGCCGGCACCCCGGCCAAGCGTGCGGCCAAGGAAATAAAACTCGGCGTGTACGCCGACTGGATGAAGCCCGACCGGGTCGAGCAGGCGGTTATGAAGCTCTACAACGAGTTCCGCGGCCAGGCCAACAAAGGCATCTCGCTCGACGCGGCTAAGGGGGGTTAACCCTCTCCCACCGGGAGAGGGTGGCGAGCAAAGCGAGCCGGGTGAGGGGAAGAATATTTTTCTGCGCTAAGAGTAATCATGTCCCCTCACCCCAACCCCTCTCCCGAGGGAGAGGGGCTGACCTCACCCGCATAGCCTCGGCGCGCCGCCGGGCTCGATGCCGCGGCCGAAATGGAAGCCCTCGAGGCCGGCCCAGAACGCCGCCGCTTCGCACATCGGGCACGGCCGCGACGAGGAATAGAGTGTCGCCCCGCGCAGACCGGCGCGGCCAACCCGGCGCGCCGCATCGCGGATCGCCGACATCTCGGCATGGGCGCTCGGGTCGTCGTCGAGCACCACTAGGCTTTGCGACTGGCCGATGATCTTGCCGTCCTTGACCACCGCGGCGCCGTAAGCCTGATCGCCACTGTCGACCGCCTGCTGCCGCAACGCGAAAGCGCGCTCGATAAAGGCCGCGGGCGAGGCTCTATCGGGTTGGATGATGTCGCGCACCGCATGGGTACTGGCCCGCGCGTACCGCGATCGCAGCTGTGGCAATACGGCGGTTGCGACACCGGCGAATGCCAGTAGCGCCCTACGCGAGGGCCGCCCGGGAAATTTGGTGCTCATGTACGGTTCTCCCCATGATTTCCTCACCCAAACACGCTTTCCACCCACGCCGCCTGGGCGAACAGGCGCGCATCCTCGCCGTGGAAGCCGATCAACTGCAGGCCGAGCGGCATGTCGTGGGCAGTCATCAACGGCAGGGTCAGCGACGGCGCACCGGCGCACGTCGCCGGCGAGCAGGTGACCGGGTGACCGATATTCTCCAGACCGACCGGCGCGACTTCCGGCGCGGTCAGGCCGACGATGCCGTCGATAGTATCGCGCACGGCCAAGATACGCTCGCGGAACGCAGCCTTGAACTCGAGCGCGGTGTGATAGTCGGCGAGCGTAATCTCGTGCGCGCGCGCTAGCGCCTTGGCGATGCGTGGATGGTGGGTGTGGCCCGCCGCCTCGTATTCGAAGAACGGCCAGCGCATTTCGAACGCGGCGATTTCGGCGATGCACCAGTCGGCGCGGGCGAAATCGTCCTCCAGCGCCGCCAGAGCCGATACGCCTGCGGGTTCAACAATCTCAACGCCGGCGTTCGACAACCGATCGAGACCGGCCTCGAAAGCAGCGCGCACCGACCCGTCGGCGATATCCCAACCCGGCGTATACATGCGCATCAGCCGGACCGGCTTTTCCGCCGCCGGTATCGTCTCCGGCCCGGTGATGCCATGAGAGCCCGGCACCGGGCCCGCCTCGTTCGACAGAAAGCGCAGCACCGCCCAGGCGTCGGCGAGTGCCGCGGCGTGGGCGCCGACATGTTCGCCCGACGGCGAGAACGGATGGATGCCGGCCTGCCGGATCGCGCCATAGGTCGGCTTGACCCCGACCTGGCCGCAATAACTCGCCGGGCGCATCACCGACGACATCAACTGGGTGCCGATGGCGACCGGCAGCATGCCGGCGCCGACCACCGCGGCCGAACCGCTCGACGAGGTGCCGGGCGTTCGTTCCAGGTCGAACGGATTGCGCGTCGGCGTGATATTGCCGTAGGCGAATTCGGTGCTGTGGGTCTTGCCGACGATCACCGCACCACCGCGGCGCAGCGCCGCGGTAAGTGGCGCATCGCGGCCGCCTTCGTAGCCATCATAAATCGGACTGCCGCATTGGGTCGGCATATCGGCGGTCTCGATAATGTCTTTCAAACCGATCGGCAGGCCGTCGACCGGTGACAGCGGATTGCCCGCCGCATAGCGCGCGCTCGCGGCATCGGCGGCAGCGCGCGCGCCCTCGAAGTTCAGGGTGACGAAGCCTTGCACGTCGGCCTCGAGCACCTCGATCACGGCAATACAGCGCTCGAGCAGATCGCGCGGCGTATCGTCGCCGGCGAGGAACGTCGGCACTTGTTCGAGAAATCCAGGTGACAGAGGCGTGGCAAGATCGTAGGGCATGGCGGCACCGTTTGAGTATTTTTAATTGGCGCTAGGTTAGTCGATTGAGCGGTGCCAGGCATAGGGCGGCTTGGTGGCGTTGGGTTAGACGCGGTAGTCTTGGCGCCAACAAGAAACACGCCCGGAGGATCCCGACCATGCCCGACACTCACCCCGTCTCCTCAGAATTTCCCGTCGACGAGAACGCCATCCGCGTGCCCTACGACCGGCTGAAAGATTTTATGACCAAGGTTTTCCTCGCAGTCGGACTGCCCGACTCTGACGCCGAAGGCCTCGCCCGCGCCATGGCGGACGGTGATCTGCTGGGTAAGGACAGCCATGGCTGCATCCGCGTGCCGATGTATGTCGGCCGCATCAAGGGCGGCGCCATCAACAAGACACCGAATATCCGCGTCGAGAAACAGACCCCGGCGATGGCGATCGTCAACGGCGATAACGGTATGGGCCATCTGGTGGCGCGCTATTCGATGGAGCTGGCGATGGATATGGCGGCCAAGAGCGGCATCGCCTGGATCGGCCTGCAGCATTCCAACCATGCCGGCGCCGCCGCAGTCTATGCCTCGATGGCGCTCGAGCGCGACCAGATCGGCATCAT
>JAOTYV010000411.1 GCA_029861675.1 Alphaproteobacteria bacterium
GAAACCATGCCCGCTGAGCCCGGTCGCGATGTAAAGGCCCGCCAGACGGTGATCCTCGCCCAGGGTCGGCACGGCGTCGGGGGTGACGTCGATCATGCCGGCCCACGCCTCGGCGAGTTTTACGCCTTGCAACGCCGGGTAGCGTTTGGGTAATCGTTCCTCGATATTCCGGATCACCGCGCGGGACGGGTCCGGGTTCAGCACCCGCATCCGTTCGAAGGGGCTGATCTCGTCCGCGCTCCAGCGGCCGGGTGCGCCCCACGCGCCGGGATAGCCCTTGGGCGCGCCGGCCCGCAGCCGCACATCTTTCGCCGAGAGCCGCAGCAGTTTTAGGAACTTGGTGAAGTACTTGAATGACGCCGCGGACAAATAATGTTCCGCGAGGTCGCCGGTGGCCACTGTGTAGCCGCCATCGGCTCGCCGCCGCAGCGCCAAACCGGGGGTCGATATGTTGTGGCTGTAGGCCGCCGGCGCCGCCTCGGTTCGCGCAACCGTCGAGCGAACCGCGAGTTGCGGGAGATCCACGCCGGCATTGGCCGCGAAATGCGTCGACCAGGCGCCGCCGGTCAACAGCACCTGGTCGCAATGCACGCGACCGGCCTCGGTCACCACGCCGGTCACCCGACCCGCTTCGATGTCGAGCGTCCGGACGGCGCAGCCCTCGATGACGGCCGCGCCGACGCGGCGCGCGGCGCGGGCCAGCGCGGGGATCGCGACAAACGGTTCGCCCCTGCCGTCGGACTCCGTGACGACCCCGGCGATCCAGTCGCCGGTGATGCTCGGGTAGCGCGCCGCGACTTCCGCCTTGGACAGCAGCTTGGTGTCGAGCTGATGTTCTTTCGCCAGATCATGCCATTCGGTGTATTTCTTCAGCCGGGCCTCACTGTCGATCAGATGCAGGCAGCCGGACTGGGTGAAGGTGAGGTCCGCCTCTCCGGTCTTTTCCGCCAGGCCGCGCCAGATGCGGTTGGATTCCATCATGATCGGCAATTCGGCCCAGTCGCGGCCCTGTTGGCGCACCCAGCCCCAATTGCGGCTCGATTGCTCTCCCGCGACCCGTCCTTTCTCGCAGAGCAAGACTTTCGCTCCCCGCTCGGCCAGGAAATAGGCGCTCGCGGTGCCGGCGACGCCCGCGCCGATCACGACGATATCGACCGCCTCCGGCAGCGGATCCGCAAAGGCGATCGGGGACTGATCGGTGATCATCGGCATGACGATGTCTCGCGTTGCTTCGGCGCTACTGGAGATATTCGGTAGCGCACCGGAAGGGATTTGTCGATGAAGGGGCCGCGTTACGAATCGAATGGCGGCTGTGATATAGGATGAAACGAAACTGAACGAGCTCATGCGATGCCCAAAATCAGGCCAATCATGCGGTGCCCCATCGGTGTACGCCATTAACCCGGCGCGGCAGCTGCCCGCCCTGGTGTTGTGGGCCCATGGCGGCGCCGGACGAAGCGGCGTGGCCGAGGATCTCGCCGTCCGGCTTCGGTCCGCCGGCCAATTCTCGGAAGTCGCGGCGTGCTCCTTGAAGGGAGATCCGGGGTTGGCCGAAACGGTGCGGGGCATGTCCGCCGAGCCGGTATATCTGGTGCCGCTGCTCATGGCCGAGGGTCATACCTATCACACCGTGCTGCCGCGACTGCTGGCGGAGATGCCGGGGCGGCGGATCGTTCAATGCCGGCCGGTTGGCGTCGCGCCGGGCCTCGATGCGGTTGCCGTCGCGCAAGCATTGGAGGCATGCGCTGTCCGAAAATTCGCGCCCGGCGACACCACGCTCGTGCTGGCCGCGCATGGCACGCAGCGGCATGCGGACTCGGGCGATGCGGCGCACCAGATGGCCGGCCGGATCGCTGAGACAGGGCAATTCCACCGCGTTTGCGAGGCCTTCCTGGAACAGCCACCGTTGCTCGAAGCGGTGCTGCGACCGATCGCGCCGCGGCTCTGTGTGGTCGTGGGGCTGTTCATGGACCATGGCGCCCACAGCACCGATGACATTCCAAGGATTATTGCGTCGGCCCATTCCGGAGCCGCCGACTCCGGGCCGGTCGGCGCCCACCCGGGAATTGCCGAAATCATCCTCGGTCTTGTGAAGGCCGAAGCGTCGTCAAAGGATTGATCCAATCCAGGCGCATCCATTACCCGCCGCCATGGGAGGTCGGCATTTGCCTGCGGTCGTTCGATGCGACACTAGAGAAAATCCCGAGCGAACCGAAGCTGTTCGCGACGACGTATTTGCGTAAAACAAAAAGATAGACCATTTCACTTGAGTCAATTTGAGCAAGAAATGGTCTATGGCAAACGGGAAGAACAGATTTGAATTCGAATTCGAGACACAAAACCGCGGGCATTGGCGCCGCCGTCCCCCGGTTCGAGGATGCCCGCCTGTTGTCGGGTCAGGGGCAGTATAGCGACGATCTCAATTCTCCGGGGCAGGCCTATGCGGCGTTCGCGCGAACCGATCAGGCGCATGCCCGCATTCGATCGATCGACACAAGCGGTGCGGCGGACATGCCGGGCGTCCTCGCGGTGTTGACCGGCGACGACTATCGTGCCGACGGGTTGAAGCCGATGCCGGCGCGGGGCAATCCGAAGGATGTCGAACTCATCAATCGCGATGGGTCGGAAATCTTCTATCCGGGTATCGATCCGCTGGTAACCGACAAGGTGCGCCGTGTCGGCGAGGCCATCGCCCTCGTCGTTGCGGACACGGCGGATCGCGCGCGCGATGCGGCGGAACGGATCACGGCGGACACCGCGCCGCTGCCGGCGGTGGTGGACCAGGTTGCCGCCCTCCGACCCGATGCGGCCCGGCTGTGGGATGACCGGCCGGGCAACCTTTGCATCGAAGATCACAAAGGCGACCCCGAAGCTGTTGCGGCGGCGTTCGCCGGGGCGGCGCATGTCGTGCGCCTGGAACTGGTGAATAACCGGGTGACCGGCGTACCGATGGAACCGCGCGCGGCGATCGGCGAGTACGACGCCGACTCCGGCCTCTATACGCTGCATGCCGGCAGTCAGGGCGTGAATCCCTTTCAGCGCATGCTCTCGGCCGCCTTTGACCTGCCGCTGGAGCGGTTTCGGGTTATCTCCCGGGATGTCGGCGGCGGCTATGGCACGCGCAACTCGCTCTACCCTGAGTTCGCGCTTGTGGTGTGGGCGGCGCAGCGCCTTGGCCGCCCGGTCAAATGGACCGGCACGCGGAGCGAGATGGCGCTTGGCGACTATGCCGGCCGGGACCTCGTCACGCGGGCGGAACTGGCGCTCGATGCGGAAGGGCGGTTTCTGGCGATCCGGACGGAGAATATCGGCAATCTCGGCAGCCACGCCCTGTCGTTCGTGCCGATTGCCCGCGGTCCGACCGTAACCACCGGCCTCTACGATATTCCGGTTGCCGATGTCGTTACCA
>JAOTYV010000412.1 GCA_029861675.1 Alphaproteobacteria bacterium
CCAAACACCCGAAAGCGAGGGTACCTAAACATTCGGAATATTCTCAATCCCCCTCAACGGCCTCAATGCGGTCGTGTAATTCCTCGGCCTCCGAGAAGACTTCGGCCATTTCCGCATCCGTCATATCGCGGCCTTCGTCGACGGCCGCCTGCAGCTTGGCGTGCATGGTCTTGAACTTCGCCTGCGATATCGGGTACGCCGCCAGCGCCGCTATCGCGACATCGAGCAGCTTGAGCAGCAAGAGTGCGGTTGCTGCGTTCATTGTTTCAATCTCCCATCAGCCACCAGCCGGGCTCTAAGCTCGCGCAAGCCGGTCTCCGCGACAAGCAAGGTGACCTCCGTCAACTCACCCCGCTCGTAGGCGGTCCGGGCAAACTGAATGGCCTTGAAGGTGCGGCGGTTCACTTCCTTCAGCGCCGCCTTGGTCTCGGGCAAAGTCAGCGGGTCCTCCACGGTCTGGAGGACGATCTGGCCATAGACGATGTAATCGCCATAGGCGGCGTACAGGCGTTGCTGCGGGGTGACGGCCGTCGATTGCAGGGAGCCGGCGCACCCAGCCATCAAGACGACTAGGATTAGGACTGCGTATTTCCTCATGTCACTGTTTCCCGTCATCGACATTCGGCACGGCCCAGACGCCGAAGGCCGTCAGCAACGGGACGAGGATCGCCATCACCGCCTCGGCCGAGAGACCCTGTCCGGCCAAATCGATGCCGAGGAACGTCTGAACCGCGACGATGACCGCGCCCAGGACGGCAATGATGAGTTTGGAATATTTCGCCATGTGTTTCTCCATAGAAAAAGCCGCCCGAAGGCGGCGGGTGCGACACTCGTGCGGTTCGAATCGGCCGGCGGTCCCGGCACGCTTTCATGCTTCAATGGAATTTTGTTTCAGGTGTTACCGGTGCGGGCACCCAGCTTTCCCACGCTTCCCCCGCGGCCAACAAACAGGTTGGGCCATCCGGCACGGTGTAGAGCAGCGTCCAACTCCCATCGACGGCGGTATAAAGCTCGACAAGACCACCGCTGACGGACAGCGCCACGGCGACCTTCCGTTCGCCGTAGGCGTGTTCAAGCGTTGCGACGATGTCAGCCCGGTCATCGCAAACGCCTTGCGCCCGACCCGCATCGGAACAAGACAGCAAGCCTGCCAGCGCACAAAAATAAATCCATTGCCGCATCGCGTTAGCCCGACGGCCAGAAAGCCATTTTCGCCAGCAAACCAATAATGATGACCATTCCGGTCACCATGCCCGCTTCAAGGCGGGTGATCTTGCGCGACAAGGATGTCATGTGGTCGTACAGATTCTTGTACCGGACGCCGCAGGACACGACATGGGCCCGCAGGCTTTTCGTTTCCGCCGGATTGATATCGGTCATGGTGTTAGGGCGGCACCCTGCGCCGCCGCATGTGCGGGCAATGTCATGTTCCCTCCAACTCTGTGAGTGTTTTTAAACGCGGCCGGCCGTGAAGCAGCGGCAGCGCCCAACGACGCATGCGGTGCGACTAAAACTTCACGATCAGGTTCAGTGCGATCCACGGCGGCATGTTGTTGTGCGGCTGGTCGCCGCCGCGGGAATGCATTCCCTTATTGACGTTCAGATTTTGCGAACCGTTGGTATCGGCCATGACGAATTTACTGCCGCCGGTATTGTCGAAATCGTTGGACCGCCATTCATCGACGTTGTGATCGTGTCCGGGCATTTCGTCGGAGGTCAGGGTGTGGTCCTCGGCGCCGCCAATATCGCCGAGCGTGCGCGTGGTAAGGCCCCCGACCGATCCCGCCATGATGGGGAACCGCTGGCGCGCATCCGGCATCGTCAGCGTCTTACCGGCATCCCAATCCGCCTGCCCTCTGATGCCGCGTCCAGTCGAAACCGGCGCCTGCGCATCCGCCATTGACCCCCATAACTCCTTGAACAATTCCTCGTATTGCGGATCGCCCAGGGTGGCGCCGGAGCCTGCATCCCCGATGCTGTCACCGTTAAGAACGATCCAACCCACGGGCGGCGTCGCCCGGATTGTCAGATCCACCTTGCCCACATAGTCGCCGGTCGCCCCCGCCGGGGCCACATCGGTGCCGATGACGAGGCCCAGTGACTGCCGGGCCGTCGCCGCATCGATGTCATCCAGCACCGCCTGCATGAACCCGCTCACCGGGATGCTGCCGCTGATCCCGCCGGCCGACGCGATGGGCGTGCCGACGCCATCGAAAGCGAGAAATTTATTGGCGCGCAATCCGCTATTCGGAATTTCGCCCGGTATCGTCGCGGAATCGGTAACCGGAAAGCGGAGCGCGCGATCCAAATCGCCCGCCGCGTCCTGGACGATCATCGTAACCCGGTCGAGCCCACTTTCGTGGGTCGCGGCGGGAAAGGGATCATTGTCCGTATAGTCGATCGATTGAAACCGCTGCGTGCGCCGGACAATTGTCCAACTCACGCCGGCCGGGGGTGCCAGTGTCGCACTCACCGACCCGGTCGCCCCCATTCCACCGGATACCGTGAACTCATTGTTCAGGGATTTGGTCGTTTCCGCGCCGGTTGACAGATCCCGTTCGATGACCTCCAGGTCATTTGCATCCAGGAAGGCGAACGGTACCGGAAAATTACCCGTGCTGCCGTCCCCGTCATAGGACACACGATTGACCGTCGATGTCAGTGTCATGAACCACCTCGAATGTTGATATGCCGCGCAGTCGAATTTACCGACCTGGTTGCCGACCCTCTCGGCTTTCCGCCAGCGCGGCGAGCTGGCGGATCAGGTAGTCGCTATTCGCGAGACCGGAACGGTTCAATAGGTCGAATATTTCGGCGTTGCCGATCGACTGCAGCACGCTGTTCGCCATAGCAATCTTGGACTCATACGCCGCACCCCAATGTCGGCGCAGCGCCGCTTCGGCGGTTGCCGCGTCAGCATCCGATCGATCCGGATCGGCGGGGCTGGCGGCGGCACGATTCCATTCAATGACGATATTGTTCGCCAGCCACGGGGGGACACCCGCCTCGTAAAACCAACCACGGGCTTTTCGGTCCAGGTCTGCATCATGGCTGAGCTTCGGCGGCGTTGCGTCGAAGCGATACGCTTGAGGCGAAGACGGTGCGTCGAAGATTGATCCACCGGCCGGATCCTTATTGACGGCATTCCCCGTAATATCTCCATTGCGCTGCTTATCCGGCCCGGTCTGGGCTGGATAAGCAGCGTCATACAGCGCACGGCGCTTTGCCGTTGCCGCCTTGTGACCGGGATGCGCCGGGTCCTGCAGGATCGACAATAACTCCCCGTCCAACGGCAGGGCATCGATCTCCGCACGCGCCACCTCTGGTGTCCTCTCCTGCACTTCCTGCATGGGTTCTCCTCTTCGATAAGTCATAATTCTGCTGTTTGACGAAA
>JAOTYV010000413.1 GCA_029861675.1 Alphaproteobacteria bacterium
GATAATGGCGGTTGGCCGGATCGATCCAGGCATCCCAGACTTCGTTCATCGCCGCAAAATTGCGCATGTCGGTGACCCAGAGCTGCGCCCACAGGAGTTTCGATTTGTCGCTGCCGCATTCGGCAAGCAGTTTGTCGATGCTGGCCAGGATCTGCTTGGTTTGCGTCGCGGCATCGGCCTTCTGGTCGTCGCCGACCTGACCGGCGAGGTAGATGACGCCGTTATGTTCCACGGCCTGGCTCATCCGCGGGCCCTTATGATGGCGGGTAATATCATTCATGGAATAGCCTCCTCCTATGGTTGGCACTGGTGCGATAGTCCGAAGACGGGCCGACCGGCCCCGGCCGGCGGGCAAATGCAACGATTGATCATAGGCCAAGGGCGGGGCAGCCGAACAGCGCGCACGCAACCGCCGCGCCAGCATGGTAACGGCCATTGGACACTGATCCGGCGGAAGCGGGCTTCTAATGTTCGATGCACCGGGTTTCGCATTGCGATACCGCTCTATTCCGGAATGTCGAACGCCATCAAATCCTCGCCCCAGATCAGCCGACCCCGGTAGACCGCCCCGATATCGGCGATGATCCGCTCGCGAATGCCGTCCCGGTCGATTGTCGGACCGTGATGCGTCGTCACCAGGGTCTTCACGCCCGCGTCCCGGGCGAGCTCGCCCACCACGCGCTGCTGGGTCGGTTCGGCCGCCCCGCCGCCGGTTTCCTCCCGCGACACGTCGAACGAATTCAGATAGTGGACGAACACATCGGCATTTTCGGCAAGGCCGTACAGCGGCCTCGCCGGCCCCTTCGCCGCCGGCAGGGTGATGTCGCTGGAATAGGCGAACACGCCGCCATCGGCCTCGACACGCACCCCGTAGCTGATCAGATAAGGCTGGTGATGCGGCACATTGGCGAGGGCGATACGCCAGCCCGCCCCTTCGATCACGTCGCTTTCGAAGACCTCCGCGACATCGGCGCGCGGCCATGGCCGGGGCGGGGTCCCGCCGCGTCCCTCGAAAATTTGAATACTGTTGGCGTGGCTGGTGCGCGCGGTCAGGTCGAGCATGAAGACGCCGTCCCGCCCGAACAGCTTGTGGACGAATTCGCTCAGCCCAGGCGGACCGTATACTTTGAGCGGCGGCAAATCCGGCCCGCCGATGTCCCAGCGATGCAGGAACAGCCGGATGAAATCGAGGCAATGATCGAAATGCAGATGGCTGAACAGCACATGCGTGACCTCCGTCGCCGCAACGCCCGCCTGCATCATGCGGTGAAACGCGCCGGGGCCGTGATCGATCAGGATCACGTCGCCGCCGACCTGCACCATATAGCCGGCGGATGCGCGTTTCAGCGACGGGACGGGACTGCCGGTTCCTAACAACGTGACACGCATTTTCTTTAGCCTTCCTCGAAACCGGCGGCGGGTGCGCCGTCACCGTAATCCGGCGCGTTGAACCGATCGACCCGGAATGCCTCGATGGCCAGCGGCGTCTCGCCGTCGACGATCAACTCCGAGGTGATGCGGCCGACGATCGGGCCCAATTGGAACCCATGCCCCGAAAACCCGAAGGAATGAAAGGCGCCCGGCGCATTGCGGCTTGGCCCGATGACCGGAATCTGATCCGGCATGACGGCTTCGATGCCCATCCAGCACCGCACGACCGGCACGTTGCGCATGATCGGAAAGACCTCGGCGACGGTGCGCGCGCTCTTCTGCAGGCCTGCGAAATCGGGCGTCGTGGTCTCCGCGTCCCGGTCGGCGATGCCACGATGACCGCCGCCGATCACCACCGTGCCATTCGTCCCCTGCTTGAACGACAGCAGCCGCCCCTGCAGCCCGACCACGGGATCGAGGAACGGCGCCACCGGCGCGGTCACCATCATCATCGGCGCTTCCGGCGACAGCGGCACCGGGTCGCCCAGCATCGCGGCGAGCTGATCCCCCCAAGCGCCCGCCGCGTTGACGACCACCGGCGCCTCGAAAGACCCCGCCGTGGTGCCGACCTCCCAGAGATCGCCGGCGCGGCGGTCGAGGCCGATGACGCGCACGCCTTCGCGGAACGTCACCCCAAGCGCCGCCGCCTTCTGGCGGAACGACCAGGTGGTGCGATACGGGTTGGCGAAGCCGTCGCGGCGCGAGACCATCGCGCCGACGCAGTGTTCGGCGGCGGCGGGACACATCCGGCGCAATTCGGCGCGGCCGATGATTTCCTCATGCTCGAAACCGAGCGACCGCACCATCCTGGCGCGCTGTTCCAGTTCGGACAGCTCACGGTCGTTCTCCGCGATTTTGACCTGCCCGGTCGAGTGAAAGCCGCAATCATTCTCGACCAGGCCTTCGATGCGGTGCCAGATTTCCAGGGATTCGACCGACAGCGGTATCTCCGCCGGATGCCGCCCGAGCCGGCGCACGCCGCCGGCGTTGACGCCCGACGCATGCCGGCCCGCCTCGTTCTTCTCGATCACGAGGACGTTTTGCCCGCGCAGCGCCAAGTGCAGCGCCGCGGAACACCCGTGCAACCCCGCGCCGACAACGATGACGTCATATGTCATGGTTTGTGCTGCCCAAAATGCATCGCCACAGTATAGACCCGCGGGGCAGGGTTCGGAAAACGACCGCGCGGTACGCCGGGGATACCGAAACCTGATAGCACAACGCGAGCCTCGTCCTGAGCCTGTCGAAGGACGCGGCGGGGATTGGAGTCAAAAGCAGCCGAAACCAGCGCCGTGCCGAGGCCCACATGCTTCGACAAGCTCAGCATGAGGGCCAAGTTGTGCGCCAGAGATACCGAGACGCGATCGTACCGGCCCCCTATGTGCCCCCGAACCTCGCCGGACGCTTCTCCTTGAACGCGGCGACGCCCTCGCGGAAATCCTCCGTCGTGAAGGCGCGCGCCTGGGCGTCGGCCTCGTGATCGAGCGCGGCTGCCAGCGGCATCGTGCCGTAGCAGTTGACCATCTGCTTCATCATGCCGAGCGCGCGGCGCGGCCCGGCGGCGAGTTTGGCCGCGATGGCGCGCGCTTCGGTCAGCACGGCTTCCGGCGCGGCCAGCCGGTTGACCGCGCCGAGGCGATGCGCCTCGTCGGCGGTTACCACGTCGCCCAGCATCATCCATTCGCGCGCCTTATGCGGCCCGACCAGACGCGGCAGCATCCAGGCCGCGCCCAGATCGGGCACCGCGCCGACCCGGACGAACGCCATGATGAAGCGCGCACCGCCGGTGTGTCGTCGAAAGCGACCCCCATATTCTTAAGATCGCCGCCGCCGGAAAACGCCTTGCCCGCGCCGGTCAGCACGACCGCGCCAAGCGCGTCGTCATCGCCCAGCGCCAGAATGGCGTGTTCGAAGTCGCGCGCCATGCGGGTGTCGATGGCGTTGCGC
>JAOTYV010000117.1 GCA_029861675.1 Alphaproteobacteria bacterium
GGCCGACGTAATGGTTGCGGATGATCCCGAGTTCATAAGGGATCCCTGCTTCGGCGGCATAGCCGATGGCCGCGGGCACACCCGAATCCGGTACCGGGACGGTGACATCCGCGGTTACTGCGTGCTCGCGCGCGAGTTCGACGCCGATCCGCTTGCGCGCCTCATAGACCGAGGTGCCGCCGATGACGCTGTCGGGTTTGGCAAAATAGATATGTTCGAAGATGCAAAACCGCGACGGGGCGGGCGGGAAGGGATGATGGCTGAAGACCCCGTTTTCATTGATCACGACCAATTCCCCGGGCTCGATATCGCGCACGAATTCGCCGCCGATAATGTCGAAGGCGCAGGATTCAGACGCGATGATATATGAATCGCCGAGCCGGCCCAGCGCGAGCGGCCGGACCCCATGCGGGTCGCGCACGCCGATCAGGCAGTCCTTCGCCATCACCGCGATCGAATAGGCGCCTTCGACCTGGCGCAAAGCGGCGACCAGCCGTTCCACGACGGCGCCCTGCCGCGTCGCCATCAAATGAACGATGATTTCCGTGTCGGTCGTCGATTGGAAGATACAGCCTTCGTTGACCAGCCGGTCATGCACCGCGCGCGCGTTGGTCAAATTGCCGTTATGGGCGATTGCCAGGCCACCGATGGCGAGTTCCGCGAACAAGGGCTGCACATTGCGCATCATCGGCTCGCCGGTGGTGGAATACCGGGTATGGCCGATCGCCGCATTGCCCTTGAGCTGCTCGATGATCGATTGTTCCGCGAAGATATCGCCAACCAGGCCGATCCCGCGATGGGCGCGGAACTGGGCTCCGTCATGGGTGACGATGCCCGCCGCTTCCTGACCGCGATGCTGGAGGGCGTGGAGGCCGAGCGCCGCATGCGCCGCCGCTTCCGGGTGCCCATAGATGCCGAATACCGCGCATTCTTCGTGTAGATGGTCGTCATCGAATGGATGGGTCGTCAGCATGCGGGCGCTTCCCTTGTTATTGTTTGCTTTCGATGAGCCGTTGCATTTCGTTGCGTTCCGACGGGCGATACGAGGTCGGCTTGCGGCCGCCCTTGGTCGTTGCGGGACGTTCCGGTTTGGGATCGAGCAGGCGCCGTAAGGCCTTGTCCGCGGACAGCGCCCGATCCGCCTTCTTTCGCGCAAGGCCGGTCGCGCTTTCGGCCGATGCGCGGGCGTCTTCCGGCACCAATGTCAGCAGGATTTCGGCACTACCCTCGATCAGCGGAAAGGTGCGCGCCTCGGTGATGGCGTCGGGCAGATTATCGCGTCCCCAGAACCACGCCGCGCTGAGATACAGCAGGCTGACCAGGATCACGCCGCGTAAGACGCCGAAGGCAAAGCCGAGCGACCGGTCGAAATTGCTGGCCGCGCTGTCGCGCACCTGGCGTGCGGCAAGCTGGGCCAGGACGGTCAGCAGCGCGAGGGCGACCACGAAGAGGCCGGCGCCGGCGGCGACGTCGGCCAGCATCTGGTTATCGATGACGTCCCGGATAACTGGTTTCAGCAGCGGAAAGCCGTACAGCGTAATGACGGTCGCCCCGACCCAGGCGGCAACGGCGAGGACCTCCCGCACGAATCCGCGTAAATAGGCGAGGATGCCGGAGATCACCAGAATGGCGACGAAGCAGATGTCGATAATACTGAACGGAAGTGTCATTTATCGGTTTCCAACGGCTTGCACGGGGCCGGGCTTCGCTTCGAACAGGCGCGCCAAGTCGCCCACATCGCGCAATTCATGAAGCTTGAGTTCACCGGCAATCCTCTTGCCGCGCGTCCGATCGCGGCGTTTGGGCATCAGCGCCGCGCTGAAGCCCAGTTTTTCAGCCTCTTTCAGGCGGGCGCCCATCTGGCCGACCGGGCGCACCTCGCCGGATAATCCGACTTCGCCGAATACTACCATATCCGATGCCACAGGGTGCCCCGAGATCGACGAGGTCAGGGCGGTGGCGACCGCCAAATCCGCGGCCGGCTCGCGGATACGGAGACCGCCTGCAACGTTGAGATATATGTCATTTCCGCCGAACTGCAATCCGCATCGCGCTTCCAGCACCGCAAGCACCATCGCCAGCCGGTTACCGTCCCAGCCCACGACCGCGCGGCGCGGAGTCGCCAGCGTGCTTGGCGCGACAAGTGCCTGAATCTCCACCAATACAGGCCGCGACCCCTCCATGCCGGCAAAAACCGCGGCGCCGGCGACCTCGCCTTGCCGCTCGGCAAGAAACAGCGCCGAAGGGTTCGACACCTCCATCAGACCGCGGTCGGTCATTTCGAAGACGCCGATTTCGTCGGTCGGTCCGTAGCGGTTCTTGACCGCGCGCAGGATCCGGAACTGATGGCCGCGCTCGCCCTCGAAATAAAGCACCGTATCGACCATGTGCTCGAGCACCCGAGGGCCCGCGATCATGCCGTCCTTGGTCACGTGACCGACCAGCAGCACGGTAAAGCCGCGCTCCTTCGCGAGCCGGATGATTTCCTGCGAGCAGGCGCGCACTTGCGAAACCGTTCCCGGCGCCGACTCGAGCGCTTCGATATACATTGTCTGAATCGAGTCGATGACCACCACATCCTGCCGATCGAGCGAATCGAGGCTGACCAGTATGCTGGCCATGTCGGTCGCGGCCGCGAGCTCGAGCGGCGCCTGTTGCACGCCAAGCCTGCTGGCGCGAAGCTGGATTTGATCGACCGCTTCCTCGCCGGAGATGTAGGCGCATCGCGCCGTGCTGCCGAGCGACGCGACGACCTGTAGCAGCAGCGTGGATTTGCCGATTCCCGGGTCCCCGCCGATCAGCAGTGCCGAGCCGGGGACCAGCCCGCCGCCGGTCACGCGATCGAATTCCGAAATTCCGGTGAGCCGCCGCGGCGCGGGTTCGAGCTTGTGATCGAGCGAGACGAAATCGATCTTGTGGCCGCCGGTCTGACTGCGCCGGCCCTTGCTCTTACCGCCGAGCGGTGCCCCCTTGGTGCCCGATTCCTCGGCAATGCAGTTCCATTCGCCGCAGGTATCGCAGCGCCCGCTCCAGCGCGGATGCACCGCGCCGCAGGATTGGCAGACATAACGGGTTGTGGAACGGGCCACGCTACCGCCTGCCGGAAATTGGATGCAAAGGGTCAAGTGCGCTCATAGGGGCCGCACCTCCAACTCGATGGGTCCGTCCGCGCGTCCATTGATAAACTGCTGGACCACCGCATTGTCGGTTTCGTCAATTTCACTGGTCGGACCAACCCACACGAGTTCCCCCTTATACAGCATCGCGATGCGGTCGGAAATCTTTCGGGCGCTTGCCAGATCGTGGGTGATCGTCAGCCCCGTGGCGCCGATCGCACGGGTGCAGTCGACGATCAGCTCGTTGATGATATCCCCCATGATCGGGTCGATGCCGGTGGTCGGTTCGTCGAAAAACAGGATTTCCGGTTCGATTGCAATGGCGCGCGCGAGACCGACCCGTTTGCGCATGCCGCCGGAAAGATCGGCGGGCGCCATCAAGCCAATCTCCTCGGTCAGGCCGACCTGGGCCAGCTTTTCCATGGCGATTACGCGGGCGTCGGCACGCGGCATGCCTTGCCCCTCGATCAGGCCGAATGCCACGTTTTCCCATACCGCAAGGCTGTCGAAGAGGGCGGCGGCCTGGAACAGCATGCCGATTTTCGCATTGATCGCTTCGCGTTCGTGGTCGCCGATACCGACGACGGATTGACCGTCGATTTCGATGCTGCCCGAATCCGGGGTCAGCAGCCCGAGAATGCATTTGAGCGTTACCGATTTGCCGCTGCCGGAGCCGCCGATGATGACGACCGATTCGCCGGGCATGATGTCGAGCGACACATCGCCGAGCACGACGTTGTCGCCGAATTGCTTGCGCACATGCTGCAGTCGAATCTTGGGAACCGTCATACGCCGAAGAACATTGCCGAGATGAGGTAATTCAGGATGAGAATCAGGATCGACGCGGTCACCACCGCATTGATCGTGGCCGCGCCGACGCCTTGCGCGCCGCCGCGCGAATGATAGCCCTGATAGCAGCCCATCAAGGTCACGATGAGGCCGAAAACCGCTGCCTTGACGAGGCCGGTGATGACGTCCTCGGCGAACAGACTATCCCAACTGTTTCTAAGATAGAGCGCCGGATTAAAGGATAATTTATAGATCGCGACGATATAGCCGCCGAAGACGCCGATGATATCGCCGATCAGGATCAGCAGCGGCAATGTCGCGACGCCCGCGATCATCCGGGGCGCGACCAGGTATTTGAAAGGATTGGTCGACAACGTGACCAGCGCGTCAATCTGTTCGGTCACCCGCATCGTGCCGATCTCGGCGGCGATGGATGAGCCGACGCGTGCCGCGACCATCAGCCCGGCCAGGACGGGTCCCAGCTCGCGGGTGATGCTGAGCACCACGATTTCCGCAATCGCGCCTTCCGCGCCGACCGAATTTCGCGCAAAGCCGGTGTAGCTTTGCAGGGCGAGCACCATGCCGGCAAACAGTGTGGTTAGTCCGACGACGGGCAGCGAATAATAGCCGATTTCTAGCATTTGACGGCCGATCAGCCGGAAATAGAACGGCGGCCGGAGGCAATGGGATATGGCGACGGCCGAAAATACCGCTACTTCGCCGACCAATTCCAGGAAGGACAGAAAGAGACGGCCAATCGATTGGATCGCGTTCAACGGCCGTTTCCGGTGTAGTGCCGGGCGTAGCGGCGGCCGAGCGCGGTCAGAATTTCGTAGCCGATTGTGCCTGCTTCCCGGGCGACCGCATCCGCGTCGTGATGCGGGCCGATCAGCTCGACGAAATCGCCGAGCTTCGCCCGAGGTGCTTTCGTGATGTCCAGCGTGATCAGGTCCATCGACACCCGTCCGACAATGGGAACCGCAATGTCATCGATAAACGCCGTTCCTCGCCCGCTAAGGCTTCGCAGATAGCCATCCGCATATCCCGCGGCCACGGTCGCGACGCGCGACGGACCCGCAAATTGATGCGTGGCACCATAGCCAACGGTCCGGGGAGCGTCAACGTCACGAATTTGGATGATTTTTCCTTGTAAATTAATAACTTGCTGCATCGGGTTAGGCTCTCCGGCAACCGGCGCCACACCGTACAGCGCGACTCCGGGACGCACCAAATCGAAGTGATAATCCGGTCCCAGGAATATTCCCGATGAGGCGGCTAGCGACGCGGCCGTATTGGGAAGCCGTGGCAGCGCCGCCCTGAAGGCATGCAACTGCTCGCGGTTCAGCGGATGGTTGGGTGTATCCGCACAGGCAAGATGGCTCATGATGCAGCGCAACGCGACGCCATCGAGCTTGGATGGGTCGGCCGCCAGGATATCGAGTTCCTGCGGCGGCAGGCCAAGCCGGGACATGCCGGTATCGAGGTGAATTGCCGCCGGCTGGGGGCCGTTTCTGCCGCCGAAGGCCGACCACCGCTCGATCTGGCCGAGGTCGTTGAGGGCGGGACACAGCCGATGCTGGAGGAACAGGTCTTCCTCGCCGGGCAGCAATCCGTTGAAGACGAAAATTTCAACAGCCGGATCGTCGAGCAGGGCGCGCAGTTCGATGCCTTCCACGAGATGGGCGACGAAAAACACCCGGCATCCGGCATCGTATAGGCAGGGCGCCGCCGCAGCGACGCCGAGCCCATAGGCATCGGCCTTTACCACGGCTGCGCAACGCGCCGGTTTCGCTCGGTCGGCGAGCAGGCGGTAATTGGCCGACAGGGCGGCCAAATCAATGGTCAGCCGGGTCGGCGCGGCCGTAGGATCGTTAGAACCCATCTTCTCCGTGCTGCCGGTCCAGATCCGCGAATCGCGTGAACTTGCCGTCGAAGAACAGATCGATCGTGCCAACCGGGCCATGTCGCTGCTTGGCGATGATGACGCTCGCGGTATTGCGCACCTGCTCGAGACGTTCGGCCCAATGCTGGGCGCGATTTGAGAATTTGTCCTGAGCTTCTTCGAGCCCATGCAGTGGCTGGGCTTTTTCCAAATAGTATTCCTCGCGGAAAATGAACATGACCACGTCGGAATCCTGTTCGATCGACCCGGATTCGCGAAGGTCGGACAGTTGCGGGCGCTTGTCTTCCCGGTTCTCGACCTGACGCGAAAGCTGCGAGAGCGCCAATACCGGAACTTCCAGTTCCTTCGCAAGCGTTTTCAGGCCCCGGGTAATTTCCGAGATTTCCTGTACCCGGTTTTCCGACCGTTTGCCCGGCGCACCCTGCAGGAGTTGCAGATAGTCGACGACGATGAGATGCAGTTTTTGTTGCCGCTTCAGGCGGCGCGCCCGCGTGCGCAGGCCGGAAATGGTGAGCGCCGGCGTGTCGTCGATGTAGAGCGGCAGGGCGCTCAGTTTTTGGCTGGCGACGACCAGGCGGTCGAAATCCTCGCCGGTGATGTCGCCGCGCCGGATTGCATCGGAAGAAATCTCCGCCTGCTCCGAGAGGATGCGGGCCGCCAGTTGCTCGGCCGACATTTCCAGCGAAAAGAACAGAACATGGCCGCCGTCGGTGTGTGTACGGCCGTCTTCGTCGGTGGTTTGCTTGAAGGCGCTCGCGGCGTTGAACGCGATATTCGTGGCCAGCGCGGTCTTCCCCATCGACGGACGTCCGGCGAGGATGAGCAGGTCGGACGAATGGAGGCCGCCCAGCTTATGGTCGAGGTCTTTGAGGCCGGTGGTAATGCCGATGATGTGGCTGTCGCGGCGGAACGCTTCTTCCGCGCTGTCGACCGCCATTTTCACGGCATCGCCGAGGCCGACGACCGTGCGCTCCAACTCGCCCGTATTGGCGAGATCGTAGAGCTTTTGTTCCGATACCTCGATCTGCTCATTGGCGGGCGTTTCGATATCCGGCTCATAGGCGTCGTTGACCATGTCTTCGCCGAGCAGAATGAGCTGCCGGCGCAGGTGCAGGTCATGGATCGTTTTGCCGTAGTCCGCCGCGTTGATCACCGTCACCACGGAAGCCGCGACGTCGAACAGATATTGTCCGCCGCCGACATCGGCAAGCGCCTCGTCCTTTTCGAAGAAATACTTGAGGGTGAGGGGAGACGCGACCTGCCCTTGCTCGATCAATTTCTCGGCGGCGGCGTAGATACGGCCGTGCACGGGTTCGAAGAAGTGCTCGGCCCGCAGAAAATCGCCAATCCGGTCATAGGCCCGATTGTTGGTCAGGATGGCGCCGAGCAGCGCCGCCTCGATCTCGGTATTGTGCGGTGGCGACCGGTGAATAGGTGGATCGGTGTCGTCGCCACCATGCAGCGGCGCGATGTTCGTTTCAGGGGCTGGCGTCATGAGCGCAACTTAGCACCGCGTCCGAACGCCGCAAGCGGGGAATAACAAGGAACATGGGGATAAGACGATTTTTCTCGGCGCCGCGCACGAAAACGGCGCGTCCGAGGACACGCCGTATCGCGTTGTTCGATTGCCAAGCGCGTCGTGTTACGCGTCTTTCGGTTCCGTGTCATCGCTTTCGGCATCGTCGTTACCGGAGTCGGGGGCTGCGTCTTCGGCCGCGGCCGTTTCCACCGGCGCTTCCGCCTCGGCAGGATCTTCCTCGATGCCGGAGGCCACGGCCTGCACCTGTTCCGCTGCTTCCGGTTCGAACATGGCCTCGGCCGCGGCGGCGGCCGCGATGCGGTCCGCTTCCTCTTCCTCGGCCGCGACGGACAGAATCGCACGGCCCAATTTTTCTTGCTCGGCGGCTTCTTCCGCGCTTCGCGCCACGTTCACCGTGACCGTCGAGTCGACCTCCGGATGCAGCCGCACGCGGAAGTCGAACAGCCCCAGCGTCTTGACCGGCCGGTCGAGCACCACTTGATTGCGCGAGACCGTGAAGCCGGCCTCGGTCACCGCATTGGCGATGTCGCGCGCATTGACCGAGCCATAGAGCTGGCCGGTTTCACCGGCGCTGCGGATCACCGAAACCTTGAGGCCGTTGAGCTTCTCCGCGACCGAGCCCGCTTCATCGCGGCGTTGCAGATTGTCCGCCTCGAGCTGCTGGCGCTGCGTATTGAAATACGCCAGGTTTTCCTTGGTCGCGCGCATCGCCTTTTTGCTGGGTAACAGGTAGTTGCGGGCATACCCGGGCTTGACGGTGACGACATCGCCCATCTGCCCAAGTTTCTCGATCCGCTCTAGAAGTATTACGTTCATCGCATCAATCTCCTTGGCCGTGCAGGCCTGGCTTAGCCCGTCACGTAGGGCAGAAGCGCCAGGAATCGGGCCCGTTTGATCGCGCGCGCAAGTTCCCGCTGTTTTTTCGTGGAAACCGCCGTGATGCGGCTCGGCACAATCTTGCCGCGCTCCGATATGAAGCGGCTGAGCAGCTTGACGTCGGTATAGTCAATCGACGGCGCATTCGGCCCGGTGAACGGACACGTCTTGCGACGGCGGAAAAAAGGTCTACGACCGCCTCGATCATCTGCCATGGATCAATCCTCCTTGCTCTCGGTAGGCGCCGCCTCGGCGGCCGGCTCGGCAGTCGGCGTCGCGGCCGGCTCGGCAGCCGGAGTCGCGGCCGGCGCGGTGGCGGGCGCTGCATCGGCCGGGGGCCGGTCGGGCCGGCCACGGGGGCCGCCATGCCGCTGCGAGCGGTCGGCGCGATCGCGTTCGCGGTCACCCTTGCCCTGCATGATGGGTGACGGTTCCGGGCGGATTTCATCGACCCGGATGGTCATATATCGCAACACGTCTTCGTTGAGCCGAATGTTGCGTTCCATTTCCTGTACCGACTCCGATGGGGCGTCGATGTTGAACAGGACATAGTGGCCCTTGCGGTTCTTTTTGATACGGTAGGCCAGGGTACGCAGACCCCAATATTCCCGCCGTTCAATCGAACCGCCATTATTTGTAAGAATTTCGCTGAAGCCGTCGGCTAGGGCGTCGACCTGCGCGGCCGTTACGTCCTGCCGCACGATCATAATGCTTTCGTAAATCGGCACGTCGAACACTCCCTTCGGTTGTTCGCGACCCGACGTCCGCGAGGACTGCCCGGGTCTAGCCGGCCCCAAAGGTCCGGCAAGGAGTTATGGTTTGTCGGAAGGGCGCCAAGCGCCCAGTCATAGCGGGCGCACTATACACATTTGCGGAAGCGCGAAAAGCCCTAAATCGGGGTTTTGTGGCCGGTCGACGGCGGCTATGCGCCGCTCGGGTTGACAGCTTGGCGCCAGCCGTTATCACTGGGCCGCGACAGCGAGGGGGAGGAATTATTCCAGCATGACGAAGGCATTCGTGTTTCCCGGACAGGGGTCTCAAGCGGTCGGAATGGGGCAGGATCTCGCCGACGCCTTCGCTGCCGCGCGCCTCGTCTTCGAGGAAGTGGACGAGGCACTGAACCAGAACCTGTCCAAATTGATGTTCGAGGGCCCGGAAGACGATTTGCGGCTGACGGAAAACGCGCAACCCGCGCTGATGGCGGTCAGTGTCGCCGTGATGCGCGTGCTGGAGACGGAATGCGGTGTCGCCCTGTCCGACAAGGCGGCCTTCGTCGCAGGCCATTCGCTCGGTGAATATTCCGCCCTCGCGGCCGCGGGTGCGCTGGATCTTGCCGACACCGCGCGGTTGCTCAAATTGCGCGGCCAGGCCATGCAAAAGGCGGTGCCGGTCGGCGACGGTGCGATGGCGGCGCTGCTCGGGCTCGATCTCGAAGTGGTCGAGGCGATTGCCACGGATGCCGCGGAAGGCGAAGTGTGCAACTGCGCCAACGACAATGCGCCGGGTCAGGTGGTGGTCAGCGGCGATACTGCCGCTGTCGAACGGGCGGCCGCGCTTGCCAGCGAACGCGGCGCCAAGCGCAGCATCATGCTGCCCGTAAGTGCTCCCTTTCATTGCGCCCTCATGCAGCCTGCCGCCGATGCAATGCAGGAGGCGCTGGCGGGAACGGAGATCCGCACCCCGCAGGTGCCGCTGGTCGCCAATGTGACGGCATCGCAGGTGACCGGTCCGGAAGAAATTCGCGGTTATCTGGTCGAACAGGTGACCGCGCGCGTGCGGTGGCGCGAGAGTGTGTTGTATATGAAGGAGAAGGGCGTCGATACGTTGATCGAGGCAGGGGCCGGCAAGGTCCTGTCCGGGCTCGCCCGGCGAATCGATCGCGACTTGTCCGGGCAATCGTTGCAGGTGCCGGCGGACTTCGATGACGTCGTAAAAGACCTGTAAGAACTGTATTGGTTTATCGCAATTTCTTCGTTCAACTGTTGAGGACGGTCCGGCATGTTTGATCTCACGGGCAAGGGTGCGCTGGTGACCGGCGCGACGGGCGGCATCGGCGGTGCGATCGCCGCGGCGCTGCATGGCGCCGGCGCGTCGGTTGCGCTCTCCGGCACGCGCGAACCGGTTCTCCGGGAATTGGCCGATACGCTCGGCGAGCGCGCCTATGTGACGCCGGCCAATTTGAGTGATCCGGAAGCGCCCGCCGCGCTGGTGAAGGACGCCGAAGCCCAGTTGGGAACGGTCGATATTCTTGTCAACAATGCGGGGCTGACCCGCGACATGCTGTCGATGCGGCTGTCGGACGAGGATTGGAACACGGTGATCGACGTCAATCTCGGCGCCGCCTTCCGGCTCAGCCGGGCGGTGTTGCGCGGCATGATGCAGCGGCGCTGGGGCCGGATCGTCAACATAACCTCGATCGTCGGCGTCACGGGCAATGCGGGACAGGCCAATTATGCGGCATCCAAGGCCGGCCTGATCGGGATGGCGAAATCCATGGCGCAGGAGGTGGCGGGCCGCGGAATCACGGTAAATTGCGTCGCGCCGGGCTTTATTGAAACCGCAATGACCGACGTTCTTAAAGACGATGTTAAGACTAAGCTATTAAGTGCTGTACCTGCCGGACGTCTCGGCTCTGTTGAGGACGTGGCGAACGGCGTTCTTTATCTCTCAAGCGGGGAGGCGGCCTACGTAACCGGTCAGACTTTGCACATCAATGGCGGTATGGCGATGATATGATGGCGTTAATTATATCGGACTTCAGATGCTAGCCATTGTAAGTAAAGTATGATAACCAAGCGCCGCCTCACATCGGGGCGGAAATCGATGGTTCGAGTCGCCAATTCGGTGACGGCCGGGCCGGGCTGCTACCCAGCAATACAAGAAGGGTTCTGAAGAAATGAGTGACGTTTCCGAACGCGTTAAGAAGATTGTCGTCGAACATCTCGGCGTCGACGACTCGAAAGTCTCGGATGGCGCCAGTTTTATTGACGATCTTGGCGCGGACAGCCTGGATACCGTCGAGTTGGTTATGGCGTTTGAAGAGGAATTCGGTTGCGAAATTCCTGATGATGCAGCTGAGAAGATTCTCACTGTTAAAGATGCAATTACCTATATTGAAGCTAACGCTGGCTGAGCTTAAACCTGCCAGCATCGGCGTATAGAGCTATCGGATCCATACCATGCGGCGCGTAGTTGTAACGGGCATGGGTTTGGTTTGCCCGTTGGGGATTGGGGTAGAAAACGTCTGGAAACGCCTGGTTAATGGCGAGTCCGGCATTGCCTCAATAGTGAATTTCGAAACGTCCGACCTGGCCTGCAAGATTGCAGGGCAGTTGCCGGTCGGCAAAGCTGTGGACGGCGCATTCGACCCGGATGAATGGGTTGATGTGAAGGACCAGCGCAAGATGGACCGCTTTATTCTGTGCGCCGTGGCGGCGTCGGAAGAGGCGGTACGCAATTCCGGCTGGTTGCCCGAGGCGGAGGAAGACCGTGATCGGACCGGCGTGCTTATCGGCGCCGGCATCGGCGGCCTGCCGGGCATATGCGATACCTCGGTCATCTTGCACGAGCGGGGGCCGAGACGGGTCAGCCCGTTTTTTATTGCCGCCAATTTGATCAATCTCGCGTCCGGGCAGGTGTCGATCCGATTCGGATTTCGCGGTCCAAACCATGCGGTGGTGACTGCCTGCGCATCCGGCGCCCATGCCATCGGCGACGCGGCCCGGATGATCATGTGGGATGACGCCGATGTCATGGTGGCCGGTGGCGCGGAAGCGACCGTGTGCCGGATCGGCATGGCGGGATTCGCGGCGTCGAAAGCGCTCTCGACGAATTTCAATGACGCGCCGGAACAGGCGTCCCGGCCCTGGGACGTGGATCGGGACGGCTTCGTCATGGGCGAGGGGGCGGGCGTTGTCGTGCTCGAGGAATTGGAGCACGCGAAACGCCGCGGCGCCACGATTTACGGTGAAATTATCGGCTATGGAATGTCCGGCGACGCCCATCACATCACCGCCCCGGCGCCCGACGGCAGCGGGGCCTACCGGGCAATGGGCGCCGCGTTGAAGCGCGCGAACCTGAACGCCGAAGACATCGATTACATCAACGCCCACGGCACGTCGACGCCGCTCGGCGATGAGATCGAGGTCAACGCGGTCAAGCGGCTCTATGGCGATCACGCCTATTCACTGTCCATGTCGTCCACCAAATCGGCGATCGGCCATTTGCTCGGCGCGGCGGGGGCGGTCGAGGCGCTGTTCTGTATCAAGGCGATCCAGGACGGCGTTGTCCCGCCGACCTTGAATCTCGAAAAGCCGTCGCCGGGTTGTGACATCGATCTCGTGCCCCTTGAGGCGAAGGAACGGCCGGTGCGGAA
>JAOTYV010000118.1 GCA_029861675.1 Alphaproteobacteria bacterium
TTCGACGCCGAAGCGCGGCAGCAATTCGCTGATGATGTAATGGCAGGAGCCGAACAGGGCACGCGAGGCGACGACGCGGTCGCCGGCCTTGAGCAGCCCGATCAGCGCGGTGAAGACCGCCGACATGCCGCTCGCCGTGGCTGAACAGAACTCGGCGCCTTCCAGCAATCGAAGCCGCTCCTCGAAGGAGGCAACGGTCGGATTGCCGTAGCGCGTATAGATAAAACGGTCGGTCTCGCCCTTGAAGGCAGCTTCGGCGTCCTCCGCCTGGTCGTAGACGAAGCCCGAGGTGAGAAACAACGCCTCCGCCGTTTCCCGGTGCGGTGTCCGGTCGAGACCGCCCCGCACCAATTTCGTCTGGGGCCGCCAGTTATCCTTGCGGGACTGATGCGCATCCTTCATCGCGTCCTCCTTGCCGGCCGTGCCGGCATAAAAAAATCCCCGACCGATTCAGGTCAGGGCTTCTCTGGGGACGCTCCGACCTTTTAGCTGAATTATTTAACGTGGCCGCAAGCCGATCGGGCCAAATCACCACGTACCGACCTGTGTAGACCCGTGTTCTGAACGAGTCAATGCAGATAATCCATGTTGATTGATGTCGGCAGAGTTAATGTATGTGTGTCAATGGGCTAGAAGATTTCGCGCGGGCTGCCTGGAGCGCCGGCGTCGGGATCACGACCCGTTAATTGACAGTTCACGGTTGCCTCTTACACTCGATCCAGCGTGGCGGTCGTTTCAAGCAATCCAGGGTTGTCACTTCGGTGTATCCCGGGAGCTCTGGGGCTACCCCAGGGAAGTTCCGCGCTACTGTATTGCACTGCATAACCGACACTGGGCTGCACCCAGCGCGGGTTATGCTCGACACGTCGGGTTGAAGCGCTCCGCCACCCTTTCTTTTAACTCGAGGTGCAGCGCATGGCCGGGAAAAAGCAAGTTGCCAAGCACTTGGCCTTGGCACTCCTAGCCGGCGTCTGGACCCGGAATGCCATGCTGCGGCGCGCGGAAAACGTGCTTGGCCAAGGCGTTCGGAAATTGCTGCGCCAGATTATCGACGATGTCCTGGATCAGAATGTCACGCCCTATCCGCCACCGCCGCGCCGATTGGTCGAACTCATTCTGAATTCCCTCGCCTTCGAACAAGCCTCCCTAATGGCCCGAAAGGGCGTGCGGATCGGGCGTCCGACCCTGAAGGTGCCCAGATTTGCACCGGTCCTTCCTGGACGCTACGCGTCCTTGCCGAAACTCGCCACGCCCCGCGATCTTGCGGATTGGCTGGACCTTTCCTTGCCGCATCTGGAATGGTTCGCGGACGGGAAGCAGCAGCATGGCCACGCGATCGACCCGACATTGCAACACTACACCTACGTCTGGCGGCTGAAAAAATCCGGTGAGCCACGTTTGATCGAAGCGCCGAAACGTCGCCTAAAGGCCATTCAACGCCAAATTCTAGAAGAAATTCTAGATCACATTCCCCCGCACGACCGCGCCCATGGCTTCGTCAAGGGGCGGTCCTGCCTCAGCGCCGCGCAGGCGCATGCGGGCGAAAACATCGTCGCGACGGTCGATTTGAAGGATTATTTCCTGAATACGCCGCTCAATCGGGTGCATGGCGTCTTTCGATGCGCCGGATACCCGTGGCTGGTCGCCCGCGTCTTGACCGGGCTCTGCGCCACGTCCACGCCCGATAGGGTATTCGATGATTTACCGGTGTCCCTGCGCGCTGTCTGGACCGCGCGCGACCGGTACCGGGCGCCGCACCTGCCTCAGGGCGCGCCGACGTCGCCGGCCCTTGCCAATCTGTGTTCTTGGCGGCTGGATTGCAGGGTGAGCGGTCTTGCGCGACGTCTGGACGCCAATTATACGCGCTATGCGGATGATTTGACGTTTTCCGGCGACTCCGAATTCGCCCAGCGGATCGGGCGATTTCTGCGTTCCGTCGAGGCCATTATCGGTGATGAGGGCTATACGGTGAACGACCGAAAGACGCGCATCATGCGGAACTGTGGCCAGCAGCGCGTCACCGGATTGGTGGTCAACGAGCATGTGAACCTGCCGCGGGCAGACTTCGATACGCTCAAGGCGACGTTGTTCAATTGTCTCCGCCATGGTCCGGAGCGTCAGAACCGAACCGGCCACGCCGATTTTCGGGCGCATCTGAATGGCCGTGTCACCTGGGCCGAGAACGTGAATCCCGGGCGCGGCCGGCGGCTGCGCCGAATTTTTGAGCGGATCGAGTGGCAGCGCGATGCGACGACAGGGTGACCCCGGCTTCGGCGTCTTTGCACACCCGCCATTCGCCATTACCATCGATACCACCAGCCGTTATGACGACGGCAGCCGGGAGGTCGCGATGGAACTGCGCACGAAACCGCTGCACGAAAATTTTGGGCTCGAGGTGCTCGACGTCGACCTGGCGCGGTTGGAGCCATCGACCTTCGATGCGATCTACCGGCTCTGGCGGCGGGATCCGCTTCTGCTGTTTCGACGTCAGAATATCACCGAGGACGAGCTGGTGGCGTATAGCCGCGGGTTCGGGGAACTCGAGGTGACGGTTCGCGGTGAAATGCATTCGCCGAAGCATCCGGAGGTGATCTACGTCTCGCCCCTGAAGCGGCCGGATGGGTCGACGCTGGGCGGGCTCGGCAGCAGCGAGCTTGTCTGGCACACCGACCAGATCTATCGGCAGCGGCCGGCGACGGGGTCGGTATTTCACGGCACCGAAATGCCGGAAGGAGCCGGCGACACGTCTTTCTGCAATATGGCACTTGCCTATGCGGCCCTGCCGGACGATCTGCGCGCGCAGGTGGAGGGCAAGCGGGCGCACTGCAAATACGGGCAAAAATGGTCGCCGAGTTTCCAGGACCTGCTGGACGAGAAGCAGGTCGAAGCGATCCACGACCGTACGCCCCCGGTAACCCATGAGATGGTGCTGGACATTCCCGGCACCGATGCGCGCACGCTCTATGTTTCGCCCAATCATACCTTCGCCATCGACGGAATGGCGGATGACGATGGACGGGCGCTGCTCGATGCGCTGCTGGCGCATGCCCTTCGCGACCGGTTCATCTACACCCATCGCTGGCGTAACGGCGATCTCGTCATGTGGGACAATGGACGCCTGTTGCACCGCCGTGCGCCGTTCGACGGCGCCTTGCCCCGTTTCGCCAAGCGCACGACGATATTCCTGCGGCCGGAACATTTCGCCGTTCCCGCGGCGTGCGCCGGGCTATAATTGCCGGTATTGTTTGAGGGGCTGCGAAATTCGTTTCGAAGGAGGCTATCGTGACAGTATCGATCAAACCCCTATCGGATGCGCTCGGCGTCGAGGTGACGGGCGTCGACTTGTCCCGTCCGGTCGACCCGGATGACCTCGCCGCGATGAAGCGCGCCCATGCGGACCATCTGGTGATGGTGGTTCGCGGCCAGAAACTGACGCCGGAGCAGTATCTCACCGCGGCCCGTCTGTTCGGCGATACCATGCCGCAGCACCTGTCGGACATGCTGATGGACGAACATCCGGAAATCGCCGTGCTCGACAGCCGCAAGACCATCGCCGGGCCGGATGGGATTAAGGCGGCGACCGGCTCGCGGGCCTGGCACACCGATCATACCAATCACGCACGGCCGCCGAAGACCACCGTGCTCTACGCACTGTCGCTGCCGTCGTCGGGCGGCGACACCGGGTTCGCCAACATGCAGGAGGCCTACGCCGCCCTGCCGGAACCGGAGCGGAAGGCGCTTGCGGCGCTGAAGACCGTCAACAAGATCGAAGATCATGATTACGTTAGCGCGGAAGACCGTAAGAAGTTCGGTGCGCCGCAAATCCATCCCCTGGTGCGGACTCATCCGGATACGGGCCGGAAGGCGCTGTATTTTCATCCGGGCAAGACCGACCGGGTCGGCGATATGGCACCGGACGAGAGTCAGGATTTCCTGAACGATATCCTGGAGAAAACAATCAAGCCGGATGTGACGTATCGCCATAAATGGCAGGTCGGCGACGTGCTGCTATGCGACAACCGCGCCGTACTGCACCTCGCCTATGACGATTACGATCACGCGGAAGGCCGGGTCATGCACCGCATCATTCTGGAAGGCGAGGTGCCGTTCTAACCGCCACCCAGAATTCGTGTTCCCGGTCAGCCGGCGGGCGTGAACCGCTGGCCGGAGATCGCCGGATGATACAATGGCTGGATCACGTTGCCGGCCGGGTCCTTGCAATGAAAGCTGCGCGCGCCGTCGGCGTGATCGTGCGGCGTGTCCAGCAGGTTGACCGCCTCGGTCTTCATGAAGGCGAACCAGTCCTCGAGTTCTTCCTTGCTGTTGACGATGAAGCCGAAATGGTCGAGGCAGCCTCCGTCTTCCGTCGCCGATTTCGCGCGTGACAGCGACAGATTGTCATTGCCGCAGGTCAGATAGACCAGGTTCTCGTGCGGACGGCTCAGCATCTCCATCCCCATGATGTCGGTATAGAACCGCTCGCATTCCTCCAAATTCGGGACTTCGAGGGCGATGTGGCGGATGCCGCTGAAAGGCTTCGGACGGTCGGTCATGGGTCGGGATCCTTTCGCTGGTGTCTCTGTGCCGAGTATGCGGCGTTTTCTCGATCGCTTCCAGAGGCTGGAGGCCGGGTCGTCTAAACCGGCGCTCCGGCCATCAGGGCGACATTGCCGTGCAGGTGAAGGATCTGGAAGGCGAGCCCCGCATCGGCGAACCATTTCTGGTAATCGGCGAGGCCGGCCGGCCGGTTGTCGCTGCCGAGATCATCCAGATAAGTGTCGTAATCGGGCGCGGACCGCATGCCCACGCCGTATTCCTTTTCGATGCGCGCCCAGATGCTCCGCTGCAATGGAAACAGCGCCGCGTCGGTCATGCTCAGCCGGTCATACAGCAGAAAGAAACCGCCGGGCGCCAAATGGCCCGCGGCCCAGCGAATGACCGCCTGTTTCGCGTCATCCGTCAGATCGTGAAAGGTGAGCGTGCTGTAGATCGCCTTGTAGGGCCCGGCGGGAATCGGCAGGTCCGCAATCGCCTCAAGATCGCCTTCGATGCATGTCAGGTCAAAACCCGCAAACGCGCCCTGCGCACTGGTCAACGCCTCCGACTTGCGGTCAACGCCGACGATCGTAGCCGCCGGCTGCTTTGCGAAGATCAGTTGGGCGACATACCCGACCCCCACGCCGAGGTCTAGCAGGCTGTCGCCCGGCGCATAATTGTCCGCCACGACGGTGGCCAGGATGTCGAGCTGTTCCGCCCGTGTCGGGTGTCTTTGTACCGGATCGTCCATGTTTCCTCGCTTAAGGTTTCGCGGTGCGCGCGGCGCGCCGGCGAATTGCGTCGTCCCGCGCGATCACCTGCTCGGCGCGGGCAACGACCGGATAGTCGATCATCTTGCCGTCCACTTCCAGGGACGCCCGGCTTTCCGCGACCGCGGTCTCGAAGGCGGCGACAATGCGTTTGGCGTCGGCGACCTCTTGGCCGGTCGGGCTAAAAACCTCGTTCAGGATCGGCACGACCGCCGGATGGATACCGGCCGCGCCCTCGAAGCCGAAGCGCTGCGACGTCTCCAATATCCGCCGCATTTCGGCAAGGTCCGAGAAATCGGCGACCGACCCGATCAGCCCCAGCGGCGTCACTTTCGCGGCGCGCGCCGCGATCAGGGCTTCCTGCTTCGGTGCCTGGAAGGCGTCGGGAAGCGGCTCCATGCCGAGCGAAAGCGCGAAATCTTCGCTGCCCAGCCCCATGGCGACGATGCGGGGATGCGCGGCCGCGGTCTCGCGCATGGTGTGGAAGGCATCCGCCGTCTCGACCTGGGCGATCAGCCTCGTGTGGCCGATGGGAATGCCGCGCTCCCCCTCCAACTCGTCCACCAGATCGGCGATCAACCGGATATGGCTGGCGCTCGCGGTCTTCGCGACCCACAGGGTGGAGACGGCGGTCGAGACGCAGGCTTCGATGTCGGGCACCGCGTGCTGCAAAGGCCGGTTGATCCGAACCACGACGTCCGCGCCACCGCGCGAAACACGCGCCGCCGCTTCCTGCACCATGCCGCGCGCGTCGCTTTTTGCCGCCAGCGGCACGCTGTCCTCCAGATCCAGGATGACCGCATCGGCGCCGCGGGTATGCGCCTTCGCGACATAGCGCTCGACGTTGACCGGCACATAAAGCAGCGACCGCCAGACTGGACCAAATTCGATGGCGCTCATCGCTTCGGCGACCGCTGCATCAAACGTTCCGTGCTTCGCGCTGGCGGATCGCGGTGTCGAGTTCCAGCGTTCGTTGCGCGCGGAAGACGATGGGATAGTCGATCATCTTGCCGTCTACTTCCAGCGAGGCGCGGCCGTCGGCAATGGCGGCGTCGAACGCCTGGATGATCCGTTGGGCGCCGGAAACTTCCTGCTCGCTGGGCCGGAATTCCTCGTTCAGGATCGGCACGATGCTGGGATGAATACAGGACGACCCCTCGAAACCGAAGCGCTTCGATTTGCGGATGATCTGGCGCATCTTCTCGGTGTCGGAATAGTCTGCCACCGTGCCGATGATGCCGAGCGGGATGATGCCGGCGGCGCGCGCGGCGATGATGGTTTGCTGTTTTGGATATTGCATGGCGTCCGGCTCCGGCTCCATGCCGAGCGCGGTGGCGAAGTCTTCGCCGCCCAACCCCATGGCGACCAGGCGCGGATGCGATTTCCCAATTTCCTCCAGCCGGAAAAACGCGTCGGCGGTCTCCACCAGGGCGATGAACAGCGTGTGTCCCGGCGTCATGCCGCGTTCCGCCTCCAACTCGTCGACCATTTCGGCGAGCAGGCGGATATGGCTGGCGCTGTCCACTTTCGGCAGCGTGATCGCTTGGACCAGCGGCGAGACCGAGGCTTCCAGGTCGGGTATGGCGAGGCGCAGCGGCTGGTTGATGCGCACCACCACATCGGCGCCGGCCTGCGACACGGTCTTGGCGGCATCCTGCACCATTCCGCGCGCTGTCGCCTTGTCGGCCAGCGGCACGCTGTCCTCCAGGTCGAGCTGGACCGCGTCGGCGCCGCGGGTATGCGCCTTGGCGACGAAACGGTCCACATTCACCGGAACGAACATCAGCGACCGCCACACCGGCCGTGTCTGTTGAGTTGTCGTCGTCATGTCTTCTGGTCCTTTCGATTGTCGTGGCTCCACACGACGCCTTTGCCCGTCAGGGCTTCGATGGCGCCGGCATCGAGGCCGATTTCCATCAAGAAATTCTCGTTGTGCTCGCCGATATGCGGCGCCGGGTTGCGGAAGGTTCCCGGCGTGCCGGACAGTTTGGGCACCACATTGTGCATCGCGATTTGGCCGAGCTCCGCATCCTCGACGTCGACGATGATCTGTCGTTCCTTGAAATGGGGATCGTCCGCGGTCTGGCTCGGATCGTAGATCGGGGCGGCGGTTACGCTCTCCTTCTCGAAAAAGGCGAGCGCGTCAACCAGCGTGCGTTGCGCGATCCAGCCGCCGACCACCGCATCCACCTCTTCGCGGTGCTGGACCCGGGCCGCATTGGTCGCGTATCGGGGATCGTCCAGCATGTCGCCGGCGCCGATCGCCCGCAGCAGGCGCTCCGCCATGACCTGCATCGAGGCGGAAATGGCGACGAACTTGCCGTCGCTGGTGACATAGACGTTGCGGGGCGAGGCGGTGTTGGAGCCGTTGCCCACCCGGGGCTTGATCTGCCCGGTGAGGCGGTAATTCGCGGCTTCCGGGCCGAGCACCGAATGGATCGGCTCGAGCAGGGACAGATCGATCACCTGTCCTCCGCCATCCTTCAGATCGCGGTGGTAGAAGGCGATCACGACCGACATCGCGCCGGACAAGCCGGCGATCATGTCGGCGAGCGCGAGCGGCGGCAGCAGCGGCGGCCGGTCGGGGAAGCCGTTGCGTGCGGCAAACCCGGACATGCCCTCGACCAGCGTGCCGAAGCCCGGTTTGTGGCGGTAGGGGCCGGTCTGTCCGAAGCCGGATAGCCGGGCCAGCACCAGGCGGGGGTTGCGTTTCAGCAGGACATCGGGACCTAGGCCCATCTTCTCCAGCGTGCCGGGCCGGAAATTCTCGATCATGCCGTCGGCGGTGTCGATCAGCCGCAACAGCAGATCGCGGCCCTCCGCCTCGCGCAGGTTCAGGCCGATGCTCTTCTTGTTGCGGCAATAGACCTTCCAATGCAGCTGAACCCCGTCCGCCGCCCAGTCGCGTAACGGATCGCCGCGCGGCGGCGTTTCGATCTTGATGACGTCGGCGCCGAAATCCGCGAGCTGCAGGGACAACATGTTTCCGGCGACGAGCCGGGACAGGTCGAGAATGCGCAGACCGTCCAGCGGGCCCTTCTTGCTCGGATCGAATTTCAACATGGCATTCTGCGGCTCTCGGGAGTTCCGCCGCCGGGCGGCGGGCACTGATATTGTTGCGGTTGCGCGGTATGGAGCGTGCGGGCTTTTTCGCCACGACGCCAAATCGTGCCCGCTCGATGCCGGGATGACAATAGGCGGCGGCGCGCCCGTCCGTCCTTTCGCTCTTGACCCCCGGCGCGGGATGGCCGATGCAGGTGGGATGAAGATTCTCGTTACCGGGGGCGCGGGATTCATCGGGTCGGCGGTGGTGCGCCATCTCGTGCAGGACGTGCAGGCGTCGGTGGTGACGCTCGACAAGCTGACCTATGCGGGACGGCGCGAATCGCTCGCCGATGTCATGGACTCGCCCCGGCACGCCTTTGAACACGCGGATATCTGCGACGCGGCGGCGGTGGCGCGGATATTCGACGACCATGCGCCGGATGCGGTGATGCACCTGGCCGCCGAATCGCATGTCGACCGCTCGATCGACGGTCCGGCGGATTTCGTGCAAACCAATCTCGTCGGCACCTATACGCTGCTCGAGGCGGCGCGCGCCTATTGCGACGCCTTGCCGGCGGCGCGGCGGGACGGGTTCCGGTTTCTGCACGTCTCGACCGATGAGGTCTATGGCGACCTCGGCGCGGGCGGGGCGGCGGCGGATGAGGATGCGCCGCACCGTCCCAACTCGCCCTATGCGGCGACCAAGGCCGGCGCGGATCATTTGGCGCGCGCCTGGTGCCGTACCTATGGGTTGCCGGTGGTGACCAGCAATTGCTGCAACAATTACGGCCCCTATCAATTTCCGGAAAAAGTCATTCCGACGATGATCGTGGCCGCGCTGGCGGGCAACCCGTTGCCGGTTTATGGCGATGGCCGGCATGAGCGCGATTGGCTGCATGTGGACGATCACGCCGAAGCGCTGCATTTGATCCTGACGCAGGGGGCGCCGGGCGAGGTCTATAATGTCGGCGGCGGCGTGGTGCTGCGGAATATCGATCTGGTGCGTGCGATTTGCGCGTGCCTCGACACGGTGCTTGCGGAATCGCCCCATTGTCCGCATGAGTCGCTGATCGCTTTCGTCGAAGACCGGCCGGGCCATGATGTCCGCTATGCGGTCGACAGCGGTAAGCTGGCGAAACAACTCGGCTGGCGCGCGCGGCGCGATTTCAACGACGGGCTGCGCGACACCGTGCAGTGGTATATTGACCGCCGTGACTGGTGGGAACCGATCAGCCGCGAGGTTTACGGCGGCGAGCGACAGGGAGTAGCGCCATGAAAATCGCCCGCATCGACCATTTCGTGATGACCGTGTCCGATATCGACGCGACCTGCGACTTCTACACACGGGTTCTTGGCATGGACGTGCTGAAGTTCGGCGAGGGCCGGACCGCGCTCCGCTTCGGCCAGCACAAGATCAACCTGCACCCGGTCGACAACAAGCCCGGCCTGATCGCGGCGCACCCTTCGGTCGGCGGCGCCGATTTCTGCATGATTACGGAAACGCCGATCGATGCGGTGGTCGAACATCTCGGCGCCGAAGGCGTGGAGATTATCATGGGACCGGACACCCGGTCCGGCGCGCTCGGGCCGATTACGTCGGTGTATTTCCGCGACCCGGACGACAATTTGGTCGAAGTGTCGAATTATCCCGGCGAAACCGCCTGATCTTTCATTGGGCGGGGCCGCTTCGCCAGGCGCCGGTGCCGCGCTAGACTGCCGGTAGCCCGATCGCTGGAGAAGGGATGCCGCCATGTCATTACAAGTTGCGCCGCTGACTGCGGTCTTCGCCGCCCGTCTGACCGGCATCGATCTGGCGGGAGCCGTGAGCGACGCGGAATTCGCCGAAATCCGTTCAGCATTCGAAGAGCATTCGGTCTTGGTCCTGCCCGGCCAGCCGATGACCGACGAGCGGCAAATCGCCTTCAGCGAACGCTTCGGCCCGCTGGAGCGGACGATCGGCGCCAATCCCGCGGGCGGCACGCCGTTCGCGCGGCAGTCCAATGTCGACATCAAGACCGGAACGGTGATTCCGCCGGACGACCGCCGCATGGATTACCAGAAGGGCAACATGCAGTGGCATGCGGACAGTACCTTCAAAGCCATTCCGTCGCTGTGTTCCATCCTGACCGCCCGAGAGGTGCCGCCGGAAGGGGGCGCCACCGAATTCGCATCGACCCGCGCGGCGTGGGAAAGCCTGCCCGAGGCGATGCAGCGCGAGCTGGACGGTTTGACGGTCGAGCACGATCTGATCTTTTCCCGCCGGCGCGTCGGCTTCGAGTTCACCGAGCAGGAGGCCGCGGAAACGCCGCCGGTGCGTCACCCGCTGGTGCAGGTCAATCCGGTGACCGGCCGAAAATCGTTGCTGATCGGCGCGCACGCGGCACGGATCGTCGGCTGGCCCCAGGAAAAAGGCGCGGCGTTGCTGGACGAGCTGCTGGAACGGGCGGCGCGGCCGGAGCATCAATACCGCCACGATTGGCGCGAAGGCGATATTGTGGTCTGGGACAACCGGTCGGTGCTGCACCGGGCCACGCCCTATGATGGCGCCCGATACCGCCGGGTGATGCAGCGCACCACGATTTCCTATCCGGAGGCGGTTGCCGCAAACGGCTGACCCGCGAACGAGACCCCTCGACCATTTCTTGCCTAAATTGACTCAGGTGAAGCGGTCGATCTCTTTGTTTTTATGGAAATTCGTCGTCGCGAACCGTTTCGGTTCGCTCGGGATTTGCTCTACGACAACGCCGCGTCGAGATCGGCGATCAGGTCGTCGAGATCCTCGATGCCGACCGACAGCCGGACCAGCCCGTCGTCGATACCGAGTTCGGCGCGCATCTCGGGCGGCACGCTGGCATGGGTCATGATCGCCGGATGCTCGATCAGGCTTTCGACGCCGCCCAGGCTTTCGGCCAGGGCGAAGAGCCGGCACCGTTCGAGAAACCGCCGGGTCGGCTCCAGCCCGCCCTTGATAACCGCGGACACCATGCCGCCGAAATCGCGCATCTGTCGCTTCGCCAGCGCGTGTTGCGGATGGCTTTCGAGCCCCGGATAGAAAACCCGTTCGATCGCCGGGTGGCCTTCGAGCCAGGCGGCGATTTGGGCGGCACTCTCGCAATGCCGCTGCATGCGGATCGCCAGGGTTTTGACGCCGCGTAGCGCCATGTAACTGTCGAACGGCCCGGCGATCCCGCCGACCGCATTTTGCAGGAAGCCCATTTGCTCGGCGAGTTCGGCATTGTCGCCGACGACCGCGATACCCGCGACGACATCGGAGTGGCCATTGATGTATTTGGTCGCCGAATGCACCACCAGATCGAAACCGAAGTCGAGCGGCCGCTGCGTCCAGGGGGTGGCAAAAGTGTTGTCCGCCACGGTCAGGATGCCGCGTGCGCGCGCGACCTCGGCGATCATCGTGAGATCGACCAGCTTGAGCAGCGGGTTGGACGGCGTCTCGACCCAGATCATGCGGGTTTCCGGGGTGATCGCCGCTTCCAGCGCCGGGCGGTCGGAAATGTCGACGAAGCTGAAACGGAGGCCCGAGGATCGCGTGCGAACCCGCTCGAACAGGCGATAGGTGCCGCCGTACAGGTCGTCGCTCGCGACAATATGCGCGCCCGTATCCAGGCATTCCAGGATGGTCGATGTCGCGGCCATGCCCGATGCGAAGGCGTAACCGGCGGAGCCGCCTTCCAGCGCGGCGATGCAGCGTTCGAAAGCCTGGCGCGTCGGGTTATGGCTGCGGCTGTATTCATATCCCTTGTGGACGCCGGGGCTGTCCTGGACATAGGTGGTCGACGTGTAAATCGGGGTCCAGACCGCGCCCGTGACCGGGTCCGGGCTTTGTCCCGCGTGCACCGCGTCGGTAGAAAAGCCGCGGGGCGGTTCGTTCGGCCGTTTGGGGGTGCTCATGCGACGCTCCGGCGTAAATAATTCAACAGGTCGATACGGGTGATCAAACCGAGGAATTGATCCTTGTCCTTCACGATCGCCACGTGACCGTGGTCGAAGATCGGCAGCAAGTCCTGAATGGATGCGGTGGCATCCACGGTTTCGAGCCGGCTGGTCATAGCGTCCTTCACCGGTTGGGAAAATTGATCTTCATTGTCATAAACCGCGAGCAGGATATCCGATTCGTGAATGATGCCGACCAGGTCGCCATTCTCGACGACCGGCAACTGCGATATGTCGTAGAGCTTCATGCGGGAATAGGCGGCCATCAATGTGT
>JAOTYV010000119.1 GCA_029861675.1 Alphaproteobacteria bacterium
GCGGGTACGGCGAGCCGGGCCGTCGCGATCCGGACTTGCTGCGCCAGGATCTGGAGAGCGGCTATGTCTCGGCGGAAGCGGCGGATCGGGACTACGGCAAATGAACCACCGCATTCGTATCGGCGTTGATGTGGGCGGGACTTTCACGGATTTCGTGGTCGTCGACGAAGCGCGCGACCTGATCTACACCGGCAAGCGGTTGACCTCCGCGAACGATCCCAGCGTGGCGATTACCGAAGGCATCGACCGCCTGTTGGGAGAAGCCGAGATCGGGGCCAAGACGGTGCACAGCATCGTGCACGGCACCACGCTGGTCACCAACACCATCATCGAGCGCACCGGCGCCAAGGTCGGATTGATCGCGAGCGACGGTTTTCGCGATTCCCTCGAGATGGGCAAGGAGACGCGCTACGACCTGTATGATTTATTCCTCGAAGCGCCGCCGACGCTGGTGCCGCGCAATCTGCGGCGCACCGTCGCCGAACGAATCGCCCCCGACGGGTCGGTGTTGCTGCCGTTCGACGCCGATGGGTTTCGCACCGCCGCCCGCGGCCTCGTAGAGCAGGACAAGGTCGAGGCGATCGCCGTCTGCTTCATGCACGCCTACCGCAACCCGGAACACGAGCGCCAGGCGAAAAAAATCCTCGCCGAGGAATTCGGCGCCGTGCCGGCAACGATTTCATCCGATGTGGCGCCGGAAATTCGCGAGTACGAACGCGCCAGCACCGCGTGCGCCAACGCCTATGTGCAGCCGCGCATGCTCAATTATCTGGCGCGGGTCGAGAGCAAGCTGGCCGACATGGGCATTGCCGGCACGCTCTACGTCATGCTGTCGGGCGGCGGTATCACGACGGTCCGGTCGGCCCAGGCGTTTCCGATCCGCTTGATCGAATCCGGGCCGGCGGCGGGTGCGATGGCGGCGTCCTATTACAGCGGCCTGACCGGTGAAAACAACCTGATCTCCTTCGATATGGGCGGCACGACGGCGAAGATGTGCCTGATCGATGGCGGCCGGCCGGACCGCAAGCATGATTTCGAGGCGGGCCGGGTGCGCCGGTTCCACAAGGGCTCCGGGCTGCCGCTCAAGGTCTCGGTGGTCGACATGATCGAGATCGGCGCGGGCGGCGGCAGCCTTGCCCAGGTCGACGGCATGGGGCTGCTGAAGGTCGGGCCGCGCAGTGCGGGCTCCAACCCGGGGCCGGTGTGCTACGGGTTGGGCGGTACGGAGCCGGCGGTGACCGATGCCGATCTCTATCTCGGCTATCTCAATCCCGACTATTTTCTCGGCGGGGAGATGCGGCTCGACATGGCGACGGTGGAGCGCGCGATCACGGAAAAACTCGCCGCCCCGCTTGGGCTGTCGACGCTCGAGGCGGCGGTGGGAATCCATGACATCGTCAACGAGAACATGGCGGCGGCGACCCGCATGCATCTCGCGGAAAAGGGCCGCGATCCGCGCCGCTACGGCATGGTCGCGTTCGGCGGCGCCGGTCCGGTGCATGCCTATCGGTTGGCGCAATTGCTCAAGCTCAGGCGGCTGATCGTGCCGCTTGGCGCGGGCGTGACCTCGGCGCTCGGATTTCTCGTCGCGGCGCCGGCGATCGACTATGTGCGGAGCTACGTATCCCGCCTCGAGCAGCTCGATTGGAACCATCTCAACACGTTGTTCGGAGAAATGGAGGAAGAGGCTCGGGCGCTGCTGGTGGAAGCCGGTGCGCGGCCGGAGGAGATCACGCTCACACGGACCGCCGACATGCGCCATGTGGGTCAGGGATTTGAAATTTCGGTTCCCGTGCCGTCCGGAAACCTGGAGGCGTCAACGCTGCCGGCGCTGCGCGACGGATTCTTTACCGCCTACCGGACCCTCTTCGAACGGACGGTCGAAGAGGTGCCGATCGAGGCGATGAGCTGGCGCCTTGCGGCGGCGGCGCCGGTTCCCAATATCAAACTCAACTTCGGCGGTCAGCCGGCCGGCAGCGGCGAAGCGCGCAAGGGCAGCCGGCAGGTTTATTTTTCGGAAACCGGCTTCGCGCCATGCGATGTCTATGACCGCTACGCGCTGAAACCGGGCGATACGCTGTCTGGTCCCGCGGTGATCGAGGAGCGCGAATCGACCACCGTGGTCGGGCCGGGCGCGGCGGTGAGCGTCGATCAGTATCTCAATTTGCTAATCGAACTGCCCGAATAGACCATTGGGCGACTGACAGGTGGCTCAGGCGCGGCCGGTCCGTCTTCATGCGTTTTGGCGGACGGCGCGGGTCTTTTGCTCGTCGACGGCGCCATCGGTGATGACGACGCCGTAGTCGCGTTCGGCGGCGGCCGCGCTGACCAATCCGTTCACTACGTCGGACAACACTTTGTTCGGGTCCCGGTCGAAGGGATTGCCGTACCCGCCGCCCCCGGGCATTTCCACGATGAGTTGGTCTTCGCGGGGAATGATCTGAAAGCCCTTGTTCTTCAATTCCGCGCCGGTTTCGAGCCGAATTTGCCCGGTTGCGCCCGACCCGCCGCCGTCGCGGCCGCGCGCGGGGAAATGCACGCGCTCGAAGCTGGCGAAAATTCCAAAGGGGACATTCTCCCGATTTGATAGAACCATGGTCTGGCCAAGCCCGCCGCGCTGCGCCCCGGCGCCGCCGGAATCGGAGCGGTAATCCTTCTTCCAAACGACAATTGGCGTAATTGCCTCGGTAATCTCAACGGGCACATTGCGCACACCGCTGGGAAACGGCGTTGCCGACAGGCCATCCAGCGACGGTCGCGCGCCCGCACCGCCGCTATGGAAGCTGGTGACCATGAAGGCGGTCGAACCGTCGGCGCCCTGACCCGTAATGCCATGTCCCGCACCGAGCTTCAGGTTCCACAAATTGGATGTGCCTTCGGCCGGCACGCGATCCGGCAGTGCCTGGTGCAGGCACCCGAACACGACGTCGGGCAGCATGTGGCCGATCGTCGATCGCGCGACCACGGCGCAGGGATGCGGCGCATTGACGATCGTGTTGTCGGGCGCGGTCACCTTGATCGCGTCGAGCGTACCGGCATTGTTGGGAATTTTCGGCGCGACCACGCATTTGACCCCGAAGGCCGTATAGGCCTCGGTGTAGCACATCGGACAGTTGATGCCGAAATTCGAGGTGCCGGAGCTGCCCTCGAAATCGACGAGAATTTCACCGTCGCCGATTGTCAGCGCGGCGCAGAGGTCGATGGGCGCGTCGTAGCCGTCGATGCGCATCTCGCTGCGCCAGCGGCCTTTCGGCAGCGCGTCGATCGCCTGCACCATCGCATCACGGCTGTGCCGGATGATATGGGCGCCCAAGTCATCCAATGTATCGAGGTCATACTCCTCCATCATCCGGATGAGGCGGCGGCTCCCGGTTTCATTGCACGCCACCAGGGCGTAGATATCGCCCTCGACCTGAACCGGCTCGCGCACATTGGCGCGGATCAGGGTGAGCAGCCATTCATCCATCGCGCCGGCCCGCGCGAGCGGCATGATCGGGATGAACAATCCTTCATGATAAATTTGTTTGCCGTCCGGGGCGAGCCCGATACCGCCGATGTCGACGACATGGCTGGTGCAGGCAAACAGAGCAACCATCTTCCCGTTCTTGAAAGTCGGAGAGACGATCGTCAGGTCGTGCAGATGACCGGTTCCCTTCCACGGGTCGTTGGTGATGTAGACGTCGCCTTCGTGCATGCTCCCGGACGGGAACACGTTGAGGAAATGGACGACCGCCCGGGCCATGGAATTGATGTGTCCCGGCGTGCCGGTCACGGCCTGGGCCAGCATTTGTCCTTCGAGGTCGAACACGCCGGCGGAAACGTCGCCCGCCTCGCGGGTCGAGGTGCTGAACGCGGTCCGGACCAGCGTCTGCGCCTGTTCCTCGACGACGGACAGCAGCCGCGTCCACATGACCTGGTTGCGGATGTCGCGCATGCGATCCTGGGTCATTGCGCTTGTTCCTGTTTGGTGAGGACGATCTGTCCGAGCGTGTTGATCGTGGCGGTGAAACCGTCGGTGACCAGCGTGGACGTTTCATCCTCGACGATCACCGACGGACCGGCAATGGTCGCGCCCGGATGCAGATCGTCGCGCGGGTAAATCGCCGTCATGATTTCTTCGCCACGGTCCGGGTCGAAGATAGGGCGGCGCGACACCGGGTCCGGGCTGTAGGTTTCGCGCGCCGGAGCGCACACGGCGGGCAAGGGCCGGGCGGTGCCGAGCGACAATGTCCAGGTCAGGATTTCTACTTCGAGATTTGGAATCGTTCGGCTGTAAAGTTCGCGGTATTCGGCGTCGAAAGCCGCGTCGAATTTTTCCCGGTCGTCGTCTCCGTAGGCGCGCACCGGCAGGGCCACCGCAATCTCATGTCCCTGGCCGCGGTATCGCATGAACGCGGTCCGGGTTTCGGTCAGCGACTCGACTTCCCTTTCGCCGGCGCCCAGACGGACAACCGCCTCCGCTTCCGCGCGCATATCGGCGAAGAGATCGTTGAGCAGTCCGGCATCGAACCGCGGCAGGGCCATGAACCGCGTTCGCACGACTTCGTAGGCGATGGGCGCGCGCAAGAAGCCGACCGCCGAACCGACGCCGGCGCCCTGGGGAATGATAATTTGCGAAATGCTGAGTTTGCCGGCCAGCCGGGTGGCGTGAAGCGGCGCCGCGCCGCCGAATGCGATCAGCGTGCGGTCGGCGGTGTCCTTGCCGTTCTCGATCGCATGCACGCGGGCGGCGTTTGCCATGTTCTCGGTGACGATTTCCGAGACGCCCGCGGCGGCGATCTCGGTGGTCATGTCGAGCGGCCCGCCGACGACGCGGTCCAGCGCCGCCGCGGCGCGGGCGGGCTCGATCGGCACCTTGCCGCCGGCAAACCGGGCCGGGTCGATCTTGCCGATCACCACATCGGCGTCGGTGACGGTGGGATCATCGCCGCCGCGCCCGTAGCAGGCCGGCCCCGGATTGGAACCGGCGCTTTCCGGTCCGACGGTAATGCGCCGCAGTTCGTCGACCATGGCGATGGATCCGCCGCCGGCGCCGATTTCGACCATGTCTATCACGGGAATTCGCAGCGGCAGGCCGCTGCCCTTCAGGAAGCGGTACATCCGCGCCACCTCGAACGCCCGTGAAAGCTGCGGCTGCTGGTCATCGATGATCGTGATTTTGGCGGTCGTGCCGCCCATATCGAACGACAGAACCTTGTCGATGCCGTTTTCGGCGGCGATATTCTGCGCCAGAATTGCACCGCCTGCCGGGCCGGACTCAACCAGACGAATGGGGAACGCCATCGCCGTTTCCGCCGTCGTGATGCCGCCGCTCGACATCATCAGGAGGAGCGGACATGCGACCCCCTTGTCCTGCAGGCCCGACCGCAAACCGCGCAGGTAGCTTGCAATCATCGGCTGAACATAGGCGTTCGCACTCGTCGTCGACATGCGGTCGTATTCGCGAATCTCCGGACAGACCTCGGATGAGAGAGTGATCGCGACGTCCGGCAGCGCGGCCGAGAGAATCTCGTAGGCGCGTCTTTCATGGTCCGAATTCACGTAGCTGTGCAGGAAACAGACGGCGAGCGCCTCGACCCGCTGTTCCACGAGCAAGGGTACGAGGGCGGCCAGCGCCGCTTCATCGAGTGACAGCAATACCGAACCGTCGGCGGCGATCCGCTCGGGCACGACATGGCGGCGGACCCGCGGCACGAGCGGCTGCGGCCGTTCCATGTAAATGTCGTACTGCTCGAACCGGTGCTCATAGGCGATTTCGACGGAGTCGCGAAAGCCGTCGGTGGTGACGAGCGCGGTCCGCGCGCCCTTGCGCTCGATCAGCGCGTTGGTCGCGAGCGTCGTGCCGTGAATGACCAGCCGCACCTCGCCGGGCGAAACGCCTGATTGGGCGAGCATGGCGTCGATGCCCTCCAATACGCCCGTTTCCGGCGCATCCGTGGTCGTCAGCACCTTTGTGCTCCGCCGCGTTCCGTCGTGTTCGAGCACCACATCGGTGAAAGTGCCGCCGATATCCACAGCAAGTCGGGTGTCTCCGTTCATGGGGTGACTGTCCTATCCGGCTTCTTGTTTCGTTATTGTCGACCCCACCGTCTCAATCGCCCGGTGGGTCGCTGGGGAGCGCCGCCGCGCCGGTATCGTCCGCCACCATGTCGCCGCCGATGAAACGCGGCGTATCGCCGCGGGCGCGGGCCCGGCGATAGCGCACATAGGCAAAAGCCAGCAACAGGCCGAAGAGGCCAAACCCGATCAAGTCCGTGCGCCAGCCGGAGAACATCAGGAACAGGGCGGCGATGCAAGCCACGCCGCGCTCAACCATATGCAGCGGGATCAGCAACCAGCCAATACAGCTCACCGACAAGATCAGGACGCCTGCGGTTGCGGTCAGCGAGGCCAAGGCAATCTCCACCGGGCCGAGGTAGCCGAGGAGTTGCGGTCCGTAAATGAACATGTAGGGGATGATGAAAATCGGCAGGCCGATTCGAAACGCGGTCAAACTGGTTTTCCACGGATCGGTGTTGGCGACCGCCGCCGCGGCGTAGGACGCAATCGCCACCGGCGGCGTCAGGGACGATTTCGACGCACAGAAAATGATGAACATATGCGCCGCGACCACCGCAATCTTGCTGGCCTCGTCCGCCGGGAGACCGAACGTGCTGCCGTAATGCGGCACCAGCATGGTCTCGAGCGCCGGAACCAGCAGCGTCGCCAACACGACATAGGCGCCGGAAGTCGGCATGCCCATGCCCAGGAACACCGCCATCACCATGGTCAGGAACAGCGTCAGGAAAAGGTATCCGCCGCCGAATTCGAGAACGATCGTGCTCATCCGTTCGCCCAGCCCGGTGAGCGAGATGACCCCGATGATCATACCGCCGACTGCGCAGGCGACGGTCACCGGGGCGATCAGCTTCGGCGCTTCGACAGCGGCGTTCCAGACGATTCGCAGAAAGCGCCGCCGCACGCCGCTGTCGATCGCAAAGTTGATCGCGGCGCCGGTCACCAGTGCGCCGGACAGCGCCGGTGTGAAATCGAACCCGGGCACCATGTACCAGGCGAGCCAGGCAACCGGCAGCAGCGCGAAAATCCACCGGCGTCTGGCGTCGTCGTCGAATAATACCACCAAACAGGCGAGGTATATGATCGACCAGAATGCCGCGGTCGATGGCGTGTAGCCTTCGAACAGGTAGTACAGCAGCGCGAAGATCGACAGGAGAAGGTAGCCGCGCCGCTTTAGGACATCCCAAACCCGTGGCAGGTCCGCCTGCAAGGCCGGTTTCAGCCCGGCGCGGCGGGCTTCGAGATCGACCATGCCGAAGCAGGCGATGAAATAGAGCAATGCCGGGATGATCGACACCTTCATTACGTCGACGTACGAAATGCCGATGAATTCCATCATGATGAAGGCGGCGGATCCCATGATCGGCGGCGTAAGCTGTCCGCCGCAGGACGCGCAGGCTTCCACGCCGGCGGCGAAATGGCCGCGGTATCCGGCCTGCTTCATCGCGGGAATGGTGAAGGAGCCGGTGGTGACGACGTTGGCCGCCGAACTGCCGGAAAGGGTGCCCATGAAGGCGCTGCTGACGACGGCGGTCTTGGCGGGGCCGCCGATTTGCCGTCCGGTCAGCGCCTTGGCAAGGTCGGTGAAAAAATCCCCCGCGCCGGACGACAGCAGCAGCGATCCGAAGAGCACGAACAAGAAGACGAAACTCGCCGTCACCGCGACCGGGGTCGTCCAGATGCCGTAGGTCGTCAAGTACATGTGCTCGATGGTTTGTTCCACGCTGTATCCGTTGTGCCAAAACGGCGGCGCGAGATGGGGGCCGAGTGTCGTGTAGATCAGGAAGACCCCGCCGACGATGACGAGGACAATGCCGACCGACCGGCGTGCGGCTTCGAGGATGAGCAAAATGAGCGCGACGCCCCAGATCATTTCCCACATTGTCAGGGGCGTTACATAGATCATGCGTTCGCTGACATAGGTGGCGTTCACGAACAGGTAGCCGCAGGCTGCGATCAAGATGAGCGACAGGATGATGTCTGACGTGAATTGCAGTCGGCGTTTCGACGGGTCCGTGCTGCGTTCGGAATTCCAGAACAGGATCAGCAAGGCCAGCAGCACATGGATCGGGCGGTGTACCTCGGCGACCGGTTCGCCGAGATATCCGACGACCAGGTGATAGGTCGACATGGCGAAGGCGACCAAAGCGACAAAATCGCGGAAGCTGAATCGTTTCAGACGCTCAATTACTGCGCTCATCGCCGGTCGCTCTCAATCGGCCGAGCGGCAGGGCGCCACCTCCCGACCCTAAAGGAAACGGCAGGGCCGGCCGTGGCCCTGCCGATTGACGGGGCTATTTCAAATAACCCTTTTCCTTGTAATAGCGGGCGGCGCCTGGATGCAGTTCGATCGCCGGCGGGTGAGCCATGAATTCCGGCGTCACATGCTTGACGGACGCATGCACTTTTTTGATCGTGTTCAGATTCTCGACAATCGTCTTGGTGATGAAATACGCCTCGTCGTCGGTCACGGTGGTATTGGTGATCAACATCGACTGTGTCGCCATGGTCGGGACCGGCTTGGTTTGGCCCCGGTACAGATTGGCGGGCAATTGGTGGCGGACGAACCCCGAATTGGCCTTTTGGACTTTTTTCAACGCGGCGTCATCGATGCCGAGAAACGTCGTATCGATGGTTTGGGCTGCATCGAGGAACGCGGCGGACGGATAGCCGGTGGTCGCGGTAAAGCCGACAACCTTGCGGTCTTTGAGTTGATTCGCGCCGAAATTCTGTCCACCGCGCGATATCTTTAGATCCTTTTCCGAGAGCCCGTGCGCCCCCAGGAGGATCTGGAAGGCAAGCGTCGTGACGTTGCCGACCGGCTGGGTCGCGAAGGATTTTCCCTTGAGGTCGGTAAACTTCTTCACCCCGGCGCCATCGCGCACCATGACGTGCACCGCGTTGGTCATGAAGGAGCCGATCGCCCGGACATTCGTAATTTTCTTCGGGAACGGCTTGGCGCCTTCGCGCGCCATCGGCAGGACGGCGGCCATGGTGAAGCCGGTATTGGTGCGGTTGTTGGAGACCGTCACCACATTGGACAGGCCGCCACCGAGTTCGGTGTTCGATTTGACTCCGTTCTTCGCCATGATCTGGCTGATGGTGGCGCCGACGACACTCCAGGGTGTTCCGGGATTGCCGACGCTGATCGTAACTTGTTTCGGCTTTTTGCCGCCGCCGGCCAGTGCCGGTGACAGCGGTATCGCGACGGTTGCCACCGCGGCGGCAGCGCCGAGAATGAACTTCGCAGGATTCATGATCGCTTCCTCTGTTATGTGCCCCCACTTGCCGCAGAGTATCCAGACTTATGGAATTCAACCGTAAATGTTGCGCACGCACAATAGCACCGGCGTCTCGACGCCCGTTCCCGGTGTCGCGGGATGGTGCGCCCGGGCAAGATCCAGGCGGTAAACGGGTGGCCTTGTCGGCGGTGCGTATTCTTGATTATCTGGGGGACCGTCCGTCCAACACCGGCATGCAGCGCAATTGTGGATGTCCGTGGAAATTGCCGCGCCGGATCAACCGGCCGAGGAAAAATCGCAATGGGTAATCTTTCGTTGGGCATCGACATCGGCGGCACCTTCACCGATATCGTCGTCTATGACCCGGCGACCGCCCGACATGTCATTTGGAAAGAACCGACGACGCCGGACGATCCGACCCGTGGAGTCATCACCGGCGCGAAGCGGCTGATCGAGACGGCGGGAATCGCGCCTTCCGACATCGCCCGCGTGGTGCATGCGACGACGCTGTTTACGAACGCCTTGATCGAACGCAAGGGCGCGAAGACTGCGTTGATCACCACGGAGGGGTTTCGCGACGTCCTGGAGATCGGCCGAGAGCGCAAGTTCGAGTTGTACGACCTGTTTATCGAAATGCCGGTGCCGCTGGTGCCGCGGCGGCTGCGCCGCGAGGTTCCCGAACGGCTCGCCGAAACCGGCGCGGTGGAAATCCCGCTGGACGAATCGGCGCTCGCCCGCGTGCTTGAGGAAATCTCCGCCACCGGCGTGGAGTCCGTTGCGGTCACCTTCCTGCACGCCTACGCCAATCCGGCGCATGAACGCATCGCCGCCCGGTTGCTTGCGCGCGATTACCCGCATCTCTCCGTTTCCCTGTCCTGTGACGTGGCGCCCGAAATCCGCGAATACGAGCGCAGCTCGACGACGGTCGCGAACGCCTATGTGCGCCCGCTTGCCGAGCGGTATCTCGACGGGCTGGCCCATCAGATCCGCGACCTTGGTATTCCCGGCCCGTTCTTTCTGATGCTGTCGAATGGCGGTCTGACCCATGTGGACGAGGCGAAGCGCAATCCGGTGCGCCTGCTCGAATCCGGGCCGGCCGCCGGCGCGTTGGCGGGCGCCTATTTCGGCGCGCAAGATTCGATCAGCGAAGTGCTTGCTTTCGACATGGGTGGAACCACCGCAAAGGTAAGCTTGATCGATGGCGGCGAGCCTTCGACCGCTTACAGCTTCGAGGCGGCGCGGACCAAGCGGTTCAACGAGGGCAGCGGCTTGCCGATCAAGATTTCAACGATCGAGCTGATCGAAATCGGTGCGGGCGGCGGATCGATTGCGCATATCGACGAGTTGGACCTGCTTAAGGTCGGCCCGCAAAGTTCCGGCGCGGTTCCGGGGCCCGCCTGTTACGCGAAGGGCGGCGACTCCGCGACCGTGACCGACGCCGACCTGCTGCTGGGCTATCTCAACGCGGATTTTTTTCTCGGCGGTGCGATGCGGATCGACCGCGCCGCCGCGGAGCGCGCGATGCAGCCGCTGATGGACGCCAGCGGTCTCGGCAGTGTCGAGGTCGCCTGGGGCATTCACGACGTGGTCAACGAGAACATGGCGAGCGCCGCGCGCGTCCAAATTACCCAGCGCGGCAAGGATCCGCGCGATTATGCGCTGCTTGCCACCGGCGGGGCCGGTCCGGTCCATGCGTATAATGTTGCGCGCAAACTCAATCTGCGGCGGCTGATCTGCCCGTCCGCCGCGGGGGTGGGATCGACCGTTGGCCTGCTCATGGCGCCGGCGCGGATCGACCGCGCGGTGTCCATGGTGTGCCGCCTGGATGCGCTCGATTGGCCACGCTTCGAGGCGGCGTTTGCAGCGCTTGAAGAAGACGCGACCCGGGTGCTGCAGGAGACCGGCGCGGATCTGAGCCAACTGCAGGTGCGGCGCCTGGCGGATATGCGCTACCAGGGGCAGGGGTCGGAGATCGTCGTCGATCTGCCATCGGGCCCGTTCACGGCGGAATCGCAGGGTGAGATCGTACACCGGTATGAAGACCGGTATCGCCAATTGTTCACGCGGATCAGGCCCGGCGTCGCCATTCAGATGGTCAATCTGCGGGTCTCCCTCTCGGCGCCGGTCGAGGGCGCGGGAATCGAGCTTGCCGCCGGTGGCGGCGGCGCCGCCGATCCAAGCAAGGGAAGCAGGATGGTCTATTTTCAGGAGTCCGGCGGTTTCGTCGATACGCCGGTGTTCGATCGCTACCATATCCGGCCCGGCAGCCGAATCGACGGGCCCGCGGTGTTCGAGGAAAATGAATCGACATTGATTGTCGGCCCCGGCGCTGCTTGCGTTGCGGAGCCGTCCGGCAATTTGGTCATCACATTGCCGGAAGACGAAGGATGAACCGATGACCGATGACCAAACCCTATTCGATTCCGTCACGCTGGAAATCATCTGGCGGCGGTTGATTTCCGCGGTGGATGAAGCGGCGGCGGCGCTGGTGCGCACGTCGTTTTCGACGCTGGTGCGGGAATCATACGATTTCTCCTGTATTCTCACCGACGAACACGGTGAGTCGCTGGTGCAGGCGACCGAAAGCATTCCGTCGTTTATCGGCACGCTGCCGGCGACGGTAAAGCATTTCATTGCGGAATATCCGGCAGACGATCTGGCGCCGGGCGACGTCCTCATCACCAACGATATTTTTCAGGGAACCGGCCATCTGCCGGATATCTCGCTCGCCAAGCCGATCTTTTTCAACGACCGGCTGATCGGATTCGCGGCGAGTACGGCGCATGCCCCCGACATTGGCGGCAAGATCCGTTCGCCGGAACCGCGCGAGGTTTTCGAGGAAGGGTTTCAGATCCCGATCATGAAATTCATGGCGCGGGGCGAAGTCGACACGACGCTGGAAAAACTCCTGCGCAAGAATGTCCGCACACCGGACCAGACGATGGGAGATCTCTGGGCGCAGGTGGTGGCGCTCGATCTCATGGAAGCGCGTCTGGTCAAACTGATGGAGCACTATGAGCTGACGGAACTCGGTCCGCTGGCGGGCGAGATGCAGGGCCGGTGCGAGCGGGCGATGCGCGCCGCCATTCGCGATCTGCCGGACGGCGTTTACAACAGTTCGCTGATGACGGACGGCGTTGCCGATGCGCCGATCCGGGTGGAGATGACGCTCACCGTCGATGGGGAGACCATCGATATCGACTATGCGGGGTCGGATCCGCAGG
>JAOTYV010000120.1 GCA_029861675.1 Alphaproteobacteria bacterium
TGACAGCCGCAGGGGTAGCTGTAATCTTTCGCGGCATAGTGGCTGTTTGCGTCGTAGCCGAGTTCCATCCCTTCGGGCAATTTGCTCTGATCGAACGCGGCCGCCGCCACCGCCGTGATCGCAACCGTCCGATCGGTGCCCGCGACGGCGAATTGCCCGCCCTCGAAGACGATATCGTCGGCGCTCGCTTCCAGCAGATGCGCGGCAATTTGCCGGCCCTTCTCGATCAGTTTCCCCGAGGCGAGATAAATTGCCGTGCCGGCGATCGTCGCGGTCCGGGATCCGCCCGTGCCGGTGCCGATGCCGACCCTGTCCGTGTCTCCCTGGACCACCCGAATTCCGTCGAGGTCGAGGCCAAGCTGGCTCGCCGCGACCTGCGCGAAGGTTGTCTCATGGCCCTGACCGTTCGACTGGCCGGTCATGGTCAGGGTCAGGCCGCCGCCCGGATCGAATTGCATCCCGACCCGGCCGTCCTTGAATCCATCCGGCTCCGTGTAGACCGAGAATCCGAACCCGAGCCGTTTGCCGCGTGCCGCCGCCGCCGCACGGCGGCCCGGAAGTCCGTCCCGCCCGGCGAGCCGCAAGGCCTCGTCCATGTTTTGCTGAAAATCGCCGCTGTCGTAGACCAGCCCGGTCGGCGTGCGATAGGGCATGTCCTCCGGCCGTACCAGATTGATCCGCCGCAGTTCCGCCGGATCCATCTCCAATTCGCGCGCCGCGGCATCGACCAGCCGTTCCACCATGTAACAAAATTCCGGCTTGCCGGCGCCCCGAAATGCCGCGATCGGGGTCGTGTTGGTGAAGACGCATTGAGTCTCCGCGTGCACCGCGGCGATGCGGTACACATTGGTCAACATGCGGGTTCCGCCGCCGGTCGGAATGATCGGCGCGGCCGCGGTGAGATAGCCGCCCATATTGGAGACGGTCCGACAGCGGAGCGCGAGGAAACGGTGGTTTTCATCCAGCGCCAGCGCCGCCTCCATCACGTGATCGCGGGCATGCCGGTCCGTCATGAAACTGTCAGCGCGGTCTGGATACCATTTGACAGGACGGCCGACACGGCGCGCCGCCCAGCAGACGGCGATCTGCTCCGGATAGATATCGTTCTTGATGCCGAAACCGCCGCCGACATCCGGGGTGACCACGCGGATGGCCGCCGGCGATACATTCAATCCCTTGTTTGCCAGACCCATCTGGATCTGCGTGCCGCCGCCGGTCGGTGTGTACAAGGTATAACGGTCCAATGCGGGATCGTATTCCGCCAGCGCGCCGCGCGGCTCGAGCGCCGCCACCACTATGCGGTTGTTCACGAGATCCAACCGGACGATATGCCGCGCCGCGGCAAAGGCCGCATCGACCGCGTCCCGGTCGCCGGTTTCCCAATCCAACGCGACATTGGACGAAAACTCTTCCCAAACATGGGGCGCGTCAGGCCGCAATGCATCGGTCGCAGCGGTGACACTGGGCAGGATTTCGTAATCCACTTCGACGAGATCCGCCGCCGCCAAGGCGTTCTCCGGCGTATCGGCCAATACCATCGCCACCGCATCGCCGACATGCCGCGCCTTGTCCGACGTAATCGCCCGCTGCGCGGGATTGCGGATCGGCGACCCGTCGCGATTGAGCGGCGACGGCGGCGCCTGGAGAAGCCCCGCGCCGTCGGCGGCGAGATCGTCCCCGGTCAGGACCGCCGCGACGCCGGTAGCGGACATCGCCGCCCCGGTATCGATCTTCCGGATGCGCGCATGACCATGCGGCGATCGAAGAAAGCTAGCGTGCAGTTGATCCGGCAAATTCAAATCATCGATGTACCGGCCGCGCCCGGACAGCAAGGCATGATCCTCGCGCCGGGGCACCGGTTGACCGATGCCGCCCGCGGCATTGCCAGTGCCAACTTCGCCCCCGGCGCCCGCCTCTTCATTGATCATCTTTGTGCTCGGTTCGGTTTTTCGGTAACAATGATAGCGACACTAACATAGCGCGCCGTCCCGTCAGGATGGCGATATGCATCCAGCCTACTCGCAACGAACAATTAATATCCTTTCAGGGAGAATGCGCAATGAACGGTGGCGAAGTCGTGGTCGAAACCATGCTGTCGCGGGATGTGGACACGGTATTTTTCGTGCCTGGCGGCACCAACACAACAATTCTGGAGGCGCTGAGCCGCAATCAGAACAAAATCCGCTCCGTGGCGACCCGCCTTGAATCCTCCGCCGGCTTTGCGGCGGATGCCTATTCCGCCATTCGCAAGAAACCCGCCTGCGTCATCTGCAGCCGCGCGCCGGGCGCCTCCAACGCCACGATCGGCATTCACACCGCGATGCAGGCGTCCCGTCCGCTGGTGCTGTTCATCACCAACATTCCCCGCGCGATCAAAGGCCGCGAATCGTTCCAGGAAGTGAACTACCACCTGATGTTCGCGCCGGTCGCCAAGGCCGTGTTCGACGTCAATTCCTTCAACGAACTCGCCGACGTGGTCGGCCGCGCCCTGGATTTGTCGGTCAGTGGGCGGCCCGGGCCGGTGGTGGTCTCGATCTCCATGGACATTCTCGACGGCGATACGGGCGAGCCGCCCATCTCGAAAGCGCCGGCGCCGGTACGCTTGGGCGCAGATCCGGACGCGGTGCAAGCGGCCGCAAAACTGATCGACGCCGCGAAACACCCGATCATCATCGCCGGCGAAATGATCGGTTTCGAGGGCGCGTCGAAGGAACTCGAAAAATTCGCCGATGCGACCGGCGCCGGCGTGCTCACCGCCTATCGGCAACAGGACGCGATCCGCGCCGATCACGCCGGCCATTTCGGCCACTTGTCGATCAATCGCCTGCCCTTTCAGGAAAAAGCCATCGAAGAAGCCGACCTGATCATTGCGGTTGGCAGCCGCCTCGACAGCGTCACCACCGATGGCTACGTGATGCCGCGCCCCGACCAGAAACTGGTCATGATCTATCCCGACCCGTCGGCCTTTTCGCAATGGTCGGCGGATGCGGCGCTCGGTTCGCACTCGGTACCGGCGATGCGGGCGATCGCGTCCGCGCTGTCCCAAAAACCGCCGAAGGAACGCCTGGCGTGGCGCGACACGGTGCACAAGGCCGAGGTGGACTTCGCCAAGCCCGGCGAGATCGAGGTCCAGGGCGATATCGACATGGCCAAGGTGATCAGCCAGTTCAATGCGGCGGTCCCGAAGAATTCGATCATGGTGTCGGACGCCGGCACCTTCGGCCGCTGGATTACCCGATACTACCGTTTCAACAGCCCGGACACGGAGCTTTCACCGGTCAGCGGCGCGATGGGATACGGCGTGCCCGGCGGCATCGGCGCCCAGGTCGCCAACCCCGACGCCCCGGTCTTTGTGTGGGTCGGCGATGGCGGGTTCCTGATGACCGGCAATGAATGCGCGGTGATCGTTCAGGAAAAGCTGCCGGTCAAGATCATCGTCTGCGACAACAGTTGCTGGGGCTCGATCCTGGTGCACCAGAACAAACGCTTCGACGGGTGGGATTTCGGTACGCGGCTGCAAAGTCCGGACTTCGCGGCGCTCGGCCGCGGTTTCGGCATGCCGAGCTGGAAAGTCGCCAAGACCGAGGAATTCGCCGGCGCGCTGGAGGAGGTGATGGCGGTCGACGGCCCCGCCATGCTGCACCTGCTGCAGGACGCCCGCGACGTATCGCCCTATTCGGGCAGCGCGCGGTAGCGCACCTTACCGGTCCGCCAGCCAGCTTCGGGTAAGATCGAGCACGCGGTCGACATCGGCTTCGTTGTTGTAGAGATGCAGCGCGAATCGCAGCATGCCGCGGCGGATCGACAGGACGACGCCATTGTCGGTGAGATGGGCGAATAGCGATTCGAGCGCCGCGTCGTCCATCGCATCGTTCTGATTGGCCGCGAAACTCCCAACCGTCACCGTATGCGCCAGATGCGGCCCCGGCGGGCCGCCCGAGACCGGGAGGCCGAGCTGATGCAGGCCGCCCGCGAACCGTTGCGCCAGCCCGCACACATATTGCTCGATCCGCGCCGGCCCGATTTCCAGGAACAGATCGAGCGACGGTTCGACCGCGACCGCCGCCGGATAGTTGTAATTGCCCACATCGAACCGGCGAGCGCCCGGCATCAGGTCATACCCTTCGTCGCCCATCGTCGCCTCGTGCACGTCTTCGCCAAGGTCGATGCTGAACCGCGCCAGCGACGCCGGCGTCAGGCGTGCGGCCCAATCGCGGCGGCAATATAGAAAACCGAGACCGTACAGACCCAGCAGGCATTTCTGCGTCGATACCGCCATGCCGTCGATCTGCAATTCCTGCACATCCGTATCGACCACGCCCACCGACTGCACACCATCGACCAGGAGAAACACATCGCGTTCGCGGCACGCACGCCCGAGACGGCCGATATCGGCGCGAAACCCCGGCGCGAATGTCACGGTGGATGCGGTGACCAAGCGCGTCCGGTCGTCGATCGCCGCGATGATCGCGTCGACATCGATATGGCCCGCCCGCTCCGGCACCGACCGAACGGTCACGTCGTTGCGCGCATGCTGGTTGAGCCAGGGATAAATGTTGTTGGGATGCTCGAGGTCGCGGCACAGCACCATATTGTCGCCCGCCTGCCAGGGCAGCGCCGATGCGATGGCGTTTAATCCATCCGAAACATTCTTCGTATACGCGATCTCGTCGCTGTGCGCGTTGATCAGCCGTGCGAACTTCTCGCGTACACGCTCGATCGTCGCGAACATCTCCGGCTTGTCGGCGCTTCCCGCGGACAACCGGTCGAGGTGACCGTCCATCGCTTCCCGCGCCGGACGCGACAGCAGCCCCCGCGCCGCGACATTCATGTACACCGTGCCGGCGGCGCCGGGAAACAAGGCGCGGGCCGCTTCAAAATCGGTTTGCGGGCGTTCGACAGCCAATGAATCGCTTGCCATATTCTGTTTTCCAGTATGATGCTGTTGCTTACCGGCCCCATCCAAGGGTCACCTAAGACTAAATCCAAGTCCCGGCAGCCGCAATCAACCATCCCCTGCATCGAGACGACAGCAGCGCGACGGTCGGGCGCATGTTTGCGCGAAACGACGGACTCGACATGGTGTGACAAGCATATCGGAACGAACAAACAAGCCCGCCCGGGGTATCGGGCTGATGATTCTCGGCTGCGCGTTCCTGATGATGAGCGACGCCGTGTCGAAATGGTTGAGCCAGACCTATCCGGTCGGGCAAATCATGTGCCTGCGAAATGTCTTCGTATTGGTCCCCATTCTCTTCGTGGTTTGGCGCAGCGGACGGTTCGCCGATTTGCGCATCGGCAATTGGGGCGGGCAATTCCTGCGGGGCGGGTTTCACGTCCTAGCGGCCGCCCTGTTCGTCACCAGCGTCAGCCTGCTGCCGTTGGCCGACGTGCATGCGATCGGATTCGTAGGTCCCATATTCATCGCCGCCCTCTCCCCGTTCCTGCTGAAAGAGCACGTCGGATGGCGCCGCTGGACGGCGATTCTGGTCGGATTTGCCGGCGTGCTCGTCATGCTCCGGCCCACCGGCGCGGGGTTTCACTACCTCGGACTGATCCCGGTCGCCGCGGCCCTCTCGTCCGCATTGCGCGATATTGCCACCCGCCACCTCAGCCGGGACCAAACATCGATCTCCATCCTGCTTTTTTCATCGTCGATGGTGATCATCGTCGGGCTCTTTACCGCCCCCTTCGGGTGGCAGGCGCTCACTCTGCAATCCACGGCGCTCTTCGCGCTGAACGGTTTCGTCAACGGCAGCGCCCATTTTCTGATTATCGAATCCTATCGGAATGCCCAAGCGCCAATCGTTGCGCCGTTCAAATATTCAATGCTTCTTTGGGCGACCCTGTTCGGTTTCTTGATTTGGAACCAACTGCCGGATGCATGGATCATCGGCGGCACCGTGCCCCTGATCGGCAGCGGCCTCTATATCTTCTATCGCGAGCAACGCTTCAAATAGACCGTCAGCGAACGATCATGACCGAATTGGGGGCGGTCTGCATGATATCCTGGGATACGCTACTGCTGAAGAATCGCGCCCAGGGCGTCTTCCCGGATTCGGCCACTACGATTACGGAATAATCGGCGCCGACTTCCAGAATTTGCTCCACCGGATCGCCAATCCGCGTGTAGCTGTTTTTGATGGTAATCCGCTTGGCGTCAAAAATGGATTTCAGCTTGGCGAGATGTCCCGCCGCTGCCGCCTCGCCTTCAACGTCCGGAGAGACCGCCAGGATCGACACCGGCGCATTGCCGTGGCTGGCAAGGAACAAGTTCCGCTCGATCGCCGCGTTTGCGTGCTCCGACCCATCCGAACAAATAAGATGGCCCCGGACCGCATCCAGTTCGCGCGCGACCAGTACGGAACACGGTGCATGGTCGACGACTTTTTCCGCGACCGCCGGATCCCAGAAGGACTTGGTCTTGCCCCGCCGCCACCGCTCCGACGCGCCAAGAATGATCAGATCGTAATGCGCGACCTCGGTTTGCTCCAGGATACCGCTGGGCACATTGAAAGCGACCTTGAGCTTTAGGATGATCTTCTTGCCGGTTTTGTCGGTATATTCGATCTTGTTGTCGCCGAGAGGGTCGCCTTCCACGTCGACGTGGGTTGCCTCTTCCTTCCAGTCATCCCCCATCGCGCCATGGGCGATGAGCACGTCGCGGCCCTTCTTCAAGTACGTAATACCGGGAAGTTCCAAACCCCAATTCAACATGTTTTCCCGGGCGATGCGGACATTCAGGCCGCCACTGCGCAGGCCGTGGTCCATCGGCCGCACATAACACAGGCAGATATCGTGTTCCGGGCCGAATTCCGCCGCGAACGACGCGCCCCGATACGACTCTTCGGTGCCGTCAATACAGACGAGAATTCGGAATTTCCGCTCGCTAGCCTGATCGGCCATGTTCCCTCCGACCGGTCCTACGTCCCAAGCAAGGGCCAATACACAGATGCCGCCACAAGCAGTATGGCAGTGGACATCAAAACCATCCGCCATCCAACAACCAGGAAATCGGACGTCTTGAGGTACCCTGATGCATAAACAATAGTGCATGCGGGTGTTCCGACAACCGTCAAATAGGCGAAAGCCGAGGACACCGCGGTGATAAATCCAATCAGCAACGGGCTTTCGCCCGCGATATCGGCGAGGTTCAGAACCAAGGGTCCGAGCACCGCCACCGCCGCGCCATTCGACATGGTGTTGGTGACCGCCGTCGTGAGCGCGGACACCGCCACCCATAATCCAATACCCTGATCGGCGCCGAACGGCGAAAGCATGGCGATAAAGCCTTCGGCCACCCATTTCGCGGCGCCGGTCTCCTTCATCTGCACCCCGAGCGAGATGACCGCCGCGTACAACAGCACGACGCCCCAGTTGACGCCGGAATTCATGTCTTCCCAGTTGACCAGACCGGCCACCAGGAAGGCCGCCGCCCCGAGCACCGCGATCGTGCCGAGCCCCAAGGCATCCGAACCGAATATCCATCCAAGCAGGACCAGGAAGAACAACACGATGGTCGCCCACCCCCGGGTCGTCATCCCGCCTTCTTCCTGAATTTGTGCGCGCAGCTTCACCACCGCACGCGACAGGTCGCGATGCTCCGGTCGGAAAGTATGCAGCAAAATCAAGGTGACGAAAGGCAGTTGCAGCAGGAACATGGGATAGGCGTATGCCATCCAGGTCACGTAATCGATCAGGAATTTGTAGGTATCCGGGTTCGCGGGATCGTAAAAAAACTCGCGCCAATACCCGATCATGATGGCGTTTCGCGCACCGCCCGACGGTGTGCCGATGCCCGCGATGGAACACCCATAGCTGATGGAAAACAGAATCACCGCCGCCAGCCGGCGCACCTGCCGCGGGTCGTCCGACGTCAGGGTTATCAGCGTCAGGCCCACCGGCAGCATCATTGCCGCCACCGTATGCTCGCCGATAAAGGAAGCGAGGATACCGCTGACCGCCGAAATGCCGATACAAATGCGCGATGTTTTCGTGCCGGTCATGCGGACGATGAAAAAGGCGAGCCGCTTGTCGAGCTTTTGCTTGACCACGGCGACCGCCAGCATCAGGGACCCCATGATGAACAGCACGGAGTCGTTCATCAGGCTGGTCGCGACGCTGGTAGAATCGAGACCGAGTAAAATGACCTGCCCGACGACGATGAGCAGCGCCACCGTCGGCAACGGCACCGGCTCGGTCACGAACAGGATCGTCGCCACCACCGACATGGTCAGCACGGTCATGCCCTTTTGCGAAAGACCGTCCGGCGGGGGCAGCGCCATCATGATCGCGCCGACCCCCATGGCGATGAAAAACCATCTTCGTTGCCACACATAAAACCCGATGGATTTCATCGTGATGGCAATTACTCGAACCGTGCGCCCCGAATTGGTGGTTACTTCCGCCATATCGCTTTTTTTCTGTCGTTGTGGTCGGAACTCCGAATATGAGATCGGCACTGATTGCGGTTGCGTCTCATTCTAGTGAGATTGCTTCGATGGGTGCAAATTGCGCTCGAGCGTCTATTAAGCAGCGTCACCCGCATAAGCAGCGTCACCCGCACCATATTGTGTGATAGACTATCCACGGCGTTCGAAATAGCGGCGCGCAGTGACACATCAGCATGGACACCGGAGCTTGGAATGATCGTCGAACAGATCTGGACCGACAATGCCTACCGAAATTTCAATTACCTGATCGCTTGCCCGGAGACCGGCGAAGCCCTGGCGATCGACCCGCTGGACCATCAGAAATGCCTGGCGCAAGCGAAGGAACGGGGATGGGAGGTGACGCAAATTCTCAACACCCATCACCATGGCGACCATATCGGCGGCAACGGCCCGATGGTGGCGGCGACCGGCGCAAAGATCCTGGCCCATGCGGGCGCCAGCGATAAAATCCCCAATATGGATGTGGGCCTGGGGAGCGGCGACGTCATCCGCGTCGGTCAGACCGTCGAGCTCGAATGCCTCGACACGCCCGGCCACACCATGAGCCATATCTGCCTGCTGTCGCGCACCGACACGCCGGCCCTGTTCTGCGGCGACACGATGTTCAACGCCGGCGCCGGCAATTGTCACAATGGCGGCCATCCGGAAGCGATGTACGAAACCTTTGCCAATCAGCTCGCCAAACTGCCGGAGCACACCTTGATCTATCCCGGCCACGACTACATCGCGAACAACCTGCAATTTACGCTCGACCGGGAGCCGGACAACGTCCGCGCCGCCGAGCTGCTGAAATCCGTGGACGGGCAAAATACCGACGACGCGATGGTGTCGACCATGGCGATTGAAAAGGAAATCAACACCTTTTTCCGGCTGCACAGCCCGACCGTCATCCGCAAGCTGCAGGAGGCTTTCAGCGATATGCCGGAGAAGCCGGACGCCAAGACGGTGTTCCTGAAGCTCCGGGAATTGCGTAACGAGTGGTAAGGCGCCGCTCAATACGATGACGATCTCGAACCAGCGTAACCTGTTCGATATTCCGGATGGGCTCAGCTACCTCAACTGCGCGCAGCAATCGCCGCTGCTGAACGCGGTGTGCCGCGCCGGCGAAACCGGCGTCTCGCTCAAGGCGCACCCCTGGACCGATTTCCGCACGCAAGCGGCGGCCGACGCGGAAACCGCGCGCGATCTGTTCGCCCGGCTGATCGGCGCGACCGGGGACGACATCGCAATCATCCCGGCGACCAGCTACGGCGTCGCTGTCGCCGCGGCAAACCTGCCAATCGACCGTGGCCGGAACATCGTCGTCACCCAGGATCAGTTCCCGTCCGACTATTACGCCTGGCGGCACCTCGCCGAACAATCGGGCGCCGAGTTGGTGACGGTAAGCCGGCCGGCTGACGGCGATTGGACCGATGCGGTGCTGGCGGCAATCGGCGAAGACACCGCCATCGTCTCCGCACCGCCCTGCCACTGGACCGACGGCGGTGCGATCGATCTGAACGCGGTCGGCGCGCGCTGCCGCGACGTGGGCAGCGCCTTCGTCATCGACGCGACCCAGGCGGCCGGCGCCATGCCGCTCGACGTGGCGGCGCTGCAACCGGATTTCCTCGTCAGCTCCGCCTACAAATGGCTGCTCTGCCCCTACACGCTGGGTTTCCTGTACGCCGCCCCGCACCGCCAGCAGGGCCAGCCCATCGAATGGCACGAATGGGCGGTCTCGGCGATGGAGGCGCCGTCTAGCCAAACCGATGGAAAGGCACGCGGCGCGCGGCGCTACGACATGGGCGAGCGCAACAACCCGATCAATCTCAAGATGGCGCTCGCCGCCCTCGAACAACTGCTCGATTGGGGCCCGGAGACTATCGCCGCGACGGTGAAACACCTGACCGACAAGATCGCCGACGGCGCAACGGGGCGCGGTTTCAGCGTACCGCCCGCGGCGCACCGGGTGAGCCACATCATCGGCCTGCGCCGCCCGGAGGCCTGGCCGGCGGACATCATCGAGCGCCTCGCCGCCGACAATGTCTATGTCAGTCAGCGCGGCGACTCGCTCCGGGTCAGCCCGCATGTGTTCAACGACGCCAGCGACATAGATCGATTTTTCGCCGCGCTGGACCGCGCGCTCTAAAACCTTACAGCGGAAGGGATGACAATCCCGCGCCCGCGCACTACCGTTCCCGGAATTCGTCGAACGCCGGAGCGCACCATGTCCAACATTCCCATCACGATCGCCGCGGGCGATTACGACCGCACCCGCCCGATCAAGGACGGACGGGTTCCGGTCGATGGGTGCGACATCACCTATCTGACCATGGAGCCGGAAGAGCTGTTCTTTCGCGCGATCCGGTACGAGGAATTCGATGTCTGCGAGTTGTCGCTCAGCAGCTACATCATGCAAGCCTCGAAGGGGAAGACGGGCTATACCGCAATTCCGGTTTTCCTGTCCCGCGCGTTCCGTCATTCGGGATTTTATATTCGCACCGACCGGGGGATCGACGGTCCCGCCGACCTCAAGGGCAAGCTGGTCGGCATGCCGGAATACCAGATGACCGCCTGCGTCTGGCAACGCGGCTTCCTGAAGGACGAACACGGCATCGAGGCGTCGGACATTCACTGGCGCAGCGGCGGACAGGAGACGCCGGGCCGCGAGGAACGCGCGCCGATCACCCTGCCGCCCGACATCGACCTGCAACGTATTCCGAACGACAAGACCCTCGCCGGCATGCTGGAAAGCGGCGAACTGGACGCGTTGATGCTGCCGCGCGCGCCATCCTGCTTCGTGAATGGCGCGCCGAATGTCGGCCGGCTGTTCCCCGACTACCGCGCCGCCGAACAGGCGTACTACAAGAAATCCGGCCTGCACCCGTTGATGCACATGGTCGCCGTGAAGAAATCCCTGGTCGAGAAATATCCGTGGCTGCCGGCCAATCTGTACAAGGCGTTCCGGCAGGCCAAGGATCTGGCGGTCGCCGATCTCGAACGCATCACCGCGCTGCCGCTCGTGCTGCCCTGGGTCGGCGCGGAATTGGCGGCGACCCGCGCGGTGCTCGGCGAGGATTTCTGGCCCTATGGCGTCGCGGAGAACGAGAAGGAGCTGCACGCGCTGATGCGCTATCAGATCGAGCAGGGCCTGACCGACACGGAACAACGGCTCGAAGATTTGTTCGCGCCCACCACCTTCGCCACCGCGGTCGTCTGACCGGCGCATGTTCGGCGAACGCGTCAAACGGATCGAGGATCCGGCCCTGTTGCGCGGCGAATCGATCTTCGCCGACGACATCGAGTATCCGGATCTGCTGCACGCCTGCTTCCTGCGCAGCCCGCACGGGCATGCAAAAATCACAGGCATCGACAGCACGGCAGCGCTGGCAATGGACGGCGTGCACGCGGTCTTTACCTTCGCCGATCTGGCGCCCCATGTGACCAGCGAGCGCATCCCCTGCGCCATGCCGAGCGCGGCGATCCGGCACACGGTCGAGCCCTTCATCCTCGCCAAGGACGAGGTTTGCCATGTGGGCGAGCCGGTTGCCGTCGTGCTCGCCGACGACCGCTACACCGCCGAGGACGCCATCGAATACATCGTCGTCGACTACGCACCGCTGCCCGCGGTGGCGGACGCCCGCGCCGCCCTGCTGCCCGACGCGCCGCCGGTACGCTCGGACGTCCCGGACAACCGGGTCGCCGAGTTCACCCAATCCTTCGGCGACGCGGACGCGGCGTTCCGTTCCGCCGACCACGTGGTCACGGAAAAAATCTGGCTCCACAAGGGCGGTGGGCACGCGATCGAATGCCGCGGCCTCGTCGCGCGGTATGACGCGGCGGACGACCTGCTGACGGTTTGGGACGGCACGCAGATGCCCCATCGCATCCACGGCATCCTGGTCGAGCTGCTCGGCTGCGGCGAACGGCAGGTGCGCATAGCGCCGCCAGCGGTCGGCGGCGGGTTCGGTCCGAAATTCGTCTTCTATCAAGAAGAAATCGTCGTCCCGCTGGCCGCCAAGCTGCTGCGCCGGCCGGTCAAATGGATCGAGGACCGGCGCTAACGTGTCACCACG
>JAOTYV010000414.1 GCA_029861675.1 Alphaproteobacteria bacterium
GATGCGATTCGCAGCGAAGTCGGCATGGTCTTCCAATCGTTCAACCTGTTTCCCCATCTGACAGTTCAGGAGAATTGCACCCTGGCGCCGATCTGGGTGCGGCAGATGCCGAAGAAGGATGCCGACGCCCTTGCCATGCAGTACCTGGAACGGGTGCATATCCCGGAGCAGGCGGAGAAATATCCCGGTCAGCTCTCGGGTGGCCAGCAGCAACGGGTGGCGATCGCCCGGGCCTTGTGCATGCAGCCGAAGATCATGCTGTTCGACGAACCGACCTCGGCGCTCGATCCGGAAATGATCAAGGAAGTGCTCGACACCATGATCGAGCTGGCCGATACGGGCATGACCATGCTGGTGGTGACCCATGAAATGGGGTTCGCCAACCGCGTCGCCGACCGGGTGATCTTCATGGATGGCGGCGAGATCATCGAACAGAACACGCCCGACAAATTCTTCACGCAACCCGAGAACGCGCGGACGAAGCTGTTCCTCGATCAAATCCTCGCACATTAAAAGTGGCGGGCCGGCATCGATATCGCGTTATTCGCTGCGCCGCACGGCCCTTTCGTACCCTGCGTCACTGTCGTGCCGCAGTTTCATAGAGCCGTTCCTCCAAATCCGCGACCAGGGCCAAATGCTGTTTTTCGAGCGCCGCCAATCTCTTATTCAGGATTTGTATCTGCAAATAATTCCAGCCGCACACCGCCGCGATCAGAATCGCCGCGGAAAGCAACAGAGGGTCGATGGCGCTGGACATTGTCTTCCTCCGCTTTCGATTCTGCGCAAACGGTTTCCAGCATCGGAATTTCTACCGGCGGATACGTTGATCCGCATCAAGCCGCGCGCGGCCGCGTTGCAGCGCCCAAAAATTGCGTTAGCGTCCGGCACCGCCGAGCATGTCCAGAAGGATGGCATTGAAGGCGTCGGCCTGCTCGTACATCACCCAATGGCCCGCATCGTCGATCACCCGGTTGTCGACATCGGGATGCGTCGCTCGAATGATATTGAGCCGTTCGTCACGATTCGACCGCGAATAGATATCCTCCGCGCCCCAGATACATTTCAACTCGGCCTTCAGCTCCGGCAAATGGTCGCGTAGCAACGTATTCTGTTGGGGCCGGCCGCCACGGAACCGCATGCGCAGTCCGTTTTCCCGTTGGATGTGAACAGCGAGATCGTCGATCCGCGCCGTGTCGCAAAACATGATGATGCCGAGGTTGTGACGGTGGCGCGCGTCCAATTCGTCACGCGGCAGGTCGGGCCGCCACATGCGCAAACCCGGCACTTGCCCGGGAATGCCGAGACCGCCCGCGCCGACCGTGATCACGGTGCGCAAGTCCCGCGATTGCAGGGAGGCGATCAGCGCCGACAGATTTGCGCCCATGGAAAATCCGACCAGCGTATAGGGCGTGTTCCCGGGAATAATTTTGTCCAGGCCGCGAGCGACCGTTTCGGCCATCGCCGCACGGGTCGCGCGGAGGGGAAACGGATCGGAATCGCCATGACCCGGCATATCCGCCGCGATGACACAGAAATTCTCGGCCAACCGTTCCACATTGCGGATCCAGTGCGACCAGGAGCCATAGCCGCCGTGAAACAGCACGACCGGCGGCCCCTCGCCCCACACGCGCCATACCATCTCACCACTGCCGCAGGGCGTGGTCTGTCGCCGGGCCATGCCGTCGATCCGCGCGACGCACGCCGCCGCGCTTTCGCCCGCCCGGGGAACCGCAACCGATGTATCGGCGCTGCCGGCGTTCATCGTTCAACGGCGCTCCGCCAAGGATTTCAGGAAGACCGAATGAAATTCCGCCGGCGTCTCATACATCATCCAGTGACCGGCGCCGCCGATCACATGAAACGGCGCGTCCGCCTGTGCCGCGCGAAACAGGGCGCGGCGCTCGTCCATATAGTCGCGCGCATAGCAGTCCGCGCCGCCCCAGATACCCGCCAGCCGCGCAGACACTTTCGGCAGCATTTCCGCCAATACGTTCGTCACCGCGACAAGCCGACCCTTAACCCGCGCATCGACCACGTTGACCGTCTGCATATGCACCGCGAGATCGTCGATCTTGTCGGCGCTCCCGAACATGACCTTCGACAAATTGTTGCGGTGAATGGCGGCGATTTCCGCAGGGTCGTCCACGCCGCGCCAATGACGGAGCCCGGTAACCTCGCCCCGCGCGAGGCCCAGCCCGTTGGATCCGCAAATCGTCAGCGTCTCGACGCGGTCGCCCTGCGCGCCCGCCAAGCAACCGCCAATGATGCCGCCGAAGGAAAACCCGGCGACGTGATAGCGTTTTCCCGCGGGTAGCAGCGTGTCCATCCCGTCGGCGACCGCCGCCGCGACCCCGGGTCCGGAAAACGGCTCCGGCGGGACCGCAGAGTCTCCGTGCCCCGGCAAATCCGGCACATACAGCGAAAAATGCCGCGACAGGAATTCCACATTGCGGATCCAGTGGGTCCAGCGGCCAAACCCGCCATGGCACAGAAGCAATGGGGGGCCATCGCCGAAAATGCGCCAGACCATCTCGCCATCGCCACAGGGCGTGGTCGCGAATTCCCCGAGCGCCGCAATGCGGGCGATGCAGGCCTCGGGCGTTTCGCCCGACCGCGGAACCTCTATTTGTTGCACTGTTGCGCCGCTTTCCGTCATGCCGTACCCGCCGATAAATTCTGTTCCCCTAAAAGTTCCAACAGCATCGCGTTGAATAGGTCGGGCGCTTCGTACAACGCCCAGTGACCGGCCCCCGGAACCATGCGGAACGGTGCGTCAGGCTGTGCCTCCCTGAACAGTTTCCTCCGCGCCTCCAGGTTTCGGACGACATAAACATCATGTTCGCCCGCCAGACAGATCAACCGCGCCCGGATGTCGGGCAAGGCGCGGCGCAGCGCATCCGATCGCGCAATCGAACTGCTTTTCGCGCGCGCCCGCAGCGTGTTCTCTTTCTGCAGATGCAAGGCCAATGCATCGATACGGCCGGGATCGGCGATCATGATGACGCCGAGATTATTGCGGTGCACATCCATTAACGCGTCGTCCCCCATGTCCGGGGTCCATTTCCGCAATCCGGTGAAGCCGCCCGACGGCAGCCCGAGGCCGCTCGACCCGATGATCACAATCTGCCCAACTCGGTTTCCATGCCGGGCGGCGACGAGGCCGCCGACGATCCCGCCAAAGGAAAACCCGGCGATATCGTATCGCGCCGGCGCGGGAATCAGCGCGTCGATGCTGTCGCAGACAATCCGCGCCATCTCTTCGCCGTCGGCCGGCGCCGGCGGCGCATCGGACTCGCCGAAGCCCGGAAGATCCATGACATACAGCGTGTAGCACCGCGCCAGG
>JAOTYV010000121.1 GCA_029861675.1 Alphaproteobacteria bacterium
TCGGCGTTGGGCTACAGCGGCCGCAAGTTCGGATGGTGGGCGATCCCGGACCAATACTCGATTGGCGTCGTCCTGCAGCACGAGTTTGCAGCGCCGCCGCGACCGCCGGTGTTCGTGCTGTTCCCGACCGTGATGAGTCATCTGCCGTTCGATCCGCTGCCGCCCTATTTGACCGATTGGACCCGCGCCGCATCGGGATCGGACTACGGGCAGGCGCCAGCTCCGGCGGAAGTGGGTACGGCGGGGGATTGGTCGAAAATCAGGAGCGCCTATCGGGAGTCGATCCGTTACAATTTCGATGTGCTGGATGGGTTGCTGTCGCAACCCGCCACGCAGGGCGCGATCATTGTCGTCGTCGGGGATCATCAGCCGCCGGCGATCGTCGGCGGGACGAAATCGGATTGGCGTGTCCCGGTCCATGTCCTTGCAAAGGCGCCCGCGGTGCACAGCCGAATTGCCGCCGCCGGTTTTTCGCAGGGCATGATGCCGGACGGCGCGCCGCTTGGATCGCTGGCCGAACTCCATAAGATGATCGCGCAGGTGTTCGATAGCGGAAACGGTTACAATCGAGGCCGCCGCGGCAAGTGACGCGAGCGCTTGGACTCATCGTGCGAGAGGGGAATGTCCCCTACATTGAAATATCCGCAAGGAAAGCGATCAATTTCAATTTGGTCTGTTACGCACGATAACTTGTTCTTTTATGGACTTTACGGCACGGATACCTATCTATGTGCCGTGGCCCGGAGAAACGTTCGTGAAAAAGCTTCTAATTTCTGTTGCCGGCGTTCTCGTGCTCTTGTTCGCGGTGCTTCTGATCGTTCCGAGTTTCATCGATTGGAATGCGCGCAAGCAGGAGATTACGGCTGCGGTTCGAGAGGCTACTGGCCGCAATTTGACGATTCTTGGCAATATCGACGTCACAATTCTTCCGAATCCCGCCATCCGCGTCGCCGATGTACGGTTCGCCAACATTAAAGGTGCGGCCGCGCCGGACATGATCCGGGTGCAGGAAGCGCGCGTGAGCGTCGCCCTCGGCCCATTGTTCGAAGGCCGTCTGGCCGCCGTTGTGGGGCTCGTCAAACCGGTGGTTCATCTCGAAAAACTTAGGAACGGCGATGCGAGCTGGAATTTCAGGACCGCCGGCTCCGACGCGCCGGCTCCGACCGCCGATATCGGATCGTCGGGATCTTCCATTGACTTGAAGCTGGATCGGTTCGAAATCATCGACGGAACGGTCACCTATTACGATGCTGGCGAAGGCAGCGTTCGTCGGCTGGACCGGCTCAATTCCACCATATCCTTCGATTCTCTTTCCGGGCCATTCAAGGCCGATGGGGTCGCCCTGATTGGCGACATGCCGCTGACGCTGCAACTGTCCACCGGCCGGTTGCGGCCGAAGGCGCCGCTGCCGCTCTCCGCCATGGTGACGGGACCGGATGAAAACACGGTGTTGCGGCTACAGGGTAGTGTCACTGCGCCGATCGGCGACGGATCGTTTGTCGGAGAGATGCGTCTCGATTCCGAAAATTTCGCGACCTTCCTCCAATCCTTGAAGGTGCGTGCTATTCCGGCGGCCCTGTCCCGGCCATTCGCCGCGAAGACCGAGATTACGGCATCGAAGCAAGGGATTGGGCTCAACACCATGGAGCTTTCCTTGGGCGACGTGCGGGCGACCGGTACGGTGACGCTGGAATACGATAAGAAGCCGCGCCTGACGGCCAATTTGCGCAGTACCAATTTGAACGTCGACACATTGCTTGCCGAGAAGGGGCGCCTGGGCGGTAAAGCGGGCGCAGGGTCCGACCGCCCGGCGTCCGATCCTGCCGGCAAATCCGAGCGCGCGGCGAATGGCGGATCGGCCGGAACGGGATTTGCTTTGCCCGAAGGGCTCGAGGCTGCGGTTCAACTGGCCGCCGATGTAGTGCAATACCGGGGCGGCGTCATCCGGCGGGCGGCGATGCGGGCGCGTTTAAAGGATGGGCGCATTTCGATCGAAGAAACCGGCGCGATTCTCCCGGGCAACACCTGGGTCGAGGCGAAGGGGGCGGTCACGGTCGCCCAAGGGATCCCGCAAATCGATCTGCGGGTGTTGGGACAGTCCGACAACCTGCGAGAAGCGTTGGGATGGCTTGATGTCGACGTTACCGCGGTGCCCGCGGACCGGCTGCGAAGGTTCAAATTTTCGAGCACCGTCGCCGGCACCCCGCGCGATTTGAGCGCGACGGATATCGACGTAACGCTCGATTCCAGCCGGATCACCGGCGGCTTGGTGCTTGCCTTTCGCGAACGGCCCGCCTTCGGCCTGCGGTTGGAAGTCGATCGATTTAGTCTCGATGGGTATTCACCGTCCCGGCGGGCGGGAATAGGGCAACGGCGCGCGCTCACGGGGAATTCAGACGCTGCCACGGCGCGGCGCGCTCCAGCGCCGGGTCCAGGGGGCGCATTGTCGCCGATTTTGCAGCATCTGAAATCTTTCGACGCCAATATTGAAGCGACGGTCCAACGTCTGGTGGTCGCCAAAACCACGGCGAAAAACTTTAAAATCGACATCAAGATCGCCAATGGCGCGGTCGAACTCCGAAAGGCTTCGGTCACGGACTATGCCGGGCTGCAGGGGGTGGTGTCGGGGAAGTTGGCCGGAAAGCCGACCAATCCTGAGTTTTCGGCGGATTACAGCGTAAAACTCCAAGATCGTGCCCGGTTTGTGCGCTTTCTCGACAAACCCGCCATTTTGCGCGATGGGCGGTTGTCTGGCTTGTCGGTCAGCGGCACGGTCAGTGGCACGCTCGACCGTTTGAAGGTGGCAACCAAACTGACGGGAATGGATGGCCGGATCGACCTGCGCGGGTCGATCCGCAGTGCTCTGCTCGATCCAACGGCCAATCTGGCGGTGACCATCAAGTTTCCCGAGTTGACCAACGTCGTTCAAATAGCCGCAAGAGACTACACGCCGGCGGCGGGCAAACTTGGTGCGGTGGATCTATCTTTTCAAGCCGAGGGCACGCCGACATACATCAAGTTAAGTGACATTTCGGGTTCCACTGGACCCGTTAGCCTGCGCGGCAATGCGGATATCGAGTTGAGCGGACCCCGGCCCAAACTTCGGTTGAGCCTTAGCACGAGCGAGGTTCTGCTCGACCTCTTCTTTCCGCCGGAGCGCAAGCGGCGATCAGCGGCGCCGGCCCGGCATCGCATTATTCCGGCCGCGGCCATTGCTGGAAGCGGCGCGCCGGCGGCCAAATCATGGTCGAGAACACCGCTCGATTTGAGCGTGCTGCACGCCCTCGATGCGGATATCACCCTGGCGATGGCCGCGCTGACGAAGGGTCTCTACCGCCTGAAAAATTCGCAAATGCAGGCGCAGATCGAGGCTGGGAAACTGTCGATCGACAAGTTTGCCGCCGCATTTTCGACCGGAACCGTGAGCGCCAGCGGGTCGCTTCAAGCCGGCGTGAATCAAGTAGAATTATCGTTGCGCGCGACCGCGAAGGAAGTCGATATCGCCGATCTCATTCATGCGCTGCGGGATTATAAATTACGCATTGGGCCGGTCCGGCTCGGCGCGCGCATGCGGGGGCCGGTGTCCGCGAGCATGACGCTGACGTCGCGCGGCGCTAGCGAGCGCGACCTTGTGGCCGGCTTACGCGGGGTGGCGAAAATCGTCGGCCAGCCGCAAACGCAATTCACAGGCGCCGCGAAGCGGGCGAGCGCGATTACCGGATTGGCTGGGGCGATCCTCGGCAACAGGCGCAACGGCCTTGGCAAGGCCGGTGATTTGACCCGGGCGACCGGCCTGCTCGTGGCGGCGTTCGAGGGCGCATCCACCTTGAATGGCGATATCGACATTCAGGACGGGATCATTTCAACGCGCAATCTGGTGCTGGTCGGCCGCGGTGGCCGTGCCCTCACGTCAGGAACCGCGCATCTGAGCAATTGGAAGCTCGAATCGGCCACCGATGTTACCTTGGGGCAGGATAAGGAACCGTTCATCATCGCGCAGATGACCGGACCGCTGGACGATCCCTATGTCCGGAAAATCAGCGGCAGCTTGATTTCCGGCGGCGCGCCGGCGGCAAAGACCCGCCAGCAGCCGGCCAAGAAAATCGCGCCGGATCCGCGCGGTTCGAACGCGCCGCCAAACCGACAGCCGCAAGCGCCCGGCGCGCCAGCACCGGCAAAAAAACTAAATCCTGAAGAACTCCTGCGTCAGTTATTGCAGGGCGCTGGGCGATAGATCGGGCATGTCCCCATCGGCCGGTGACTTGACGGCCTGTGCATGGAGCAGGACATACACCCGGATCGCGCTGGATAGGTTGCCATCGCGGTCGCGATCGATATCCGTCACCAGCTGATTGACGGTCTGGCTCCTGCCCGCCGCGATCTTCTTGAGTTCGACCCAAAACACGTTTTCAAGCGACACGCTTGTCCTATGGCCGGCGATGACGACGGATCGCTTCTTCATCGCGCCGGGTGCGGCGTTTGTCCTGGGGGCTTTGTCTGGAGACTCCATTGAATTCCGAATGTTATGACGCTCCGCGGGCAAGTCCATCAACTGTCCATCCACATAATCCAATGGGCATCTGTATACCGGTTAAGGTGGGCCTAAAACACGACTCTGGCAATACGGACTCACAGATTGTTGAAGCGCTATTGGCAGGAATTTCGGCCTAAATCGTAAGAAAACTGCGCAATTCGCGCGATGGCGTCCCGGTAGTTCTGTTCCGTCGATGGACCTGATCGGCGGCGCGGCTTAAGGCTATGATCGCCATCCGGCAACCAATGGACGGCAATCTGCCCGGATAGATGGTATCCTGATACTTCGCTGGCGTTCCCGAGCGGATCCCGTTCGCCCTGGCAGATCAGCGCAGGCTTCTTGAAATCGGCCAGGTGGGCGGTCCGCAACCGGTCGGGTTTTCCGGAGGGATGAAACGGATATCCCAGGCATACCAAACCGGCCACCGCGGGATGATCCGCGACCAAACTGGCGATGCGTCCACCAAGCGACTTGCCGCCGATAATCAATCCGGGCTGATCCAGCGTATCGATGACGGTGTTCCAATGCGCCCGCAACGCGGGTTCGCGGTCCGGCGGCCGGCGCCGGCCGGTGGCCTGCATGGTCGTCATATAGGGAAATTCGAACCGCACCACGCGCAATCCGCAGTCGGATAGGCCGTGGGCAAATGCCGCCATAAACGGCGAATTCATGCCGGCGCCCGCGCCGTGCGCCAGAACAATCGTGCGCTCGGCGTCGGCTGGGCCGTCGATGAGAAATTCGGACATAGCGCGCCCCGCCCAAGGCGTGAAAATTCGATCAGGTTGTTGCGTATCGGGCGCCGGGCACACTGTAAAGGCCTCGTTAACTCCGTAGCCATAAATTCAAGGAGCCGGCGCATCGGGTTGTGGGCCGCGTTGCCGGGGATGGGGATATGGAATGAGCGAGCAGATCGTCGCGGCCGGGACCGCCATGATCGACGGCGATACGGATCAATTCGTCATGATGCAGGTCGGCAACCAAGACATCGCCTTCGCTATTCAAGATGTCAGGGATGCGGTCGAGCCCCATGCGATCACGCCGATTCCGCTGGCGCCTTCCGCAATTGCCGGCGTGATGAACCTGCGCGGACGCATTGTTACGGTGATCGACCTGCGCCGGATACTCGGCGGAGAAGACGATGGCGGTGAAAATGGCCGGGAGTATTCCCATATGACCGGCATCACCGTAGACCGTCCGGAAGGCCCCTTTACGCTGCTGGTCGATTCCGTCAGTGAGGTTCGTCGGATTGAGCGAAGCCTGCTGGAAGCGCCCCCCGTCACACTGGACCCGGCATTGAAGCGCTTATGCATGGGCGTTTTTCAGTTGCCCGGGCGATTGGTCGTCCTGCTGGATGTGGATCGCATTCTTGAGCCGGAGACGATCCTGGCGACGCCGACAATTCCTTTCCAGCCGCGCCGGAAGGCGCCGATGATCGAGGATCGCCAACGGAATCGGGTGGCGGTTATTGAGCCGCCGGGCGCACCGGCCATTGCCGAGCTGGAGCCGTACGAAGTGCCGCTCCCGCCGGCCCGCGCGGCTGAAGACGTGCTTAATCCAGCAATCGCGATCGCCCATCGGACGACCGGCGGATGGAATGAAAATCCGAAGGTTGGTGCGCCGGCCATTTCCGACGTATCGAAAAGTATCACATCGGCGCCGCCGCAACGCGCTGCGCTTCCGATCCTAGACGGTATTGGCGGGAAAGCGGCCCTGAGCAAGCTCGTCATCGCGGTATATGAAGAAATTCTCGGCGACCCATTGCTCGCCGACTTGTTCGTCGGGGCGGACATGCCGATGCAGCGCGAACGCATGGTCACCGCGCTCGAGAACCTTTTATCGACCTCGGGATCGAACTTCGCGAGCGCCGCGATCGGCTTCGATTGGCTGGTGCCCGAAAAAGTGATGGAAGACGAGCATTTCAACCTGTGCCTTGGCCATTTCGAGCGGGTCTTGGGCCGTCTTGCGGTCGAGAAGACGCTCGCCGAGCGATTCCTCACCGCGATCGAATGGTGCCGTGAAGGGGTCGTCGATTAGACCCGGCCGGTCGGGTGATTGGGCTATTTAGCCGGTCCGGTCATGGCATCGGGATCGACCCAGGCATCGAATTGCTCTTCCGTCATCAATCCCAGATCCAACGCGGCTTGCTTGAGCGTGCCGCCCTCGGCGTAGGCCTTCTTGGCAATACGGGCGGCGTTGTCATAGCCGATATGCGGATTGAGCGCGGTCACCAGCATCAGGGAGTCCCGCACGAAGGCTTCCAGGCGCGCATGATCCGCCTCGATGCCGGCGACACAGTGAACCGCGAAACTGTCGCAGGCGTCGGCGATCAGACGGATCGATTGCAAAATATTGTGCACAATCACCGGTTTGAACACATTGAGTTCGAAATGACCGGTCGACCCGGCGACCGTGACGGTGACATGATTTCCCATCACCTGCGCACAGACCTGGGTGAGCGCCTCGCACTGTGTCGGGTTGACCTTACCCGGCATGATGGATGAGCCCGGTTCGTTTTCCGGTAATTGCAGTTCGCCGAGACCGCAGCGCGGCCCGGAGCCGAGCAGGCGGATATCATTGCCGATCTTCATCAATGACGCGGCCAGGGTGTTGAGCACGCCCGACAATTCGACCAGGGCATCATGGGCGGCGAGCGCCTCGAATTTGTTTTTTGCAGGGACGAAGCGAAGTCCGGTGAGCGATGCGACCTCATGGGAAAACGCGGCATCGAATCCGCGCGGCGCGTTGAGCCCGGTGCCGACCGCGGTGCCGCCCTGGGCGAGTTGGTAGAGGTTGGGCAGCGCGGTCCGGACCCTTTCGAGCCCCTTGGCGATTTGCGCGGCATAGCCGGAAAATTCCTGGCCGAGGGTGAGCGGCGTGGCGTCCTGCATATGGGTGCGGCCGATCTTGACGATCTTCGCAAAGGCGGCCGATTTGTTTTCGAGCGCTCCGTGCAGGCGGGTCAATGCGGGGAACAGGCGATCGCGGATTTCCAGCGCCGCGGCGATATGCATCGCCGTTGGAAAGCTGTCGTTGGAGGACTGGCTGCGGTTGACGTGATCGTTCGGGTGAACCGGGTCCTTCGATCCGAGAACGCCGCCCAGCATCTCGATCGCCCTGTTGGCGATCACTTCGTTGAGATTCATGTTGGTCTGCGTGCCGGAGCCGGTCTGCCAAACCACGAGCGGGAAATGATCGGCCAATGCGCCGCCGATGATTTCGTCGCAGACCGCAACAATTGCCTGAACAATGTCCGCGTCCAGCGTGTCGAGCGCCCGGTTGGCCAGCGCCGCGGCTTTTTTCTGATATCCGAAAGCGCGGATCAACGGCTCGGGCATGCGTTCGGTGCCGATATTGAACAGTTCGATGCTGCGCTGGGTCTGGGCGCCCCAATACCGGTCGGCGGGGACTTCGATCGTGCCCATGCTGTCGCTTTCTATGCGAATTGCCGGTTTCTTGCTCATGTGGCTTTTTTTCGCCGCTTGCGCTTCGGCGGCGCGGCGGCTTTCGCGGCGTGCGCCACGGCAAATGCCTTCCCGGCCCAATCGCATAGCAGGTCGGGGTCCTCCAGCACGTCGGCGGGCACCTCATGATAGGACATGCTGACCGGTTTGGATTTACCGCTATAGGTGAAGGGTCCCATGCCGGCGGCTTCGTATTCGGCCCGATTGGCATTGCCCGTCTTGAGGTAGAGTGTTTCGCTTGCAATCAGGCCGAACATTATGCCGTCGCGGAACAGGCCGCCGCCGCCGAACATGCTCCGGATCGTCACCGCGCCGAACGACCCCAGTTGATCGTGCAGATAATCGGTGAATTCGGGGCTAACGCTCATGACGAATTCTCAATGCATCATATGCAGAAGATCGACCGCGTGCGGCGTCACAGGTCGCGGAAGAAGTCATTTCCCTTGTCGTCGGTGACGATGAAGGCGGGGAAATTCTCCACCTCGATGCGCCAGATCGCCTCCATGCCCAGGTCTTCGAATTCGATGCACTCCACTTTCTTGATGCAGTCGAGTGCGAGCCGGGCGGCGGGACCGCCGATCGACCCCAGGTAGAAGCCGCCGTGTTTTTGGCAGGATTGGCGGACCTGGTCGGAGCGGTTGCCCTTGGCCAGCATGATCATGGAGCCGCCGGCTTCCTGGAAGCGGTCGACGAATCCATCCATCCGCCCCGCCGTGGTCGGGCCGAACGAGCCCGAGGCATATCCTTTGGGCGTCTTGGCGGGGCCGGCATAATAAATTGGATGGTCCTTGAAATACTGCGGCAGGTCCTTGCCCGCATCGAGCTGCGCTTCCAGGCGGGCATGCGCCGAGTCGCGTGCGACGATGATCGTCCCGGTCAGCGACAGCTGCGTCTTGACCGGATACTTCGTCAGCGTGCCGAGGATTTCCGACATCGGCCGGGAGAGGTCGATATCCACGACGTCGCCTTTGAGGTCGTCATCGGTGATGGGCGGCAGGTATTTCGCCGGATCGGTCTCGAGCTGCTCCAGGAACACGCCGTCCTTGGTGATCTTGCCTTTGATCTGGCGGTCCGCCGAGCATGAAACGCCGAGGCCGATCGGCAGACTGGCGCCGTGCCGGGGCAGCCGGATGATGCGCACGTCGTGACAGAAATACTTGCCGCCGAACTGCGCGCCGATGCCCATGTTCTGCGTCAGCTTGTGCACTTCCTGTTCCATCTCCACATCGCGGAACGCCTGACCATGGGCGCCGCCCTCGGTCGGTAGCGTGTCGTAGTACCGGCAGCTCGCGAGCTTGACCGTTTTGAGATTCATCTCGGCCGAGGTGCCGCCGATCACGATCGCCAGATGATAGGGCGGACAGGCCGCCGTGCCGAGCGTGCGGATCTTTTCGTCGAGGAAGGCGATCAACCGTTCCGGCGTCAGCGTCGACGGCGTCGCCTGGAACAGGAAGCTCTTGTTGGCGGAGCCGCCGCCCTTGGCGATGAACAGGAATTTGTATGAATCTCCTTCATCCGCGTAGATATCGATCTGCGCCGGCAGGTTGTTGCGGGTGTTTATTTCTTCATACATGGATACGGCCGACACCTGGCTGTAGCGCAGGTTGCTTTCCGTATAGGTGCGCAGCACGGCGTCCGAGAGCACGGCTTCGTCGCTGCCGCCGGTCCAGACCATTTGGCCCTTCTTGCCCATGATGATCGCCGTGCCCGTGTCCTGGCACATCGGCAGGATGCCGCCGGCCGCGATATTGGCGTTCTTGAGCAGGTCGTAGGCGACGAACCGGTCGTTGTCGGACGCTTCGGGGTCGTCGAAAATCTTGGCGAGCTGTTGCAGGTGACCGGGCCGCAACAGGTGGCTGACATCACGGTAGGCTTCGGCGGCGAGCAGGCGGAGCGCTTCCGGCTCGATCTTCAGCATGTCGCGGCCTTCGAATTTTGCGACGCTGACATGCTTGTCGGTGAGTTGCCGGTAGGGCGTATCGTCCGCGCCGAGCGGAAACATCGGATGAAATTCTGAGTTCTGCGCGCTCATGCTGCCGATCCTCTGAAGACTGCGTTGCGCCGTTAGAAACGATAGATTGCCGGAACCGTCAAGCGTCGTTCCGCAGCCCGCCGCGCGCCCGGCCTACGGCCGTCCGCCGCCGACCCGGATATTCGCGGCCGAGGTATAGGAAGCCTTGTCCGACAACAGCCAGAGCACCGCCTCGGCAATTTCCTCCGCCTGGCCGGCGCGGCCCATCGGCACGGCGCGCACCGCGCGTTCGACCTTCTCCGGCGGCGGCATGCCGGGCACGGTAATCCCCGGGCTGACCGCGTTGACGCGAATGCCTTCACCGCCGACTTCCTGCGCCAATCCCATGGTCAGGCTGTTCACCGCTCCTTTGGACGCGCCATAGAGAATCCCTTCATGCGGGCTGCCCGAGGTCGCCGAGCCGGAAGATATGTTGACGATGGACCCGCCGGCGCCGCCATGGCCGGTCGACATCCGCTTGACCGCTTCGCGCGCGCACAGGAAATAACCCATGACATTAATTCTTAGGACGTCGTCGATTTCGGCGCCGGTCAGGGCTTCCAGCCTGCCGCGCGGGCCGTGGACTCCGGCGTTGTTGACCAGCCCGGTCAGCCGGCCCAGGTCCCGGTCTACGGTCTCGAAGAGCCGCATGACGTCGGCCTCGATCGCTGTGTCCGCCTGGACGGCGATTGCCGTTCCACCGTCCTGCGTGATCGCGTCGACGACGTCCTGTGCGGCGTCCGCGCCACCGCGATAGACGACGCAGACCTTGTGGTCGTTCGCGCCGCACAGCCGGGCGATGGCGGCGCCGATGCCGCGGCTGCCGCCGGTGACGATTGTGATCTGTTCCATGATTCCCCGCTTATCCATCCGTACCACCGTAACACACTTGCCAGGTGATCCGCGCCGGCTTGCGGGCGGTCGCCGCCGATTAGGTTTCGGCGTCGAGCAGGGCGTTCAGCTCGGCGTTGCTGTAGGTGTTTTCGGTGAAACCGTAGCCGCCGGATTTGCGCAGTTCCTCGGCGGCGCGTTGTGTCGTGGTGTACGCGGCCCGCGCGATGCCGCCGCCGACGCTGACCCGGGCGACGCCCAGCGATTGCAGCTCCGGCGCCGGCGGCGTCTTCGGTCCGGCGAGGATATTGACCGGTCCGGCGATGTCGCGCGCAAGCCGGCCGATCGTCTGGCCGTCCGAAACGCCCGGCACGAACAGGCTGCGGGCGCCGGCCTCATAATACGCGTTGGCGCGCGCAATCGCGTCGTCCAGCGTGGCGCTGCCGGCGCCCATCCGCAGGAACCCGTCGGTGCGGGCATTGATGACGAACTCGATGCCGGCGCTGTCCGCCGCTTCCCGCGCGGCCTGAATCCGTTCGACGCTGAGCGCGAAGTCGAATAACGGCGCGTCGCCGTCTTTGGTGCCATCCTCGATGTTGCAGCCGACCAGCCCCGCGTCGATCGCCTGCCGGACCGTTTCGGCCATTTCTTCGGGGGCGATGCCGTATCCGCTCTCGAGATCGCCGGTGACGGGAATGTCCAGCCGTGCCGCCATCTTGCCGGCTTCGGCGATCATTTCTTCCCGGCTTATCTGTTCGCCATCCCGGAAGCCGCGAGAGAACGCGACCCCCGCACTCGTCGAGGCGATCGCGGGAAAGCCGCTTTCGGCGAGGATCAACGCGCTGGCGACGTCCCAGGCATTGGGCAGGATGAGGATTTCAGGCGCCGTGTGAAGGCTGTGAAATTGTTTGGCTTTCGATTCGAGGGAGGTTTCCGACATCGGTGCCGCCTTTGGCAGGGGTGGGACCGGATCGTCCCAGAATTGCTATTTGTTGCGGAACGTATCCAGGGCGACGACGTTGTCGTTGTCCTTGGCTTCGCCGGCATTGGCTTCCGTCGGGGCGTCGCTCGCGCCGTTTGCCGAGTCCTGCTCGACCGTGTCGTCGTTCTGGGCCGCGGTGTCGCCGGGCTGGAATTGCAGCGCAAAATTTACCGATGGATCGGCGAAGGCATTGACGGCGGCAAACGGGATCGTCAATTGCTGCGGCCGGTCGTTGAAGCTGAGGGTCACATTGAAAATATCTTCGGCGACGATCAACTCCCAGAATTGATATTGCAGGACGATGGTCATCTCGATGGGATATTTTTCGCGCAGTTCGTCCGGCAGCACGACATCCGGATGATCGGTCCGAAAGGTGATGTACAGGTGGTGCGATCCGGGCAGGCCGTGTTCGGCGACATAGTTCAGGGCTTCCCGAACCACGTTTTTAAGCGCCCGCTCGACCAAACGATCGTATTGCAGCAAATCTTCGGTCATTTCACTGACATGGAGTGTACCACGGGGCGTCAGACCTACAACCAAGGCCTGAACTGAATAAATAGTGGGGGGCTTCTGTTGCCCGGTGCCCCCCGAACCGCGCTTACTTAATCAGATTAAGCAGCGAGGCGGGCTTCGCCCGCAGAGTTATCAT
>JAOTYV010000415.1 GCA_029861675.1 Alphaproteobacteria bacterium
GAGTGCCTCCTCCAGCCGGCCCTGCGCTTGCAGCACTTGGCCGAGATTGCCGTGCGCGGCGGCGTAACTTGAATCGATGGCGAGCGCCATGGTGATAAGGTCGTGGGCGGTTTCATTGTCGCCCCGCATATGGGCGATGACGCCGAGCAGGTGCAGGGCAACGGCATTCTCGGGCTCCGCCTGCAGGATCTGCTGATATAGGGCCTCGGCCTGGGGCAGCCGTCCCGCGCCGTGATGGCGGACGGCGAGCTTCAAGGCGTGTTGAATATCCTGCGGGCGCCGCAGCGGCTTCAAGCGCTTGGGTTTGCGTCTGGCCATAGGCGTGATCGGTCCCGTATTCGTGTCGAATTCCACTGAAATACTACACTGGCGCAAAGCGAAAACGTTCGCAATTGGTCCAATGGGAGTTGCGAAAAAATCGCTTGCGGCGCTGAAAAAAGTTCCGATGGGTCATCCCGGACGGGGCGCCTTGCGCCGCGATCCGGGATCCAGGGACGCCAGAACCCCGTACTTTCCGCGCTGGACCCCGGATCGGCGCGGCTGCGCCGCTTGTCCGGGGTGACGGTGACTATACAGCGGCGGAAATGTTCCGCTCCTTCGATTGCCGAGTCTGACCTTGGGTGGGCGGACGCGCGCCTTGCCGGGTGTTTTGCGGAAAGGATAAGTTGACGGATGCCAATCGTCGCGTTCGGGAAACCGGAGCGTCGGCGCATGCGCCCCGCCTCGAACAGGACTCCGCGATGCCCGAACTGCAAAGATCACCCGACATTGCGATCCACTATGAGATCGATGATTTCACCGATCCGTGGGCGGACCGGCCCTACCTCCTGCTGCAGCACGGCAACGGACGGTCGGGCCGTTTCTGGTATCGCTGGATCCCGTATCTGTCGCGCTTCTACAAGGTGATCCGGCCCGACATGCGGGGCCTTGGCGGGTCGGCCGGGCGGCTGAACCTGGACCGCGACATTACGCTGGACGCGCTGGTCGGCGATCTGGTGGCGCTGCTCGATCATCTGGGGGCGGAGACGGTCCACTATTGCGGTGAATCGATGGGCGGCATCCTCGGCCTCGCGCTCGCCGCCCGCCATCCCGGGCGCGTCAGGACGCTGACCCTGGTGGGCACGCCGGTGTTCATCGAGGACGCCATGAAGCAGCGCTATGCGATGGGGCACGGGTCGCGCGTCGAGGCGATGCAGGAGCTCGGTATCCGCGATTGGGTCGAGGCCACGACGCGCGGCACGCGGCTGCCCGCCGATGACGAGCCGGGCCTGTTCGATTGGTATGTCGAGGAATTCATCAAGGGCGACGCGGACGTGCAGGTCGCCATGTCGAGACTGGTCAACAGCGCCGATGCGTCGAGCTTTCTGCCGGCGGTGACATGTCCGGTGCTCGGCCTCTACCCGACGGCGGGCCAAATCACCAGCGACGCGCAGGAGGAGATGCTCAAGACCCATCTCGCCGATTTCGAGATCGTTCACCTGCCGACCGGATTCCACATGGTGCAGCTGCTGTATCCGAAGACTTGCACCGCGCGGATCTTGGAATTTTGCGCCCGCCATGACGGCGATTTGCCGCAAGACGCTTGAAGCGGGCCGGCCGCGAGAAGGACCATCCCTTAACCGGGAGACAGCACCCACTCGCCCAGGGTCATGACGGCCAGGGCGACCACGACGATACCGATAACGTCGAGAACGATGCCGGCCCGGAGCATGTGCCGAATTTCGATGGCGCCGCTGCCGAAGATGACGGCGTTCGGCGGGGTTGCCACCGGCAGCATGAAGCCAAGAGTGGCGAAGAGGGCGACCGGCAGCGCGAGCAGGAAGGCCGGTTCGCCCATGCTAATGGCCGTCGCGCCGGCCACCGGCAGAAAGACCGCCGCCATCGCGGTGTTGCTGGCCAATTCACCGATGAAGACCAGGAGCGCGCCGAGTGCCAGGAGCAGCAGGAACAGCGGCAGGGCCCGCAACCCGCTCAATTGCTTTCCGATCCAATCGGCCAGATCGGACTCGCCAATCGCGGAGGCGAGCGCCAGACCGCCGCCGAACAGTATCAGCACGTCCCAGCGGATGGCCGCCGCTTCTGTCCACGACAGCAGGAAGCGCCCTTGTTTGAGGTCGACCGGCAACAGAAACAGCAACAGCGCGCCGCCCATCGCGATACTCGCATCGGAGAGGTGTAGTTCCGGCAGTGCCGAGACGAACAGCGGCCGCAAGATCCAAAGCGCCGCCACCAGGATCATCACGCAGGAGATCATGCGTTCGGCCCTGGAGATCGGGGCGAGCGCCGCGCGTTTTTCTCTGATGGCCGCGGCCGCCTGAACCACCTCCTGACCGCTTATGCGGAATGTCAGATGGGTCAAAATGAACCAGGCGACCGGCAACAGGACCAGCAGCACGGGCACGCCGATCAACATCCAACGACCGAAGCTGATCTCGATGCCATAGGAATCGGCCATGAATGCCGCGAACAGGGCGTTGGGCGGCGTTCCGATGATGGTTCCCATGCCGCCGATGGTCGCCGCATAGGCAATGCCGAGCAGCAGGGCGGGCGCGACGCTGTCCGCATGTTTGGCGTCGTGTTGCAAGAACGTCGTCGCGACCGACAGGCCGATTGGCAGCATGACCATCGCCGTCGCGGTGTTGCTGACCCACATGCTGAGAAATGCGGTGACCGTCATGATCCCGGCGATGACCCGGCGCGGGCTCGACCCGGCGAAGCGCAACACGTTGAGTGCAAGCCGCGCATCCAGACCCCAGACATTCATCCCGCGGGCCAGCAGAAATCCCCCGAGGAATAGGAAAATCAGGGGGTGGGCATAGGAAGGCGCGGTCGCCTCGATGCCACGGACATCGAGGATGGGGAAGAGGATCAGGGGCAACAGCGCCGTGGCGGCCAGCGGCAAAGCCTCGGTCATCCACCATATCGCCATCCAGAGGCCGATCGCGGCGGTCCACCATCCCTGCTGGGACAGCCCGCCAGGCGCAGGGCTCGCCAGCACGATCGCGGCGATGATCGGCCCGGATAGCAAACCGATCAAGCGATGACGTGGAAATCCCGGCGCATGGTGTTCCTTCGATTCGGACATATTCCATCGTAAGACGCTGTGCCGCAGGGTGGCCATGACATGGCTCATCGCTGCGCCGCGACTGAAAGCGGGCGCATCGATACGGTTAGGCGGGGCGGGTGCCTTTCACCTGCACGCGGTGCATCAGCCGGCGATGGCCGTGATAGTCGTTCAGCGCGAGATGCTGGCAGCACCGGTTGTCCCAGAACGCGATCGAGCCTTCGCGCCATTGGAAACGGCAGGTCAGCTCCGGCCGGGTCGAATG
>JAOTYV010000122.1 GCA_029861675.1 Alphaproteobacteria bacterium
CGGCGATCGCCGGTCTGCAGGAAGCGCTGGACGCCTTCCATATTCGCGGCATCTCGCACAACGTGGCGTTTCTGGCCGCGGTGCTGGCGCATCCCCGCTTCGCGGAAGGCCGGCTCTCCACCGCATTCATCGACGAGGAATTCCCGGACGGGTACGGCGAACGCGCGTTGTCCGATGATGAACTACCGGTGTTCCTCGCGGTCGCGGGGGCGGTCCATTGCCGGGCGGAACTCCGCAAGGCGGCGCTTTCCAAGCAGCCCACCGATGGCCGGCCGGCGTCGCAATCCTGTATTGCGCGTATGAATGGGAAAGGATTCGAATTGGATCTTTTCGATAATTCAGAGGCCTGCAGCGTCCAATTCAAGCTTGGCCGCAAGACGCACAAGCTTGAGGTGAGCAGCGATTGGTCGCCCGGCAATGCGCTGTTTCGGGGTCGGCTCGATGGCCGCGAAGTGTGCTTTCAGGTCGATCGCGATGGCATCGGCTGGCGGCTGTTTCATGGCGGCGTCGACGCGAAGGTCACTTTGTTGCCGCGGCGCACGGCCGAGTTGCTTGCCCAGATGCCCGAAAAAGAGGCGCCGGACCTGTCCCGCCTTCTCCTGTCGCCCATGCCCGGGCTGTTGATTCGGCTCGCGGTTTCGGAAGGCGAGGAGGTGAAGGCGGGTGAGGAATTGGCGGTGGTCGAAGCGATGAAGATGGAAAACGTGCTACGCGCGGAGCGGGATGGTATCGTAAGAGTCCTCCACGCAGGAATTGGAGACAGCCTGGCGGTCGATCAATCGATTTTAGAATTCGAGTAGGAGCATGGGAGAAACGGCGGTCCGAGTCTTTATTGAAGGCAAGGTGCAGATGGTCGGCTTTCGCTATTGGATGGCGCGTGAGGCGAGCCTGCTGGGTCTTGATGGCTGGGTGCGCAATCTCGCCGACGGTTCGGTGGAAGCGGTGTTCAGCGGGCCGCAGGAGGCCGTTCGGGCGATGGTCGAGGGCTGCTGGCAAGGCCCGCCGATGGCATCGGTCACCACTGTCAGTGAATTGGCGATGAAAGAGGCGGTGGAACCGGGCTTCCGGCAATATCGCTGAGCCGGCCGCCAAGAGGCCCTACGGCACTTTCTCCGATGGACCGAATACCGTTTCGAAACTCGCCGCCAGGGCGACGTCCACATCGGTCGCCGTTACCGGCAATCCCAAATCGACCAGGGACGTGACGCCGTACTGCACCGGATCGATGCCGCACGGGACGATGCCGTCAAAATGCCGGAGGTCGGGTTCCACGTTTATGGCGATGCCATGCAGCGTGATCCAACGCCGGATTCGGACGCCGATCGCCGCGATCTTGTCTTCACGCCCGCCGTCGCGCGCAACCCAGATGCCGACCCGGCCTTCGCGCCGCTCACCGGTGACGTTGAATTGGGCGAGGGCTTGAATGATCCATTCTTCCAGATCGCAGATATAGCGCCGCACGTCCGGGTTGCGCCGGCTCAGGTCCAGCATGACATAGGCGATACGCTGGCCCGGCCCGTGATACGTGTATTGACCGCCGCGCCCGGTTTGATGGACCGGAAATCGGTCCGGTACGAGCAGGTCGGCTTCATCGGCGCTGGTGCCCGCGGTATAGAGCGGCGGGTGTTCGAGCAGCCAAACCAGCTCGGGTGCGGTGCCGGCGTGAATTGCGGCGACCCGCCGGTCCATCTCGGCCAGCGCGGTTTCATAGGGGACGGGCGCTTCGCTGATCCGCCATTCCAGCGCGGATTCCGACGGGTTTTTTCGGTTCGGCATCAATTCTTCAAGCATTCCTTGCGAAGGGCTCCCGGTTTTGGTATCCCGCTGTCGAGTGCGATTCTCCGGTGACTGCGGCACGGCACCGATTATGGCCATAAGTGAGGGAGAGCGCAGCAAATATGCGGTCGTGGCGGAATTGGTAGACGCGCAGCGTTGAGGTCGCTGTGGTGGAAACACCGTGGAAGTTCGAGTCTTCTCGACCGCACCAGTTTCTCGAGGCCCGCTGAGACGACAGCGGGCCCTTTTCTGTCGGGTTTGCCGGTACTCTGACGGTGAGGGGGAAATTAAGTATGGCCGAAGACGATATCGCCGAAAGCGCGTTAGCGTATCATCGCCGCCGTCCGGCGGGGAAACTCGCCGTCACGGCGACCAAGCCATTGGCCAATCAGCGAGATCTGGCGCTCGCCTATTCTCCCGGCGTTGCCGCCGCCTGCAACGCCATTGTCGACTCCGCCGACGAGGCGGCCACCGTCACCGCGCGCGGTAACCTTGTGGGCGTGGTCACCAACGGCACCGCGGTGCTTGGATTGGGTAACATTGGCCCGCTTGCCTCCAAACCAGTGATGGAAGGCAAGGCGGTATTATTCAAGAAATTCGCCGGCATCGATGTCTTCGATATCGAGATTGACGAGCTCGATCCGGACCGCTTCGTGGATATCGTGGCGGCGCTGGAGCCGACCTTCGGCGGCATCAATCTGGAGGATATCCGGGCGCCGGAATGCTTCGAGATCGAGGCCAAGCTGCGCGAGCGGATGAAAATTCCGGTGTTCCACGACGATCAGCATGGAACCGCGATCATCGTTGCCGCAGCCATCGACAATGCGTTGCAAATCGTCGGCAAGAAACTCCATGAGGTGAAACTGGTGACATCTGGTGCGGGCGCCGCCGCGCTCGCGTGTCTCAACCTTCTGGTCGATATGGGAATGCCGGTGGAAAATATCTGGGTGACCGATATCGTCGGCGTGGTGTTTAAGGGCCGCCAGCAAGAGATGGGCGGCCCCAAGGAACGGTTTGCCAAGGAAACCAAGGCGCGCACGCTTGCGGAAGTCATTGGCGGCGCGGATATCTTCCTGGGGTTGTCGGCGCCAGGGGTCCTGACCCAGGACATGGTCAAGCAAATGGGCGAGCAGCCGATCATCATGGCGCTGGCCAATCCGACGCCGGAGATCCTGCCCGAAGAGGCGCGCGCGGTCAGGCCCGAGGCGATTATCGCCACCGGCCGGTCCGACTACCCCAATCAGGTCAACAACGTGCTGTGCTTCCCCTTCATCTTCCGTGGCGCGCTCGATGCGGGCGCGACGGTGATCAACGAGGCGATGAAGATCGCCTGCGTCAAGGCGCTGGCCAAACTTGCGCAGGCGGAGAGTTCCGACGTTGTCGCCAGGGCCTATGGCGAACAGGCGACGCAATTCGGGCCGGACTACCTGATCCCAAATCCATTCGATCCCCGGCTGATTACGGAGATCGCGCCGGCGGTGGCGAAGGCCGCGCATGACAGCGGCGTGGCAACGCGCCCGATCGCCGATTTCGATGCCTACGGTCAGCAATTGTCGGAATTCATCTGGAAGACCGGCTTGGTGATGCGGCCGGTCTTCGAGCGCGCCCGGCTGAACCCGAAGCGGGTCGTCTTCACGGACGGCGAGGAAGAGAGGGTACTCCAGGCGGTGCAGGCGGCGGTCGATGAGCGCTTGGCGAAACCGGTCGTGGTCGGACGCCGGTCGGTGGTTCTCTCACGGATCGAGCGGCTCGGGTTGCGGCTGCAACTCGGTCGGGATGTCGAACTGGTAGATCCGGAAGGCGACGAGCGGTACCATGAATATTGGACCAACTATTACGAGCTGATGGCGCGTAACGGCGTGTCGCCGGATTATGCGCGCCGGGTCATGCGAACCCGCACCACCGCGATCGGCGCCATGATGGTTCGACGTGGCGATGCCGACGCCATGCTGTGCGGCGCGGTCGGGCAGTTCCAAACGCATTTACGGCATATCCGCGAGATCATCGGCAAGCGGGAAGGCGCAGGCGATCTGTCGGCGCTGACGCTGCTGGTCATGCCGCGGGGGCTCTATTTCATCGCGGATACCCATGTCACGCCCGATCCCACGGTGGAGGAGATTGTGGAGCTCGCTCTGCTGGCATCGGCAGAAGTCCGGCGATTTGGCATCGAGCCGAACGTAGCCTTGCTGTCTCATTCCAACTTCGGCACGTCGCGGTACGATTCCGCGGCCAAGATGCGCGAGGCCGCGGCGATCTTGCATCGCGATCATCCGGAGTTGCAGGTCGATGGGGAGATGCATGGTGACGCCGCGATCGACGCGGAAATCCGCAAGCGTATATTCCCGGATTCGAAACTGGTCGGCAGTGCGAACTTGCTGATCATGCCGTCGCTGGATGCGGCCAATATCTCCTACAATCTTGTGCGCGCGCTGGGTGAAGGGCTGATTACCGTTGGGCCGATGCTGATTGGCGCCGCATTGCCGGCGCATATCGTCACGCCGTCGATTACTTCACGCGGTCTCCTCAATATGACGGCGTTGTCCGTCGTCGGCGCGCAAGCGCACGCCATGCGACACGTTGCCTAGGGTTCGGCGGTCATGACCGATTTCGAAAACAGCGATCTGGTGGAGCAAGACGACCTCGAGGGGTTGTACGGCGCCACCGATACGCTGGTTCGCGAGGTTAAGACCGTGATCGCGGAGGATAATTGGGACGCGGCAAAGGTCCTGGTTCAGCCGCTCCATGCCGCCGATTTCGCAGATTTGTTCGAGCACCTGACGCAGGATGAGCGCCGGGCCGTGGTCTCCCGTATGGAGGACGCGCTCGATCCCGAATTTTATTCCCATTTGGACGAGTCGGTGCGCGAGGACGTCATCGAATCGCTCGATACCGAGCGCCTTGCCGAGGTCGTCCAGGAACTCGAAACCGATGACGCCGTCGACCTGATCGAGGATTTGGACGAAAGCGAGCAGCAGGAACTGCTGGAGGCGGTGCCGCCGGGCGATCGCGTCGTCTATGAGGCCGCGCTGCGTTATCCGGAAGACAGCGCCGGCCGGCTGATGCGGCGCGAGGCCGTCACCGTGCCCAATTATTGGACGGTGGGGCAGACCATCGACTACATGCGCACGGACGCGGAATTGCCTGAGTCCTTTTACAATATTTACGTCGTCGGACCGACCCACGGCCCGCTTGGCCGGGTGCCGGTGAGCCGGCTGCTGCGAACGGCGCGGCCGGTCGAGATGGCCGAAATCATGGACATGGATTTGAAGCCGATCCCGGTTGTGATGGATCAGGAAGACGTGGCCTTTCTGTTCCGGCAATACGGCCTCGCATCGGCGCCGGTGGTCGACGACGATGGCCGGCTGATTGGCGATATCACCGTCGATGACGTGGTCGATGTGATCGAGGAGGAGCACGAAGAAGACATCCTCAAACTCGGCGGTGTCCGCGAGGATGATTTTTACGATGCGGTGATCGATACCACCCGGGCGCGGTTTTCATGGCTTCTGGTCAATTTGGCGACGGCGATCGTCGCATCGGTGGTGATCGGCCTGTTCGATGCGGCGATCGAAAAGATGGTGGCATTGGCGGTCTTGATGCCGATCGTCGCATCGATGGGCGGCAACGCGGGGACGCAAACGCTGACCGTTGCGGTGCGTGCGCTGGCGGTCAAAGAGCTGACGCCGACCAATGCGTTGCGGGTCGGCAAGGAGACCCTGGTCGGCGGCATCAACGGCATGCTGTTCGCGGTCCTGGTTGGACTGGTTGCCTGGTTCTGGTTCGACAGTACCGAGATCGGCGGCATTATTGCCGCCGCTATGGTGATCAATCTGATTGTCGCGGGACTGGCCGGAACGCTCATTCCGCTCACGCTTGACCGGATCGGTATGGATCCCGCGGTCGGATCGGCGGTGGTGTTGACGACGATCACCGACGTGATCGGCTTCCTGTCCTTTCTTGGACTCGCGGCGCTGGTTCTGCTGTAAAATGAATTCCGTGCGCCCCGTCGTTTTGAGCAAATCCCGAGCGAACCGAAACGGTTCGCGGCGACGTATTTGCGTAAAAACAAAGAGATAGATCATTTCATTTGAGTAAATTTACACAAGAAATGGTCTAGCCTGAGGTTTAAGAGGAATTCCGACGATGATTCCCAACGAATTACCCGGCTTGGATTTTGGATTGGGCGAAACCGTCGACTTGCTGCGCGATACCGTGCGCGGTTTCGCTGCCGACAAGGTTGCGCCGCGGGCGGCCGAGATCGATGAAAGCAATGAATTTCCCCGTGACCTGTGGCCGGAGCTGGGCGCGCTTGGCCTGCTCGGCGTGACGGTGGAAGAAGAATATGGCGGCGCCGGCATGGGCTATACCGAGCATGTGGTCGCGACCGAGGAATTGAGCCGCGCCTCGGCGTCGGTCGGCCTGTCCTATGGCGCCCATTCCAACCTGTGCGTCAATCAAATCCGGCGCAACGGCACCGACGAACAGAAGCGACGGTACCTGCCCAAACTGATCAGCGGCGATCACGTCGGCGCGCTGGCGATGAGCGAACCGCAGGCGGGCTCGGACGTGGTGTCGATGCGGACCCGGGCCGACAAAAAGGGCGACCGATACGTCCTCAACGGCACCAAGATGTGGATCACCAACGGTCCCGACGCCGACGTTCTGGTGGTCTATGCCAAGACCGACCCGGATGCGGGATCGCGCGGCATGACCGCCTTCCTGATCGAGAAATCCATGAAGGGATTCTCGACCGCGCAGAAGCTCGACAAGCTCGGTATGCGGGGATCGAACACCTGCGAGCTGGTCTTCGAGGATTGCGAGGTGCCCGCGGACAATGTGCTCGACCAGGAGGGGCGCGGCGTCAACGTGCTGATGAGTGGCCTCGATTATGAACGACTGGTGCTCGCGGGCGGGCCGCTCGGCATCATGCAAGCCTGCATGGACGTGGTGATGCCGTATCTGCACGAGCGGACGCAATTCGGCCAGCCGATCGGCACCTTCCAGCTTATGCAAGGTAAGGCCGCCGACATGTACACGACGATGAACGCCGCCAAATCCTACGTCTATATGGTGGCGAAGGCCTGCGACCGCGGCGACGTCACCCGCAAGGATGCCGCCGGGGTTATCCTGTATGCGGCGGAAAAGGCGACCTGGATGGCGCTGGAAGCGATCCAATGCCTCGGCGGCATGGGATATATCAACGAATCACCAACCGGCCGGCTGCTGCGCGACGCCAAGCTTTACGAGATCGGCGCCGGCACATCGGAAATCCGTCGCATGCTGATCGGCCGCGAATTGTTCGAGGAGACGATGTAATGGCACCTTCGAAGTACGACAAGATAGACCCGATGGCGGTCGAGCCGTCGTTTGGATCGAGTTATCCGCCGGAATTCGCGGGCGTTTGCGAGATGCGTGAAAAGCGGCGGCTCGGCGATGTGTTCGGCTTGACGAATTTCGGCGTCAATATTGTGCGCCTGGCGCCGGGCGCGGCGTCCGCGCAACGCCATTGGCACAGCGCGCAGGATGAATTCGTGTATATCCTCGAGGGCGAGGCGACGCTGGTCACCGATGCAGGCGAAACGGTCATGGGGCCGGGCGCGATGATGGGCTTTCCCGCCAACGCGCCGGATGGCCACCAACTGGTCAATAACTCGGCGAAGGACATGCTCTATCTCGAAATCGGCGACCGCAGCGGCGGCGATGAAGTGGACTATCCCGACATCGATCTCTTGTTGCGATTCGTCGATGGCAAACGCCGCTTCGTCCATAAGGATGGAACACCGTACGATTAGGGAATGGCCAATGGCGCTGGAAATGAAATCCGCCTGCATGAAATGCGACGCGGGGCTCGAGTGGGCGGGGGAGGCCTATATCTGCTCCTACGAATGCACCTTCTGTGCGCCGTGCACCGAGTCCATGGCGCATGTTTGCCCGAATTGCGGCGGCGAATTGGTGCGGCGGCCCCATCGCGTGAAGAAAGACTGACTCGATGCGTCGGCAAATCTCGTCCGGCTCCCCATTGGAAGCCGAGTACGGCTACGCCAGGGCCCTGGTTGACGGCGACTGGGTCTTCGTCTCGGGCACGACCGGCTTCGATTACACGACGATGACAATCTCAACGGATGTCGCCGAGCAGGCGGCGCAAGCCTTCCGCAATATATCCGACGCGCTGGCGCAGGCGGGCTGCGGCCTCGAAGATGTTGTCCGCGTGCGGTACATCCTGCCGGATCGCGATGACGTGACGGCGGTGCAACCGGTCTTGCGCAAATTCATGGCGCGGGTGTCACCCGCGGCGACTGCGATCGTCGCGGGCCTTGTCGATCCGCGCATGAAAATCGAAATCGAAGCCACCGCCCGCAAGCGGCATGCGGAATGACGCATTGTCCGCGGTCGCGACCGAAGGGAACGGCGTGCGATTCATGGCGGAGTATCATTGCCTTGGTAGCCAATTTGTGGAACTAGTACCCGCCATCATAATAGGATGATGCGTCTGATCGCGTGGTGGGTCCGCCGGGTAGGAAGCGTCGCGCGGGCGATGCGGCGCATCGGCAAGCGGCGCTGACGCCCGCCGGCGGATGCGGCACGCGACCCTTCGGGCGGCCTTACGGCCCCTTCGGACAGCGTCGCGCGGCCCTCGTGATGCGCGGGCATCACGGCGGACCACGCTCCTAGCCGAAGAGGCCGAAGGCCGTCATACGTGTCATCCTATTATGATGGCGGGTACTAGCGCTGTGATACGGAGTGTCGCGCCCGGCGCGGCGCAATCCCAATTATTCAGGCGGGGCGGATGGGCGGAATCGCCGGGTTGATCGACACGGACCGCCGCATGGACACCGGCTCGCTGCAGCGTCTTGCCGGCTCCATGGCGGCACAACTAAAGCATCGTGGGCCCGACGGTGCGGGCAGTTTTGGCGATTCCGAAGCCGGGGTGGCGATCGGCAACCGTCGCCTTGCAATTCAGGAATCGGTCGAAAACGCCAATCAGCCAATGGAATCGCCCAATGGCCGCTACGTCGTGGCAATGGACGGTGGTGTATTTAATTTCACGGCGTTGCGCGCCGACCTTGAAGCGGCAGGCGAACGGAATTGGCGGGACGGTTCGGACACCGAGGTGATGCTGCGGGCGATCACGCGGCTCGGTGTTATGGGCGCGTTGGATCGGTTTGACGGCAGCTTCGCCTTTGCCCTGTGGGACAAGCAGACCCGCCGTCTCTATCTGGTTCGCGATCGAATGGGGGAAAAGCCCCTCTATTATGGCTGGTGCGGCGGGCATTTCGTTTTCGCTTCGGAACTGAAGGCGCTAACGATGCACCCGGACTGGAAGGGCGAAATCGACCGGGAGTCGTTGGCGTCGTTCATGCGCTACCGCTACGTGCCGGCGCCGCGGTCGATCTATCGGGAGATATCGAAGCTGGCGCCGGGACATTGGCTGACTGTCGATGCCGCGACGCTGCGGTCGGATGGGATCGGGAAGCCGCAGCCTTATTGGAGCTTGCGCGGTGTCGCCGAACGCGGCGTGCGCCATCCGTTCCAGGGCGATGATGGCGAAGCGGTAGCCGAACTGGACCGGTTGCTCACCGATTCGGTGCGCAACCGGATGCAAGCCCGTGTTCCGGTTGGCGCGCTCTTGTCGGGAGGTCCGAATTCGTCGTTGATCGTATCGCTCATGCAGCGGGTGGCGGAGGGGCCGGTTCGGACGTTCACCATCCATTCGGCCGAGGGTTCCGACCGTGAAGGGGCGAGGGCGGATCACGTTGCGAAAATGCTCGGCGTCGACCATACGGATCTGCATGTGGATGCGGAAAGTACCCTTGAACTCGTCGGCCAGATGCCGCGTGTCTATGATGAGCCGACCGCCGATACGCGCCAATTGTCGGCGTTCTTGTTTGCGCAGATGACCCGGGAGCACGTCGGGGCCGCGTTGACCGGCGGCGGCGGCGACCCGTTGTTTTGCGGCCATCCGCGCTACGCGGTCGGTGCGCGCCTTTGGGCACAGTTGGCCCGCCGTCCGGCGTGGCGCCGCGCGCTTGCCACGACCTTGTCACGGCAACTGCCGCTGCGCGTTTTCAATCGAATTTCGAATCTGCCGCAGTTACCGCTTCGGCTGGGCGACCGCCTGTACCGCGCGCTCATGGAATTGGCGAGCGGCGCGCCCGAACAGATATTCGAACGGATGACCAGCCTATGGCGAACGGTGGATGCGCCGATGCCGCGGCCGGTCACCGGGTATTTTCTGACCCCCGGCGCGTGGCCGGATCTCGACGGGCCGATGGCGCGGTTCAGCTATGCCGATTCGGTCACCGATCTGCCCAACGGATTCCTTGCGGGCGTCGATCGTGCAGCCATGGCCGTGGGATTGGAAGTGCGCGCACCCTTGCTGAGCCGGCCGCTTGCCGAGTTCGCCTGGCGCCTGCCGAACGACTTCAAATACCGCGAAGGCCGGCCGAAATGGATCCTGGGGACGCTGCTGGCACGCTATTGTCCCGACCTGACGATTGCCAAGACCCAACCGGGGTTCGTGCCGCCGATTGCCGCGTGGCTGCGGGGCCCGCTGCACGATTGGGCCGGTGACCTCTTGTCGCCGGATACTCTCAAAGCCGACGGGTTGATCGATCCGGCGCCAATACTGGCCGTCTGGAACGAGCATCGCCGAGGCACTCATGATTGGAGCGGCGAACTTTGGAATGTCTTGATGTACCTGTCGTGGCGGGCCGAATGGCGCTAGCCGGAGCAACCAGGCGTTTCGTGTTGTGGTTCACGCTTGGCGGATTGCTGGTCGGCACGGCGCTTACGGTTTGGGGTTTCATAATTGAACCGAACCGTTTGGTTACGACCGAGTTGGTCCACCGATCGCCGAAATGGCCGGCGGCTTTGCCGCCCCTCCGGATTGTGTCCGTCAGCGACATCCATACGGGATCGCCCCATCTCGACGTGAACAAATTGTCCAGCGTGGTGCGGCGGATCAATGCCCTCCAGCCGGACATCGTGCTGTTGCTCGGCGACTACGTGATCCATGGCGTTTTGTTCGGCCGGTTCGTCACGCCGGAAGCGACGGCGAAGATACTCGGCGGTATTCGGGCCAAATACGGGGTTTTCGCGGTTCTCGGCAATCATGATTGGTGGCTCGACGGTCCGCGAATTCAATCGACCTTGCGAACCAACGGCATCGCGGTGCTGGAGAACCGGGCCCATCGAATCGAAGCGGCTGAAGGGCCGTTCTGGATCGCCGGAATATCCGATGACACCACGCGGCACCCCGATCCCGTTGGGGCGCTGCGGCACATTCCGGCGGGAGAACCGGTCATCGTTTTTAGCCACGATCCCGCGATCTTCCCGGATGTTCCCGGACGGGCGGCGATAACCGTGGCTGGGCATACGCATGGGGGTCAGATATATCTTCCTTGGATCGGCGCCCTTATCGTGCCCGGCCGGGCGCCCCGGCGACACGCCCATGGGCTGATCGAGGAAAACGGCAAGGCGATGATTGTCACCAGTGGGCTCGGAACCAGCATAATTCCCGTTCGGATTAACATGCCGCCCGAGATTGCTTCGATTACACTCATGAGCGAACACGCCCAAATCGACCGGTAAACAAATAACAGCGATCGTTGACGCATCATGCCCGTACTCAAGACAATCGCCGATCCACGCTCCGATACGTTCCGTGCCAACGCGGACGCGATGCGGACGGTGGTGGGTGAATTGCGCGCCGCCTTTTCGGAGATCGAGAAGGGCGGTGGTGACGCGGCGCGCGAGCGGCATTTGTCGCGCGGCAAGTTGCTGCCGCGGGATCGCATCGAACAATTGCTCGATCCCGGCGCGCCGTTTCTCGAATTCTCGCCGCTCGCGGCCCATGGCATGTATGGCGACACCATCGCGGCGTCGGGACTAATCACCGGGATCGGCGCGGTGTCGGGTGTCGAGTGCGTCATTGTCGTGAACGACGCGACGGTCAAGGGCGGAACCTATTTCCCGATAACCGTCAAGAAACACCTGCGCGCCCAGGAGATCGCACAGGAAAACAACCTGCCCTGCATCTATCTGGTCGATTCCGGCGGCGCCAATCTGCCGAACCAGGACGAGGTGTTCCCCGACCGCACGCATTTCGGGCGGATTTTCTACAACCAGGCCAACATGTCGGCGCAGGGCATTCCGCAAATTGCGGTCGTCATGGGGTCTTGCACCGCCGGCGGCGCGTATGTCCCGGCAATGTCGGACGAGGCGGTGATCGTGCGCGAACAAGGCACGATCTTTCTTGGCGGTCCGGCCCTGGTGAAGGCGGCCACCGGAGAAGTCGCGACGCCGGAGGAGTTGGGCGGTGCCGACATTCATTCCCGCGTCTCCGGCGTCACCGACCACTATGCGACCGATGACGCGCATGCGCTGGCCATCTGCCGGCGGATCGTCGCAAATCTCAACCGACGGAAGCAGATCACGCTCGATGTGGTGGACCCGAAACCGCCGCTTTACGCCAGCGAGGAAATTTACGGCGTCGTGCCGGACGATGTACGGAAGCCGTACGATGTCCGTGAGGTTATCGCCCGCATGGTCGACGGCAGCGAGTTCGACGAATTCAAGGCGCTGTACGGCACCACGCTGGTTTGCGGCTTCGCACGGCTGCACGGTTATCCGGTGGG
>JAOTYV010000416.1 GCA_029861675.1 Alphaproteobacteria bacterium
GAGATGCAAGCCGTCATCGACCGACAGCGCGGCAATCTCCATTTCGGTGATCGTCACGCCCAATTCACGGCATTTTTCGAGGAGATCGATCGCCAGCGCGATGCCCGGCATCTCGCCGACCGAGGGGTAGCCGTCGACCGCCTCGACATTGACGATCTGCCCGCCATACAGCGGTGTCGCCTCGCACAAGGTCACCGAAAGGCCGCAGCGCGCCGCATGATGCGCCGCCGTCAGCCCGGCCATGCCGGCGCCAATAACGATAAGATCGGCTTGTCCCCGCGACCGCAAAACCATCTCTCTATTCCTCGTCCATCGATTCGCCTGCCGGTCCCTTTATCGGCCCGATCTCCCTGGTAACGCAACAGGGTGGGAAACCCCAACTCGGAAAATACGCGCATTGCGGGATCGGCATATCGCCGCCGGCCACGATAACGGTGATATCGTCCGGATTCCGCAAAACCGGCACGCTGTCGCCTGCCGCGGCGGCCACAACCCATTCCGGCCAGCGCCGGCTGTCCGCATGGGCGGTGCACAGCCAGGATCGCCGCCACACATCGGTGGCGATGCGGGCGCGGCCGTGGAGATGGATTTTCACGTCCTGCTTAGACCACCCTTGCCCTGCAAGGTCGCGCGCGACGTGCGGCGCCAGGATTACCGCGACCTTGCCCGCGTACAGCATGGTAAACGCAGAGGCGGCGGACGCCATGACGCTGGCCAGCTCCTCCAGCCCGCCGCTCACGTTGATCATCGTCTCCGCCCGCGTCACCGTGACGGCGCTTTGCCCGGCCCCGAATCCAGCGTCGAGGTGCAGAGGATCCCAAGGCGAATCCGCCTCGTTTTCCGCCAGGCAAAGCGCGTACCGCCCCGGCTGTCCGAGCCCGGCGAACGAGACCACCGCCGGCCAGCCGCCGCCGATATTGTTCATGATCAGACGCAGCGCCCGGCCGATCGCGCCGTTCGCCTGCCAGCCGGGACCGAGTGCGCCATAGCTGTCATTGATCTCCAGGGCCGCGGCCGCCGGCCCATTGACGATCAGCAGCGGGGTGACGTTCTCGTCGGTCGTCTGCACGCCCCGCAGGTTGAAATCCGTGTCCAAGATCGCTTCGACCGCCGCCAGGATGACCGGCAGGTGCCCCGGCGCGGCCCCCGCCATGACCGCATTCGCGGCAATTTTCTCGACCGTAGCCACGCCGCCCAGCGGTTCCAGCACGCCGATCTCCTCGCCCGCCCGCCGGCCGCTGGCGCGAACCGCCGCATCGACCCGCTCCAGCGTCGGCGGCACGATCGGCAGACCGTCGGTCCAGCCGCGCCGATAGAACAGGGCATTGACGTCTTCCAGAGGATCGGCGCCACGGATCACCTCCACTCGCTGCCGGGGGAACTGGCCGGCGAGCGGCCATTTGTCCTCCATGCCCCGCTCCCGCACCCGTTGGACCAGCGTGTCGTCGATCCATTCGCCGGACCGGCGCTGCCCGGCCGGAAGCAGAAGCCAAAGCGCCTGCATGACCGGTTATCCCGACCGCGCCCCGGCGAGCAGGCTGGACCAGTCTTCCGGCAGCGCGATCTTCTTGGCCACCGGATATCCGAGGATGCCGTTATGGGCGAAGGTGTAGCAATTGGTCCGCAACAAATCGCCCGCGACCACGATCATGAAATCATCCGGCTCGAACACGATCGGCACCATCCGCTCGGGATCGTCCGACTCATGGAACAATTTGGGAATTTTCCCGAGATTCGCCTGATCCTTGAGCGACCGGATCGGGTGATCGGTCCATTCGCCGAGATAGCGTTCGAACTGCCACGCCGGCAGGCGCGCGTGGTCGAACAGGTACTGCTTCACATCCTGCTTCGACCAGCCGGCCCGGGCGATCGTCTCGGCCAGGATCGGGCTGAGCACCAGCAGCGGACGCAACGACCCATTCGACGTGCCCACCGTGAACACAAGCTGCCATGTGTTCTGGCGCAGCACGCCGTCGGCGATGAACGGCATCATCCGTTCCGGCGAGTCGCCATAGACCGACGCCAGCAGATTGCCGCCGGTATAGCGCGCGATGGTCACCGTGTTGTCGCCGGCCTTGAAGCCCATTTCGACGCTGTTCGGCTGCCAGCCGATCTTCTCGACCACATCCTCGTTCTCCGCCAGAACCACGCGCCAGGTATTGCCGAAGGTCGCCTTGTCGTTCTTGTGCAACAGGAACCCCGCGACATTGCGTAGGTAAAGCCGCCAAAAACGGCCAACCGAGGTGTTCGGCGCGAAACCGTCGCGCAGCACCCCCTGCTCCACATTGAAGTCGAGATCCTTGATGATCGGCCCGTTCAGGGTGATCAGCGTCTCGCCGCCCGGCGTGTTGCCGCTGTGCTCGACGCCGTAATCCGGATCGGCCATCGCCTCGACCAGGGCAACCAGGATCGGCATGTATTCCGGCCGGCACCCGGCCATCACGCCGTTCACCGCCACGCTCCAGACCGTCGCCGCCCGGCTGTCGGGCAGCAGGATGCCGAGGATGTCGTCGGGATCGCGCCCGGTGAATTTCAGGAAGGCCTCGACCTTGGCGATGGTCGGCGGGACCACGGGCAGCCCGTCGCTCCACTCGTTTTCGTAGAACAGCCGGTTCACTTCCTCGAACGTCCCGGCGAACACGGTGTCGCGCGGCGACGGCTCAACGATGATCGCCTGCTCGGACGGCGCTTCCAGCAGGTTGGAAACCACGGCGTCGCAGGTGATTTCGCTGATATTCTTCTGCAGTTCCTCGGCGCTCTGGTTGCCCACATGGCCGGGCACGAAGGCGAGCGGCAGGTTGGACATGCCGAGCCCGACCGAGGTCGTGCCGGCCTGACCGATGAACCCTTCACAGACCAGCGACGAGCTTGGGACGCCGGCCAATTCGGAAGCCGCACTCGCCCGCAACACGGCGGGCGTGCAGCTGCCTCAGCAGCCCATTCCGGAAATGACCGCGTCGACGCCCATTTCCTCGAAACGGCGCGGCAGCGAGGCGAGGATTTCCCGCTCGTCCTCGCCATGGGTCGCGCCGAAGTCGCGCCAGCTCACGAAGTTAATGCCGGGATAGCGCTGTTTGAGGTCGCGCTCCAGCACCTCGAACACCTCATCGCCGCGAAATACGAAATCCCACAATTCGGCGACGGTCTTGCCTTCCAGCGTATCCAGCCGCTTGGCCAAAGGCTGCATCTGCAGTTGCCGTTCGCTGCGCGGCCAGACCACTTCGTAATGGCCGCCGTTTTCCTTATCGCTCATGGTTTCAATTCCCTATGCGGTACACGAATCACCTCACGAAAGATTAAACCGCTGGCGCGCGCGA
>JAOTYV010000417.1 GCA_029861675.1 Alphaproteobacteria bacterium
ACGGTGCAGGCGCCATTCGCCACGAACACCTCGACCGTATCCGCACTTTCCAGAATCGGCATCGCATCCGCCACGGCGCGCGCGGCTTCACGGCTGGCGTCCCAGGCGACGAGCACGCGCTTGCCGATCGGTTTTGGCGCGGCGGCGTACGGGATGATCAGGACCGGCCGTCCCGTGCCCAGCATCAGCTCCTCGGCAAGATCATTGAGACGTGTCTCCTCGGCGTGCGGCCGGCGTTGCGACACCACGACGATGTCCGCGTACCGTCCATGCGACTCCACAACTTGCGTCGGGTCGCCGCGATCCGTGCGCCATTCGCACCGATCGCTGCGGCCGATCTTCTTGGCCTTCGATTCGAACATGCTGCGCGCATCGGCGATGCGTTCCTTTTCGCGGTTCTCCATGATATCAAAAACCGATTGCGGGACGCGAACTGCGGCGTATCCCGGCAGTTCAAGCGGCAGCTCGACGCCGAGACCGACCAGATGCGCGTCGCACCTTTCGGCCAGCGAGAGCGCCGCGGCGACGGCTTGACCGGAGTCCTTTTTGTCGCCGACGTGAACCAATAAATCCTGCATCGCCATGGAATGTGCTCCCGTCCAGTCGATCAAATATTCGCGATATCTTGCCGCCGCGCCGGGCGGCGCACATTGACCTCCATCAAGGGTTTGACGCCGTACCGGCAGCGTGTATCCGGAGCCCCGGCGGGCGGGCAAACCTTGAATGCGCCGTGCCAATCCCCACATCTAGGGTCCGGAACAAAGATAGAACCAACTTACTTAGTGGAAGAAGGCTATGGCGCAGAGAATCGACGATGGAACTCAACCGACCGCCCATTCGGCGGTGCAGGCGATGATCGTGCGGGCACAGCACGCCGCTGATCAGACCGGCAAGCGTGTCGGGCTGAGCTTCGACCTGATGAAGGACCAAATCGAATTGGTGGATTTGAGCGCCGGCGTACCGGAAGAGGCCGTGATTTTTCGGACCGTGGTGCCCACGATCGTTGCGTCGGCACCCGATTCCGACTCGGGCGAAGAGACCGGCAAACCGGAAGACGGGTTTGATCCCGCCGCCGGATGCAGTTCGGCCGAATAGGGATTCATCGTTTCCGAAGGTAGACGAACCAATACACGATGCCGACCAGCACACCGCCGCCAATCACATTGCCGATCGTTACGGGCACGAGGTTGTTCGCCATCCCCGCGAGCGTAAGGTCCGGATAGTCGGCGGCGGCGGTGCCGAGCACTCGCCAATACTCCGCATCCGCAAACCATTTGATCAATAGTCCCGCCGGCAGGAAGTACATGTTGGCTACCGAGTGCTCGAAGCCCGCCGCGACAAACGCGGCGATGGGCGGCACGATTGCCAATATTTTCCCGGTGACGGTACGGGCGCTGTAGGTCAGCCATACGGCGAGACAGACAAGGACATTGCACAGGATGCCAAGGGCCACCGCTTCGACGAAGGGGATGGCGGCCTTGTTGTGCGCAATCGACAGCATGGTGCGGCCGACGCTGCCGCCGCCGGAAGCATGCTGACCGGATAGGAAAACGAGTATCGCCATTCCGACCGCGCCGACGAAATTGCCGACATAGGCGAGCGTCCAGGCGCGCAGCAGCGTCCGCAGCGAAATCATCCGGCCGGCCCAGGCCATCACCATCAAATTGTTGCCGGTGAACAACTCCGCGCCGCCGATCACCACGAGGACAAGGCCGAGCGAAAATGCAAGACCGCCGAGCAACCGGACCACGCCATACGGCAAGGTGTCCGTGGTGCCGGAAATCGTAACGGTGGTGAACACCGCGCCGAACGCGATGAAGGCGCCGGCGAGCACCGCCAGGGCCAGCAACGAGATTGTATCGAGCCGCGCCTTGGCGACGCCGACTTCTTCCGCCCGGACGGCCATTTCCGGTGGCAGCAGTGGGTCATAGGGCGGGTGCCCTGTTTCTTGTTTACCGGCTTGCATTAAGTCCAAATCCTTTGATTTCGATCCATCCGATATTGGCCGTTGCCGTCCCTGGATTCTTGATCAGGATCAAACCCCGTCCGCTAGTCGGGCGCTATCATTTTCAGCGGATGCCGGAACCATGATCAACAAATGATTGGAACAGGGATGCTGAAACGCGGCTTTAAGGAAATGCTCGCCGAAGCTAATGCGGTGATCGAAACAGTCTCCGTACCGGATTTGGGGTACTTGCTGGACGATCCGGAAGTGGTGCTCGTGGACGTGCGTGAGACCGTGGAGCGTGACCGCCTGGGTGCGATACCGGGGTCGGTTCACGCGCCGCGTGGCTTGTTGGAGTTTCATGCGGACCCGGACAGTCCCGCCTATAATGGCGAGTTGCATCCCAGTTTGCGGCTCATCCTTTATTGCGGCACCGGCGGGCGGTCGGCGCTTGCGGCCAAGACGCTCGCCGACATGGGGTATCCGGACGTCGCATCGCTTGCCGGCGGCTACGAAGCCTGGCGGCGCGCAACGGAACAGGACAAATAGCGGACGCCATCGAATGGTTACATCGAACAGGGACCGTCCATCGCGAGGTCCAACCGATCAGGGATCGACGATCGCCGCGCCGCCGACCGGCCGCCGTTCGATATCGACGCTTCTGATTTATTGCCTGGCCCTATTCGTGCTCGCTGGGTGCGGCGCGGAGCTTTCGGCGGAGACGCGTCGCCCATCGCCCGCCGAGGAGCGGCAGTCGCTGCTGAATGAGTGCGCCCAATGCCACGACATATCGCGCGGCGGGGGTGTTTCTCCGAACCTCCTGGCGCCGAGATTTTCCGACGTTGCACGGCATCCTAGCACCACGGCGTTGAGCCTTCGGGTGTTTCTGCAATCGATGCATCAAAACATGCCGGATTTCCTGCTCAGCGCCCGCGAACGGGATGAGATCATCTCGTATATCTTGAGCCTCAAGCCAAACAAGCCGCTTTGACGGGGCCTAGGCCGGCGCGGAAGAGTCCAGCCGCAAGGTGACACGGACGATGCTTGCGTCGTCTTCGACAACGGAACGCTTGAACCCGAGCCGTTCGCAAATTGCCAGCATCGTCGAGTTTTCCCGCAGCACGTCGCCGAAGATTTCCCCGATGCCCTGGCTGCGGGCGTAGTCGATAATGCGGTGCATTAACCGGGTGCCGAGCCCCATCCCCGCGACGTCCGGCCGGATGACGATCGCGTATTCGGCCGATTCCTTGTCCGGATCCGTGCTGATGCGCACGACGCCGAATATCGGCATTTTGCCGGGCGGTCCCGGCTCGGTGAGCACCAGGGCCATTTCCCGGTCGTAGTCGAGTTGCGTGAACCGGGCGGCCGCC
>JAOTYV010000003.1 GCA_029861675.1 Alphaproteobacteria bacterium
CATGGGCCATCCGGTGCTGCGCGGGCAGGCCCAGGAGGTGGCGGACCCGACAGCGCCGGAAATCCGGACCCTGATACGCGACATGCTCGAAACAATGGAGGACGCGGACGGCGCCGGTCTTGCTGCACCGCAGGTCCACGTACCCCTTCGCCTGGTGATCTTTCATGTCGCCGCCGAGCGCGGTGAGGCGGAAGACGAAGCGCCGGTACCGTTGACCGTCTTGATAAATCCAGTCATCACCCCGTTGACCGAGGAAAAAGACCTGGACTGGGAAGGATGTCTTTCGGTACCGGGACTGGTTGGCGCGGTGCCGCGGTTTACCCGCATACGCTATCAGGGGGTCGATCCCGCGGGCGACCGGATCGACCGGATTGCCGACGGTTTCCATGCGCGCGTGGTGCAGCATGAATGCGATCATCTTGACGGCATCTTGTACCCGCAACGCATGACCGATCTGGCGCTGCTGATGTATCGCGAGGAAATGCGCCATTTGGCGTCCGGGCAGGATTCGGATGAAGAGGTGGCGGACGAAGACGCCGCGGACGAAGATGCCGCGATCGGGCAGGCCGGATGAGCGCACTGGACGATAGGCGCGCCGAACTCGTTCTGGCGGCGCTTCCCCATGTTGCCTTTGACGGGTGGAGCCGCCGGGCGATGCACCACGCGGCGCGGGACACCGGCCTGGACCGGATGGCGGCCGATCGGGCCTTTCCATATGGCGCGGCGGATATGGTGGCGGCCTTCAGCCGGCTGGCGGACCGTCACATGATCGGTGCGCTCGAGCAGCGCGACCTCGCGGCCATGAAGGTGCGGCAGCGGATCAGCGTTGGCGTACGGACGCGGCTGGAAGAGTGGACGCCGCACCGGGAAGCGGTGCGGCGGGGCATTGCGGTTTTCGCTTTGCCGCATAATTCAGGTACGGCTGTACGATGTTTGTACGATACGGTTGATGCAATTTGGTATGCCGCCGGGGATACCGCGACGGACTGGAACTTCTACTCAAAGCGCGCCCTGCTCGCGGGCGTGTATAGCGCTACCACATTGTATTGGCTGGATGACCGGTCGGACGGGGCTACAGATAGCTGGGCATTTCTCGACCGGCGCATTGATGACGTGATGCGCATTCCGAAGGTCGGCGCACGCTTAATAAACGTACGCGAATCGATGTTTCGGCCTGTACGCGCATTCTGTGGTGCCAGTACGCGTTAGGGTGTTATGCCGGGTTGGCTGTCAGTCTTTGCGCGGCGTGAGGCGGGTGACGTGGCCCATTTTGCGGCCGGGCCGGATCGCTTCCTTGCCGTACAGATGCAGCCGGGCACTGGGTTCCGATAGGATATCCAGCCAGGCATTAACTTCATCGCCGATCAAATTCTTCATCACCGCATCGGAGTGTCGTTCGGGTGAGCCGAGCGGCAGACCGCAAATGGCGCGTATGAGTTGTTGAAACTGGCTTATCGCACAGCCATCGATGGTCCAGTGGCCGGAATTGTGCGGGCGGGGCGCAATTTCGTTGACCAGCACCTCACCGTCCCAGGTCACGAACATTTCGACGGCCAGTAATCCGATCACGTCGAGCGTGTCGGCGGCGGTGCGGGCGATCTCGCCGGCACGAGCCGCGATGCCGCCCGAAATGCCCGCGGGAATGATCGTCGTATCGAGAATATGGTTCACGTGCCGATTTTCGACCGGCACGTAAGAGGCGGTCTCGCCGGTCAGGCCGCGGGCGACGATAACGGAAATTTCCAAGGCGTGGTCGATCCACCCCTCCAGAACCGCATGGTCGGTGCCGAGCGCCGCAAAGGCCTCGTCAAGCTTGGTGTCGTCGTCGATCCTGATCTGACCCTTGCCGTCATATCCGAACTTGGCGGTCTTGAGCACGGCCGGCCGGCCGATCGCGTCGACCGCGGCCTGCAAGGAGGTGAGATCGGTGACGTGTCGGTATGGTGCGGTGCCGATGCCGGCCTTGTTCAGGAAAGTCTTCTCGAGCAGCCGGTCTTGTGCGGTTGCCAGGACGTCCGGACCCGGTCGCACCGGGACCCGTTCGGCCAAATACCGAACCGACTCTTCGGGGATATTCTCGAATTCCAGCGTCACCACATCGACCGCTTCGGCAAAGGCGTCCAGGGCCTTCCGGTCATCGTATCCGGCGACGGTGGAGTTGGCGCATACCTGTGCCGCGGGGCTGTCGGGCCGGTCGGCGAAGGTGTGTGAGCGGTATCCCAGGCGCGCAGCCGCGAGGGCGATCATCCGGCCAAGCTGGCCGTCGCCCAGGATGCCGATGACCGATCCCGGGCCCAGGCGTTCCGGGCTGGCATTACTCATCGCTGGGATTCAGGCCGACCCCCGAGGTTTGATTGGCGCGCCAATCGTCCAGCGCGGCGGCGGCGGCCGGATCGGAGAGCGCGATAACCGCGGCGGCAAGCAGGGCCGCGTTGATCGCGCCGGCGCGGCCGATGGCAAGCGTACCCACCGGTATGCCGGCCGGCATCTGGACGATCGACATCAGGCTGTCCATGCCCTTCAACGCCTTGCTTTCAATCGGAACGCCGAACACCGGCAGCGGGGTCATCGACGCGGTCATGCCGGGCAGATGAGCGGCCCCGCCGGCCCCGGCGATGATCGTCTTCAACCCGCGTTCGCGTGCGCTTTCCGCGTAGTCGACCAGCCGTTTCGGCGTCCGGTGGGCGGAAACGATACACGTTTCATGGGAAATGCCCAGTTTTTCGAGCGTTTCCGCAGCATGGCGCATGGTTGGCCAGTCGGACTGGCTTCCCATGATGATTCCTACAACGGGTATTTCGGCCATTCGGCTCGCGGCCTCCCTCTGCCCTTCCGGAGGGTCCGGAGCGGCGCATTATAGGCAGCGATCGGGGCCGCGCAAGCCGCAGGGGCGGCGCTACCCCGTTGATTGGCGGATTTCCTAGGGTGCGGTGACGTACGCGGACAGGCCACGGGTGTTCTCGTCGATGTTGAGCCTGTGGTGCACCGGCGGGAAGGCGCGCTGCTGGCAATCCATCCGTTCGCAGGACCGGCATTGAATGCCCGCGGGAATGGCGCGGTCCGGGCGTTCCAGGTCGATGCCGTCGGAATAGACCAGTTGCCGGGCATGCACCAGCTCGCAGCCGAGGCCGATCGAGAGAATGCGTTGCGGTGTGCCGTATCCGCCGGCCCGTTTCTGAACCGTCCGCGCGATGCAAAAATAACTGTTGCCGTCGGACATCTGCGAAACCTGGGCGTTGATGACGCCGGGCGAGAGGAAGGCCGTGTAGGCGTTCCAACGCGGACAAGCGCCGCCATGGCGCGGAATTCGGAGGCCGGAGGCGCTAAAGCGCTTCGAGATGTTGCCGGCGATGTCGACCCGCAGCATATGCATCGGCACGCCTTCGGCGCCGGGGCGTTGGAGGGTGGTTAGACGATGGCAGATTTGCTCGAAATTCGCTCCGAAATGGTGTTGCAGCAGCTCGATGTCGTAGCGCAGGGTCCGTGCCGTCTCGAGGAAGGGGGCGTAGGGCATCATCAGCGCGCCGGCGAAATAATTGGCCAGCGTGACGCGGCCGAGCGCGCGCGCGTCGGGCGTCCGGAGCCCGCCTTCCAGCAGCAATGTGTCGAAGACCGGGCTGGCGGCGAGCAGTCCGATCTGGTGGCCGATCTGAAAGATTCGGCTGCTGCGTGGCAGCATGTCGGATATTTCCAACCGCCGCGTTGCCGCGTCGTATCGGCGCACGGCTTCCGCACCGGGTGCCGGCGGCAGGATCACGACCCGCACGCCATAGACGTTTTCGAGGTGGCGGATCATGCCCGGCAACGGGTCGCCCGTGCCGAGCACCGCTTCCGCCCGCACGCGCTCGGCTTCTTCCTCGATATCGCCGAAGTAGTTGCCGTTCTCCTGAATAAAATCTCCCACCTGATCGCCGGGAAGCCGGGATTCGAACTCCAGGAGCGCTTCGGCCTCCTCGGAAAGTTGTGCCGCCAGGCTGCGCATATCGGTCTGGGCATTCCGGAAACTATCGTAGAGCGCGATCACGGCCTTTGCGGCGACCGGCGCCGCGCTCACCAGTTCGCGAATTTCCGTGTTGGTCAGATCGTGGTCGTCGAACATCGTGTCATCGAAGGTTTCCATCAAATCGGCGACCAGCCGGCTTTCATCATCGTCGGACAGATCCGCGATGTTGAGGGCGAAAACCTCGGCTAACTTCAATAGTAGTCCGACCGTAACGTTGCGATGGTTATGCTCAATCAGATTGAGATAACTAGGTGAGATGCCTAGCCGCTCGGCGAGTTGCGCCTGGCTCAGCCGGTTTTCGCGGCGTAACCGGCGGATTTTCGCACCGAGGCGCACCTTCAGGCGGCTGGCCTTGGTCGGAGCCTGAATTTCAGCGGGCATGGCGATGCCTTTATTTACAATAATGACAATTTTCAAAAACTTGATTTTCAAAAATTTACATGAAAATAAATGGTATACCAAGAAGTTATTGACGTACCGATGAACTAGTAATTTATTTACATCAACAAAATTCACAGCTTTTCAGTGCTTATGACTCGCCCATCGGGAAGACTACGCACTTAAAAAGACGAAACGATTTAAACCCAAGTGAGGCACGCCATGAATGAGATTTTCCAACCGACCAAGCCGATGCAGGAGAAAATGAGCACCGGAACCGAGTCCCTAAACGACGCCTGCAGCCGTGACCGGCTCACCTCGTTGACCGAATACGACGACGGCAACCCGGCAACGATCGTACCCGACGCGCTGAAACCGGCGGTCGTTCCCGGAGAAATGGATCAGGTACGGCGCGATTACACGGCGAAAGACGTCGAGCGGCTGCGCGGGTCGATCCGCGTTCGCCATACCCTGGCGGAAGTCGGCGCCCGCAAACTCCGGCGGCTGTTGCAGGACGAGGAATTCGTTCCCACGTTCGGTGCCTTCACCGGCAACCAGGCGGTGCAGCATGCCAAGGCGGGCCTGAAGGCGATTTACCTCTCCGGCTGGCAGGTTGCGGCCGATGCGAACAGCGCGGGGCACATGTACCCGGACCAGAGCCTCTATCCGGTCGACAGCGTACCCAACGTGATCAAGCGCATGAACCAGGCGCTGATGCGGGCCGACCAGGTTCAGCATTTGGAGCGCATGGACGGCGTTTCGTCGGAAGAGACCGACTACATGCTGCCGATCATTGCCGACGCCGAAGCCGGCTTCGGCGGCCCCCTCAACGCCTTCGAATTGATGAAGGCGATGATCGAGGCCGGCGCGAGCGGCGTCCATTTCGAGGATCAACTCGCATCGGAGAAGAAATGCGGCCATCTCGGCGGCAAGGTGCTGGTACCCACATCGAGCTTCATCCGGACGCTGAATGCGGCCCGGCTGGCGGCGGACGTTATGGACGTGCCGACTGTTCTGATGGCGCGCACCGACGCCGATGCGGCCCAATTGATCACCAGTGACGTCGATGAGCGGGATCGTCCGTTCCTGGCCGGCGAGCGGACGGCGGAAGGTTTCTACCGGATCACCGGCGGAATCGAGATGGCGATTGCCCGGGGCCTCGCCTACGCGCCCTATGCGGATTTGATCTGGTGTGAGACGTCGACGCCGGATCTCGCCGAGGCGAAGCGGTTCGCCGAATCGATCCGAAAAGAGTATCCGGGGCAAATGTTCGCCTATAACTGTTCGCCCTCGTTCAATTGGGCGAAGCATCTCGGAAAGTCCGAAATGGAGCATTTCCAGCGTGAACTGGCGGCGATGGGCTACAAGTACCAGTTCATCACCCTGGCCGGTTTCCACAGCTTGAACTATACCACGTTCATGCTGGCGCGCGCCTACCGCGATCGCGGAATGGCCGCCTACTCCGAGTTGCAACAGGCGGAATTCGCCGCCGAATCGGATGGTTATACGGCGACCCGTCACCAGCGGGAAGTCGGGACCGGCTATTTCGACGCGGTATCGAACACCGTTTCCGGCGGGCAGTCCTCGACCACCGCCATGGCCGGCTCCACCGAGTCCGCGCAGTTCTAAGCGCAGACCCGCGAATTTCCGGATAATACGGAACGCGCCCACCGCTCACCGGTGGGCGCTTTCTTTGTGCCGCCCGACCGGTAGAGGGCGCCGGCATGCCTAAAAATGCCCGGGATCTAAGCGATAATATCGGGCAGAAGGCTGTCTTCCAGCCGCGTTATCTCGTCCTTCAACACGAGCTTTCGCTTCTTCAAACGCTGGATTGTGATCTGGTCGAAAGGCGGACTTTCGGTAACGCGGCCAATCGCATCGTCCAGATCGCGATGTTCGAGGCGCAGCTCTTCCAATCGGAGCCGAATAGATTCTTTATCGTCCATCGTATTGTTCAATTGATGACGTTGCTCCCTGGTATGCGATACTAGCAAAATACCGGCGCGATTGCGGAACTCTTTATTTTCGGCCGGTGATCATCGCAACGCTTGGCGATGGGGGGAAATGATGGGCGACATTCGACGCATCGGCATTTTGACGAGTGGCGGCGATTGTGCCGGACTCAATGCGGTGTTGCGCGCGGCGGTTCACCGCGCGGTTCTCGGCTATGATTGGGAGATCATGGGGATCGAGCAAGGAACCGCGGGGCTGATGGAACGCCCGCTCCACGCCCGGAACCTCACGGTCGAAGCATTCGACGGCACGATTCTCCGCCGCGGCGGCACAATTCTGGGAACCACCAACAGCGGCAATCCGTTCAAATTTCCGCTGCCGGACGGCGGTTTCACGGACCGGTCGCAGGAGGTGATCGACGGCTACCGTGAGCTGGGACTCGACGCCCTGATCGGTATCGGCGGCGATGGCAGTCAGGCCATACTTCGACGGCTTGCACAGCAAGGCGGGATCAATCTCGTTTGTATCCCCAAAACCATCGATAACGATATTGGCCTTACCGAAGTCTCGATCGGATATGACACCGCCGTACAGGCCGCCACCGAAGCGCTCGATAGCCTGCAGCCTACCGCGGCGAGCCATCGCCGGGTGATGATCCTGGAGGTGATGGGGCGGGACGCCGGCCACATCGCCATCGCTGCCGGTATTGCCGGTGGCGCCGATGTCATTCTTATTCCGGAAATTCCCTACACGCTGGCGACGGTCGCCGACAAAATCGAGCACGTCACGGAACACGGCCATAACTTCCTGCTGATCGTTGTCGCGGAAGCGGTGCGCAGCGAAGACGGAAAACGGGTCGGGCGCATGTCGGGCGGGAAGATTCGTTATGGCGGGATCGGCCACTATCTCGGCGAGAAACTGGCCGCGATGACCGGCGCCGAGATCCGCGTAACCGTGCTCGGCCATATCCAGCGTGGGGGATCGCCGGACGCCCGCGACCGGCTCATGGCGTCCGCCTTCGGCGTGCATGCCGTCGACCTGATCGCGGCAGGCCGGTTCGACCGCATGGTTGCCTGGCGCGACCGGTCGGTCGTTGACGTGCCGCTTGCCGAGGTCATCGCCGCACCCAAGGTTGTCGAGGTTGACGGACCCATCGTGCGCACGGCGCGCGCGCTGGGTATTTGCCTGGGAGACCGATGAGCACGGCCCCCGATAACCCATTCTGGGCGTTCTCTCTGCGGGTTTACCGGCGCGCGGGGGTGGCGCCGGCCTGTTTGCGGCTGCAGGACGGGTATGACGTCGATGTGAATCTCCTGTTGTATTGCTGCTGGCGGGGGACCGTTGATGGCGTGGCAATGCCACAATCAGATATCGATGCGGCGATGCGCCTGGTCGACGTGTGGCGGGAAAGCGTGGTCCGGCCGCTGCGTGAGACGCGGCGGTGCATGAAGGCGGGCTATGACGGCTTCGACCGCACTGGATCCGATGCTCTGCGGAGTGAGGTCAAACGATTGGAACTCGACGCCGAACGGTTGCAGCAAGCGGCGCTCTTCGAGTCGGGCCGCAAGTCCGCCGCGAGCGCCGCTGTCCCGGGCGGGTCTGATGCCGCGCGGAGCAATGTCGCCGCCTATCTCAATGCCATGGGGGCCGATCTGGATGTAGACGCCAAGGCCGATTGCGCCCTGATTCTAGAGCGTTGCTGTGATGGATGATCGGCATTTATGGGGAATCACGGTCCGCCGGGCAAAATTTCCGCCGGCGGTTGATATCGCAGATGATGACATCCATTGGCATAGCGGATACTATATTTGGTGCTGTGGTGGGCAGTAGAATTACGGGGAAGAGGGTCGCAGTCGCTTAAATCAACCACTGGAGGATTCCATGGAGCAAATGGGCGTTATCGGTGAAGATAGTGTTTCGTCAATGCATGATCGGGTGCAGATGCTGAAGGAACAGCACAATCAGATCGATGCAAAATTAAGGCAAGAAGAAGCACGACCATTGCCTGACTCGCTCACAATCGCCACGTTGAAACGACAAAAACTTGCGATCAAGGATGAAATCGCCCAATTATCGGACGACTGATTTCATCGATTGAATCGACGCGAATGGCGCCGGCGCCCGGCGAAGTTTGACGATCGGGCGCTGAGTAGTGGATAGTCTGCGGCCTGCTCCGGCGGGCCGGACAGGGTCGGTCGACCCATCTCAAACAGACTTCACAAAACGTCATTCGTCATGCCAGGTTCCCTAAACGGTTATCGCATAATCGATCTCACATCCGTCTTTTTCGGTCCGCTCGCGACACAGAATCTTGCGGATAACGGCGCGGATGTGATCAAGGTCGAGACGCCCGAGGGCGATATTACCCGCGACATTCAGCCTGCGCGAAATCCCGGTATGGGGTCGGTGCTGCTGAACGCCAATCGGAACAAGCGCAGCATCGTGCTCGACCTCAAAGCGCCGGCCGGCCTCGATGCGCTACTCCGGCTGGTCCGTGACGCCGATGTCGTCGTGTATTCCTTGCGGCCGAAGGCGATGGATCGTCTTGGCCTGTCCTACGACGATTGCCGCGCGGTAAATCCGGCGATCATCTATGCCGGTGCACTCGGTTTTCGCCCGGGCGGCCCGTATTCCGACAAGGCCGCCTATGACGACATCATTCAGGGCTTGTCGGGCCTTGTCGCGACGCAAGCCTTTACCACCGGCGAGCCCCGCTACATTCCGTCGTCGATCGTCGATAAAGTCGTCGCCGTGCACCTGACCTACGCGATTACCATGGCCTTATTGCACCGGGAACGGACCGGCGAAGGGCAGAAGGTCGACGTGCCGATGCTGGAATGCATGGTGGCGTTCAACTATCTCGAGCATGGCGCCGGCATGGTATTCGATCCGCCCCTGGGCGAGCCGGGGTACGCGCGGGCGCGGGCGCCCAATCGCCGGCCTTTCGCGACGCGCGACGGTCATGTCTGCATGTTGCCCTACACCACCCGCCATTGGCGCAATTTCTTTAGTCTGATGGACCGTCCGGACATGCTCGACGATCCGCGGGTAACGGATGCGGCGACCCGCAGCCGGTCGATCGATGACTTGTACAGTATCGTGACCGAATTGGTGGCGGGCTGGACGACCGGCGCGTTGTTGAAGGCGCTCGACGAGGCGGACATACCGGCGGGGCCGGTCAACCGGCTCGACGCGCTGTTCGACGATCCGCAACTCGCCGCAACGAACTTCTTCCGGCGCATGGAGCATCCGAGCGAAGGGCCGATCGTGGTCACCGATATCCCAATCGCGTTTTCGGAGTCGCCCGGCGAAATTCGCCGGTTGGCGCCGCGCCTCGGCGAGCACAGTGTGGAAGTCTTGCGCGAGGCGGGATATTCGGATGATGAAATCACCGAAATGCTCCAGGCGGACGTCGCCATGGACGGCCGCGCCTAGCGTCCGTGCGTCGAGGACAAGCTCGGATATGGCGAATCGCCGCAACGGAACCGGAATCCCGCCTCTCTGACATGCATCAATGATCTCTCCGCGAAGCGGCTGTAGGTGACGCATTTTGCCATGCGCGGTTGGCGCATGATTTTCTGGGAGAAAAAATGATGCGGCTCGGAATTGCGGTCTTGCTGTCGTTGGTCGTCGCGGGGAGCGCCGTTGCGCAGGATCTCACGCCGTATACGCAGGAGGCGCGGGCGGCGATCCAGCGTCTGCGCGGCGTGATGATGGAGCAACTGCAAAGGACGATGAAGGAGGTTGGCGCGGCGGGCGCGACGCAAGTCTGCCGCCATCTCGCGCCGGAAATCGCCGGTTAGATTTCCAAGGAAACCGGCTGGGAGCTGCGGCGAACCGGTGTGCGCGTCCGAAATCCGGCAAACCGGCCGACCGCGCAGGAGCAGGAAGTGCTGCGCAGCTACGTCGTGCGGGCCGCCGCCGGACAGTCGATGGCGTTGATGGAAACCGTGCGGATCGTCGAGCGCGACGGCGAACCCTATGTGCACTACATGCGGGCGGTCCCGACGTTCGGGCCCTGCCTCGCTTGCCATGGGGCAAAGCTGGCGCCCGATGTGGCGGCGGCGATCCGCGAATTCTATCCGGATGACGAAGCGGTGGGATTCGCTGCCGGCGATCTGCGCGGCGCGATGTCGCTGTATAAGCCCTATGATCCGGCAAAGATATTGAAGGTAAAACCGCCAGCCGAACCGGACCGCTCCGACCTGCCGACCAAGGTCGCGCTCGGCACGCCCGGGCGGTTCGGCGACGCGGTGGCGGGCCATGACGCGTATCAGGCAAGCTGCCTCGCCTGCCATGCGGCGCCGGATTTGGCGAAACATGTCGTCGCGCCCGAGACCGGCGGCGTGAAGCCCGGAATCTGTAAATATCTCGAAACGCACGGCCTCACCGATGCGGCGCGCGACTGCGACATCGTCGCGTATTTGAAGGCGGTGGCGGACTGGAAGAAGTGATGGCGTCTAAAGCAAATCCCGAGCGAACCGAAACGGTTCGCGACGACGTATTTACGTATAAACAAAGAGATAGACCAATTCACGTGCATCACTTTGAACAAGAAATGGTCGAGGGGCGGTCAAGAATAAGAGGCCGCGGGGTCGCCGCGGCCTCTGAATGTGTCGGGCTGTGTGACGATCAGGCCTTGAGCACCTCCAACACGCGGTCCGGCGTGAACGGCATGTGATAGAGCCGTTTGCCGGTAAGGGCGAAAAACGCGTTGGCGACTGCCGCGGCGATGAAGGGGTTGCCGATCTCGCCGATGCCGGTCGGTCTGGTGTCGCGGTCGAGGAAGGTGACGTGGATTTCCTCGGGCGCTTCCGACATCCGCAATACTTCGTAATCGTGGAAGTTGGATTGTTCCACTGCGCCGCCCTTGATCGTGGCGCGTTCCTTCAGCACGCTGGACAGGCCGTAGACGACGCCGCTCTCGATGTTGGCCCGCGCCATGTCCGGTTGCACGATCGTGCCGCCATCGACCGCAACCCATACTTTGTGCACGTGGATTTTACCGCTCTTCCTGTCGAGCGAAATTTGCACCACGCCCGCCCCGAGCGAGCCGGACCGCTCCGAGACCGACAGTCCCAGCGCCCGGCCCTTGGGCCGTTTGCGCCGCCAGTCGGACATTTTCTCCACCGTATCGAACACGCGCTTCGCCTTTGAGGTCATCGCCATGCGCTGGCGGCGAAATTCGAACGGATCGAGCCGTTCCTTTGCCGCCATCTCATCGACCAGCCCTTCGATCGCGAAGATGTTGAAGGGGTGTGCCACCGCCCGCCAATGCTTCAGGCGGATGCCGTGCGACGCGCCGCGCTGCTCGATGTGCTGATTGGGAATCCGGTAGTATTTGTCGATCTTGATTCCTGAGTACACCAGCCTTCCGCCGTCCCCGACAACGCAATGCCGCCAGCCGGCGATCTTTCCGCCGCCGTCCAGCGCGGCTTCGACGCACTGGAAGGATTGCGGGCGGAACATGCCGAAGGCGAGGTCTTCCTCGCGGGTCCAAATCATCTTCACCGGCCGTTTGATGGCGCGCGCGATCAGCGCCGCCTCGATCGAATAATCGGTGATCGACCGGCGGCCGAAACCGCCGCCCAGATAGTGTTGATGGTGGATGACCTGGCTGGTTTTCAGTCCAAGCGCCTGCGCTATTCTTTGGCGCGACCGGCCCGGCGCCTGGGTCCCTTCCCAGATTTCCACCTGGTCCCCTGCCGCGTTGAAGCGGGCGACACCATTCAGGGGTTCCATCTGGGCGTGATACCCGTAGTCGCTTTTGAAATTCGCCTTGTAGACTTTTGCGGCGCCGGAGAAGGCGGTGTCGGCGTTGCCCTTGCTGCCGACGGTCCGGACATCCGTATTTCTGCTTTCGGCCATCGCCGGGTAGGCGGCATTGAGCGCCGCTTCCGAATCGAAGCCTTGGGCAGCCGCGGTCTTCGTCCATTCGACTTCCAGCGTATCGCGCGCCGCAAGCACGTGTTCGAAGGTGTCGGCGACAACGGCGACGCCCTGTTCGAGTTTGACGATGTCGATCACGCCCTTCATGGCGCGGACCTTGGCGTCGTTCCAGCGTACCGGCTGGGCGAGCTGTACCGGCGCGTGCAGCGTGCTGGCGTAGACCATGCCGGGCAGGTGCACGTCGATGGAATACCGTGCCGAGCCGTCGATCTTTTCCGGAATGTCGCGGCGCGGTACGGACTTGCCGATGATGCGGAATTGGGATTTTTTCTTCAATTCCGATTTCTCGATTCCCGGCAGGGTCGCCGGAACCGTCGTGACGGCGGCGGCTTCCCCATAGGTCATGCGCCGCCGGGAGGCGGCATGGACGATGACGCTGGGTTCGGTCGTAAGGTCCTTGGGATCGACCCGCCAGTGCGCCGCGGCGCCGGCCAGCAGAACCTTGCGCACCTGGGCGCCGGCGACCCGCATCTGGTTGAAGTACCGCATGACGGCGCGGCTGCCGTAGATCCCCATGCTTTTGCGGCCGGGTCCGCCATAGCCGTAAATCGCCGGTTCGGCGGGCGCCATCTCAAGGGTGACGGTGGACCAATCGGCATCCAATTCTTCCGCCAGTGCGGCCGGCACGCCGGTCATCGAGCCCTGGCCCATTTCGGCGGCGGGTGTGATGATCGTGATCGAATTGTCCGGTTGGATGCGCACCCAGGCGCCGATGACATGCGCGGCCGATTTTGCTTCGGCGTCCGACAGGAGCAGGAGACCCTTCGCGCCGAAGGCGACCGCGAAGCTGAGCCCGCCGGCGGTGCCGAGAAGTGTGCGGCGGGATATCTGCGGTCCTGTGTGTTCTGTGCGTTCGATGATGGTCATGGCCTAACCCTCCTTCGCGGCGCGCTGAATCGCCGCGACGATCCGCGTATAGGTGCCGCAGCGGCAGATATTCCCGTTCATGTGGGCCACGATCTGATCGCGCGACGGGTTGGGCGTTTGCCGCAACAACTCGGCGGCCTTCATGATCTGGCCGGACTGGCAGTAGCCGCATTGCGGGACCTGTTCGGCGACCCAGGCCTTTTGCAGCGGATGGCTCGCATTCGACGACAATCCTTCGATCGTTGTCACCGATGTATGGGCGGCATCCGACAGGGCCGTCTGGCAGGATTTCACGGCTTTGCCGTCAACGTGTACGGTGCACGCGCCGCAGAGCCCGGCGCCGCAACCGTATTTGGTGCCGGTGAGCCGCAGATGCTCCCGGATCGCCCAGAGCAGCGGCGTGTCCGGTTCGGCATTCACCGATACCCGCTTGCCATTCAAGATAAATGCAACCATCGGAACCCCTTTCCAAACATCGTCCATATCCTGTCGTCCGCGGACAGCGGCCCCAGGACGATCGATCCGGTGCAGCGCATTTTATTTTTCAGGGGTTCTTGAGTGCCCGCGTCTGTCACGTCGTGTGCCGTCGCGCCCAGGCCGCGTTTCGCAAACGCGTCGCAAAGATCGTATCCGGCGTTTCGAAACCTGTCATGCGATTTCGCAGGGCACGCAGGCCGGCCGATCAAATTTCCGTTACCCGCTCCCGCAGCACGTATTTCTGCACCTTGCCGGTCGAGGTTTTCGGCAGCGGGCCGAACACCACCGATTTCGGACATTTGAAGTGAGCCATGTTGTCCCGGCAAAAGGCGATGATCTCCGCCGCGTCGGTGGTTTCCCCGTCCTTCAGCATGACGAAGGCGCAGGGCACCTCGCCCCAGTGGTCGTCGGGCTTGGCGACCACGGCGGCCTCCAGCACCTTCGGGTGCTTGTAGAGCATGCCTTCGACCTCGATGGTCGAGATATTCTCGCCGCCGGAGATGATGATGTCCTTCGAGCGGTCCTTCAGCGCGATATAGCCGTCGGGCTCCCACACGCCGAGGTCGCCGGTGTGAAACCAGCCGCCGTCGAACGCTTCCTGCGTTGCCGACGGGTTCTTCAGGTAGCCCTTCATCACCACATTGCCGCGCATGAACACCTCGCCCATGGTTTCGCCGTCCTGCGGCACCGGCGCGAGGGTTTTCGGATCGGCGACCATCAGATCTTCCAGCACCGGGTAGGGAACGCCCTGGCGCGATTTCTTTTGCGCCTGCTCATCCGCCGACAGGTCGTTCCACTCGTCGTGCCAGGCGCAGACGACCGACGGCCCGTAGCATTCGGTCAACCCATAGACATGGGTAATGTGAAAACCGTCCTCTTCCATCCGTTGCAGGACGGCGGGCGGCGGCGGCGCGGCCGCGGTCATGACCTCGACCGTGCGCGGCAGCGGCCGCCGGTCTTTCGGGTCCGCATTGATGATCATGTTGAGCACCACTGGCGCGCCGCAAAAATGGGTCACGCCGTCCTGCTCGATCGCCTTGAAAATCGCTGCCGGTTCGACCTGCCGGAGGCAGACGCTGGTCCCCGCATTGGCGGCCAGCGCCCAGGGGAAGCACCAGCCGTTGCAGTGAAACATCGGCAGGGTCCACAGATAGGTCCCGTGCAGCGGCATGTTCCAGGACTGAAGATTGCCGAGCGCCAGCAGGTAGGCACCGCGGTGATGATAGACCACGCCCTTCGGATTGCCGGTCGTGCCCGAGGTGTAGTTCAGCGAAATCGCATCCCACTCGCTCTCCGGCAGGGACCATTTGAAGCCGGGGTCGCCTTCCTCGAGGAACGCTTCGTAGTCGCGCTCGCCCAGTGCCTCACCGCCCTTGCCGAGCGGATCGTCGATGTCGATCACCAGCGGCTTTACCGCGCATCGGCCGAGCGCTTCCTTGATGACCGGCGACAACTCGCGATCGGTAATCAGCACCTTGGCGTCGCCGTGGTCGAGGATGAAGGCGATCGCGTCCGGGTCGAGGCGCGTGTTGAGCGGGTTCAGGACGGCGCCCGCCATCGGCACGCCGAAATGGGCGTCGTGCAGGGCGGGCACGTTGGGCGCCACCATGGCGACGGTGTCGTTCTTGCCGATGCCGCGCCGTTGCAGCGCACTCGCCAGGCGGCGGGCGCGGGTATAGGCGTCCGACCAGTTGATCCGCCAATCACCGTGTTGGACCGCCAACCGGTTGGGATAGACCGCGGCCGCGCGGCGAAGGAAGCTGAGCGGGCTCAGCGGCACGAAATTAGCGGCGTTCTTGCCGAGATCGGTATCGTATTGGGTTGTCGTCATTACCCAGTCCTCGCGGGCGAGCCGTGTATTTCGGTATAGCGAAAATGTGCCATCTGACCGCCATTTTGCAAAGGCTTCGGTGATCCTGTAATCGTAGAATGCGTGCGCGCCCGGCCGTCGAAGCGAATTGTGGCGGTCCGGCGTGACCGAACACGGAACAAGGTGCGCCAGCCATGACCAGCAAGTTTGACGCGGTTTACGACCGTTCGATATCGGACCCGGAAGGATTCTGGGCCGAGGCGGCGGAGGACGTCCATTGGTACAAAAAATGGGACCGGGTTCTCGATGACGACAAGCCGCCGTTCTACCGGTGGTTTGTCGGGGCTCAGACAAACACCTGTTACAACGCGGTCGATCGGCATGTGGAAGCGGGGCATGGCGACCGGGTGGCGTTCATCCATGACAGCCCGATCACCGGCGGCGGGCAGCGCAAGATCACCTATGCGGAACTGCAGGACGAGGTGGCGCGGTTCGCCGGCGTCCTGGAATCCCGCGGTGTCGGCTACGGCGACCGGGTGATCCTCTACATGCCGATGGTGCCGGAGGCGGCGATCGCCATGCTGGGATGCGCTCGGATCGGCGCGGTCCATTGCGTTGTCTTCGGCGGGTTCGCGCCGCAGGAATTGGCGACCCGCATCGAGGACAGCGAAGCCAAGCTGATCGTTGCCGCGACCTGCGGCATCGAGCCGGGCCGGATTATCGCATACATGCCGATGGTCGACGAGGCGATCAAGTTGTCGAAGCACAAGGTGGATCAGGTGATGGTCCTGCAGCGCGAGCAGCAGCCCTATGCGTTGGCGGCTGGGCGCGATGTGGACTGGCATGAGATGATGGCGGCGGCGGAGCCCGCCGACTGCGTCCCGGTAGAGGCGACCGATCCGTTGTACATCCTCTACACGTCCGGGACCACCGGGCAGCCCAAGGGCGTGGTCCGCGACACCGGCGGCCATATCGTCGCGCTGAAATGGTCGATGAAAAACATCTATGGCGTCGAGCCGGGCGAGGTGTATTGGGCGGCATCCGACGTCGGCTGGGTGGTCGGGCATTCCTATATCGTGTATGCGCCGTTGTTCCACGGCTGCACCTCGATCATCTTCGAAGGCAAACCGGTCGGCACGCCGGATGCGGGGGTTTTCTGGCGGGTCATTGCCGAGCATGAGGTCTGTACCATGTTCACGGCGCCGACGGCGTTCCGCGCTATCAAGCGGGAAGACCCGGAAGGCAAGCTGATCAAGAATTACGATCTGAGCCATTTCCGTACGCTGTTTTTGGCCGGAGAACGGACCGACCCGGACACGCTGCATTGGGCGGAAGATCAGCTCAAGGTGCCGGTGATCGATCATTGGTGGCAGACCGAAACCGGTTGGTCGATCGGCGCCAATTGCATCGGTATCGAAATGCTACCGGTCAAGCCGGGGTCGCCGACCCGCGCCGCGCCGGGCTACGACCTTCGAATTCTCGACACTGACGGCAGCGAATTGCCGCGCGGCGAAATGGGGGCGATCTGCGTCAAGCTGCCCTTGCCACCGTCCTGTTTCCCCACCTTGTGGAATGCGGATCAGCGCTATATCGAGTCCTACATGGCGGAATTCCCGGGCTACTACAAATCCGGCGATGCCGGCTATCTCGACGAGGACGGTTATATCTTCGTGATGACTCGCACCGACGACGTAATCAATGTGGCGGGCCATCGGCTGTCGACCGGCGCGATCGAGGAGGTTTTGGCGAACCATCCCGATGTCGCCGAATGCGCGGTCATTGGCGTCGCCGACCAGTTGAAGGGGCAGTTGCCGCTGGGCTTTTTGGTTCTCAATTCCGGTGTTGCCCGGGAGAGTGAGGACATCGTCGATGAGGTGGTCAAGATGGTCCGGGCCGAAATCGGGCCGGTTGCCGCTTTTCGAACCGCGACCGTCGTCGACCGCCTGCCGAAAACCCGGTCGGGGAAAATCCTGCGCGGCACCATGCAAAAAATCGCCGATTCCGAGGAATTCCGGCCGCCGGCGACAATCGACGATCCCGCGATCCTGAACGAGATCGAGGACGCGCTGAAGGGGGTCGGTTACGCGCGGGACTAGAGCAAATCCCGAGCGAACCGAAACGGTTCGTGACGACGTATTTGCGTAAAAGCAAAGAGAGTGACCATTCCACTCGAGTCAATTCAAACAAGAAATGGTCTAGCCCGGCGAACCGCCCGAAATATTAGTCGGTCGAGGGCGCGAACGGGTCGACCGGCGCGGCGTCGTCGGAAACCGGGGCAAGCTCGGGCGTTGCGGCAGGCGCCGCTTTTTCGATGGTCTTGCCTTCTTTGGCTGCACGCCGGGCCGCCGACTTCTGTGCTTTTTCAAGCGCCGCGTTGAGGTCTTCCTGCTTGCACAGGCCGATTTCCACCGGACTGCGCGGTCGCAAATTCGGCGAATTCCAGTGGGTGCGGTTCCGGACCGCATCGATGGTCGGTTTGGTGGTGCCGATCAAGCGGCCGAGCTGCGCATCCGACAATTCGGGATAATGACGCAACATCCAAGAGATGGCATCCGGCTTATCCTGGCGTTTTGAGAGCGGCGTGTAGCGCGGCCCGGCGCCCCGAGAAGAAGGTTGCGGTATGTCGGTTTCCGCGACCGCGAGGCGGCTGGCGGGGTCGGCTTCGCATCGCTCGATCTCTTCTTTCGTGACCTGACCATTGATGATCGGGTCGAGACCTTGCATGCCGATCGCCACTTCCTCGTCGGCGATCGCTTGCACTTCGAGCATGTGAAGGCCGCAAAAATCGGCAATCTGATCGAAGGTGAGTGCGGTGTTCTCGACCAGCCAAACAGCAGTCGCCTTTGGCATCAGCGGCTTAATCATTATTTCCCCCGGAATGGTTAGGGCAGCAGGGTATCCTGCAACGCGCCCACGCCTCGTCAGGCAGCGACGCCATTCCCGCTAATATGAGATGCCGGAACGACAACCGCAAGGGTTGATCGAATTGCGCAGCCACCATCAAGTGTTAGGACGATATTACTGATATTGCCAGCCGATTTCATCACCGTGTGCGGATCCGTCGGGCGGTGTTGCCGGGTTGGATCGCTTGGTAGGGGTGAGGCTTGCGGGATTGCCCGCATCTCTGCAAAATTATGCGCGAACCGGTTGGCTGTGCCGTGGCAAAGGGGCGGAAGAATGGAAGACAATGATCTGGATCCGTTGACCAAGAGGCCCAAGTTGAAGGATTTGGACGTCATGTCGATCGAGGCGCTGACGGAATATATCGCCGGGCTGAGGACGGAAATCGCGCGGGCGGAAACGGCGATTGCCGCCAAGGAAAGCCATCGCGCGGCCGCGGATTCGGTGTTCAAGCGGTAGCGCAAGCGGCATTTTCCGGCACCGCTGATTTGACGCAAATCATTAAAATTTATGACGAAATTGGGATGAATCCCAACAACGCTTAACGCTTTCTTAGGTCTTTGAAGGCATAACAGGGGCAGCACACTTGTGCCACTTAAGTGCCTCACGTGGGTCCCACGGATCCACGGTACTTGATACCTCCCTGTCTCTTGCCGAGCCCTTCGGGGCTCGGCCTTTTTTTTGGAATTTCGCCGGGCACGGGTCATTGAGCACGCGGCGGGGCGCGGCTAAGGTCGGGCAGTATCGCGCCGCCCCTGGATCAATCGACGGACCTGCCAAGCATGCCCCTAAGCGTCGACGGCCATGAGACCCAATGCCGCATGTTCGGGCAAGACGCCTTTGCGGAAGGGGGCGCTGTTTTGATGGTGCACGGCGCGGCCATGGACCATTCGATTTGGGATCCGGTATTGCCGGCGCTTGAACGTCATGACCGACCGTATCTCGCGGTCGATTTGCCTGCGCACGGCGGCAGTGCCGGCGGTGCGCTCGCGACATTGGCGGATATGGGCGATTGGCTGGCCCGCCTCGCCGATGCGGCAGGGATGGTGCGGCCCGTGGCGCTTGGCCATTCCATGGGGGGAGCGGCCGTGCTCGAATTCGCCGCGCGCCATCCGGAAATGGGCTCCGCGGTGGGCCTGCTGGGCGTGAGCGCCCGGATGCCGGTTCATCCGGATCTCCTCGCCATGGCCGAGAACGATCCCGCCGCGGCCGGTGCGCTGGTCGGGAAATGGGCTGTCGCCAAGGACGGCCCGCGGGAAGCCGCCGAAGTTGCCGCGGCTCTGGTCGCGCGCTCGGCGCCCGGCGTCCTGGTGAGCGATCTCAAGGCCTGCGACAGCTACCAGGACGGTGCCGCCAGCGCGGGCCGCCTGCAATGCCCGGCCCTATTTATTCTGGGCGAGGTGGACCGCATGACTCCGCCGGCCGATGCCGAGCCATTGGTTGGCGCGGCGCCGTGCGCCCATAAGTCGGTGTTACCCGGAATCGGCCATATGATGACGCTGGAAGCGCCCGACGCCACCTATGCGGCGCTTGACGAATTTCTGGGCGGTGTCGGTGAGCATAGTTCGAAATAGCAAAGGCGCGCCCCGATTTCCGGGACGCGCCGTTTGCCACGGGAACTGAAAGTTTGGCCTAGGCGGCCTTTTTCTCGAGCTTTTTCGGCTTGCTGGCGTTGATTTTGATTTCCCGTGGCCGCATGGCCTCGGGAACCTCGCGCACCAGTTCAACGTGGAGCAATCCGTTTTCGAGCCGGGCGCCGCTGACCTTGATATGGTCGGCCAGGCTGAATTGCCGCTCGAAGGACCGTTCGGCGATACCGCGGTGCAGATAGGTGCGGTTTTCGCCATTTTCCGCTTTTTCAATCTGGCCGGTGATGACCAGTTTGTTTTCACGGGTCTGGATGTCCAGATCGGCCTCGGAAAATCCCGCTACAGCCATGGAAATCCGGTAGGACTCTTCGCCGGTTTTCTCAATGTTGTAGGGCGGGTAGGCCGGAGCCTGCTCGCCGGAAGCCGAATCCATTAAGCGGGCCAGATTGTCGAATCCGACGGTGCTGCGGAAAAGGGGGGAAAAATCGTAACTGCGCATAGCCATATCCTCCTACTAAGCGACATGGATGAATGGAGCTCACCACCATGGTCGAACTCCGGTTCAAAATTGCCCCGGACCCGTAAGCGGCATCCGGTGCTTTCCGATATCTGGGGAGGATTTTTGCCGGTTCAAGCCCCCGGAACGGCACGCGGCGCGGCACCCCGTACGGAAGGAATAATGCCGATGCCCCTTCGAGAGAGAATTCTGGTTAGGCAATAATAATAAGAGTTTAGCGCATCTTCCCGCACGTGATGAGATTATAGTTTTGAGAATGACAACCGGCCGAAATGAGCCGGGGTCGCGGTCAGGGAGTGTTTACAGCGGTGTCGAAAGCAAATTCCGTATTTTTTCTCGAATCGGCCTACGAAGAAGCCTATGACCTGCTTCTCGAATGCCGCGAATATATTCAGGTTCAGGTGCCTGAAATCCGCAAACATTCGAGCCAGGCGTTCCGCCTGACGGTCAATGTCGAGACGATGCGACTGACGACGCGGGTGACTCAGGCGATGGCCTGGCTGCTGACGCAAAAGGCGGTATTTCTAGAGGAACTTTCACCGGACCAGTCGTCTAAGCACGTCTACCGGCTTGGCGCGGAGAAAATCTGCCTCGATGAGGGTGCGATGGATTACGATATTCTGCCGATGCAACTGCGTCGGCTGCTCGATCGCAGCCTGGATCTCTACCGGCGTATTCACCATCTCGACAAACAACTGGCGGCGTCCGAAAGGCCGCCGGTTCCTGTGAGATTGGATGAGCGTCCCGGTGTTGTCCTGACGACGGTATAGCCCGCCGTCCCGCAGCCTAGTTTTTCAGGCCGAAACTCTCGAAACGTTTGTTGAATTTGGCAAGCTGGCCGCCGCTGTCCACCAGCCGGTGAACGCCGGTCCAGGCCGGGTGCGATTTCGGATCGATCTCCAGCTTCAGGACGTCGCCCGGGCTGCCCCAGGTCGATCGTGTCGTATAGGAGGTGCCGTCCGTCATCTGGACGGTGATCTCATGGTAGTCGGGGTGGCCGTCTTTTTTCATTTCGCTGGCTCCAAATCGTCGCGCGGGTATATAGCCGACGTACCGGCAAATGGCAAGGGCGGCCTTCCTCCCCGGAGTACCTTTCCGACCCGGCGTTAGTGCGCGGGAAAGAGCGCGCGGGTCCGGTTTGCCAAGGCGACCAGGGACAACATGACCGGCACTTCCACCAGCACGCCGACCACCGTCGTCAGGGCGGCACCCGAATTCAACCCGAACAAGCTGATCGCGACCGCGACGGCAAGTTCGAAAAAATTCGAGGTGCCGATCAGCGCGCAGGGGGCGGCCACGTTGAACGGCACCCGCCACAGCCAGGCCGCGCCATAGGCAATGATGAAGATGCCATAGGATTGAATGATCAACGGCACGGCGATCAGCGCGATCAGCAGGGGGCGTTCGATGATGATGTTGCCTTGAAAGCCGAACAGGAGAACGACCGTCGCCAGGAGTCCGATCACCGAGAACGGTTTGACGCGAGCCACGAACCGCGCCACCGCGTCCTCTTGAGCCTCGGTCTGGCGTGCGTGCGCCATCAGCTGCCGGCGCGTCAAATACCCCGCAATCAGGGGAATGACGACATAGAGCCCGACCGACAGCAGCAGGGTTTCCCACGGCACGGAAATATCCGTGACCCCCAACAGCAGCGCGACGATCGGCGCGAAGGCGAAGATCATGATCACGTCGTTGACCGAGACCTGCACCAGGGTATAGGTCGCATCGCCCCGGGTAAGCTGGGACCAGACGAAGACCATTGCCGTGCAGGGCGCGGCCCCAAGCAGGATAAGCCCAGCGATATATTCCTGCGCGTCCTTGGGCGCGATCATGTCCGCGAATAGGATTTCGAAAAACAGGACCCCGAGCGCGGCCATGCTGAAGGGCTTGACCAGCCAGTTGACGATCAAGGTGATGATCAGTCCCTTGGGCCGGTCGCCGATATGGCGGAGGCTGGAGAAGTCCACATTCACCATCATCGGATAGACCATGGCCCAAATCAGAACCGCCACCACCAGATTGACGGAGGCGATTTCCAAATCGGCGAGCACCCGGAACAGACCGGGCACGCCATTGCCAAGGCCTATTCCGGCCAGGATGCAGAGCGCGACCCAGACGGAAAGCCATTTTTCGAAGAAACCGATACCGCCGGCCGGGTCGGAATCGGCTTCTTGCAGCGGCGTGGCTTTCGCCGGGTCGACACTCATCGCGATGCTATCTTGTCGTGATTTGAAGGTATATGCGAGGCGGGGTTTTGCCGGAACAGCGTCAGCGAGGCGACCGGATTTGCCGTAATCCGGTAACCTGCCGGCCGGCGCCGGTCACGCGGTTTTCGGGCAGCAGCCGGCCGAATCTCCGTCGCTCGGCGTGAACGCAGACCGGTCGACACTGTCTCCGCCATAGACGGCGATGCCGCCGACGGTGTGGAAGGTCTCCCACGCCACACCCTGCGGGTCCGACGCCCAGGCTTTATCGCCCTCGGCGTAGCAGCATTTTGCGCCTTTTTGCTCGACGACCGGCCGGTTGGCCCGCGACAGGCGCCCCGAGATCTCTTCGAGCTCCGCATCCGCCTCGACCTGAATGCCGAGATGGTCGATGCCCGGCGTACGGCCGCAGCGCTCGGAAATGGCGAAATTGACCCGGGGATCGTCCAGCATCCATTTCGCATAGTCGGATTCCTGGACATCGGGATCCACGCCAAACAGTGTGCTGTAAAACCCAATGGAGTCGTTCAGACTCTCTACTGAAATATGGACATGCAATCTTTTCATAGCGTCAGTTCCCTTTGATCGTTGCTTCGTTGCAGAACGCGTCCGGCAAAGGCGATCCGCGATCCTGATCCCGGCAGCAATTTTCCATCAAATAGCCGATTAGGCTGTTCATGACGGTGAAATTTGCGGAATAGATCAGCGATCGCCCGTCACGTTGGCAATTGACGAGACCGGCCTGTTTGAGCTGGTTGAGGTGAAAAGACAATGTCGCACCCGGCAGCCCGAAATCGTCGGCGATCCGGCCTGCCGGCGCCCCGTCCGGGCCCAATTCGACCAGCCGGCGAAAAATCGCCAGGCGGGTTTCCTGGGCCAGGGCCGAAAGAGCGTCGATGGCGATATTCGATTCCATAATTCCAATATAATGGAAATATAAAAGATTGCAAGCCCGGGTGAACGAATTTTGCGAGGGCAGGGGCTCCCTGGATAAATTGTCCGGGACTGCGTCGAACCGCATGTTTGCGATAGTATTTCCAAAACCGCATCAGACAGGGTGAAGGACCAATCAATGCCGCAGCTCGTGTTTCTCCACGGACCAGGCGCGGGCGCGTGCGCCGATGCGTATCATTTTCAACGCCAGCATTTCCCGAACAGCGTCGCGCCGACCCTGCCGGGGCATCTGGAAGGGACCCGGTGCCCGGACGTGGCGCGGTACACCGAATGGGTACGCGGCTGGCTCTGGGCGCAGGGCCTGAACCGGGATCTCGTGCTTGTCGGCTACACGCTGGGCGCCTCCATCGCACTGCAATACGGCTTGGACTATCCGGACGAGGTGAAAGGGCTGGTGATCATGACCGTCGCCGCCGGGCCGAAGACCCGCGCGCCGGGCACCTACGACATGCGGCTGCGGGCGGCGGAAGACCCGAAAGTCTATGAGGGGGAATGGATCGCGTTCCAGCGGCGCGCGATGAAATTCGTCGAGCCGGAATTGCGGGAACGGCTGGTCGAGCGGCACCGCGAAGTGGGACCGATGTCGCAATATCATGATCTGATGACGATCGATGCCTTCGACGTGCGCGACCGCATTGCCACGCTCCGGCCCAAGTTGCTCCTGCTGCGCGGGATGGACGATCCCGGCAAACCGCCGGAATACGAGAAAGATATCCACGAGGCGGTGGCGGGCTCGCGCTACGTCAAGCTCGAGGGCGCGGGCCATTTCCCGCCCACGGAAGCGCCCGACGCGGTCAACGCGCTGATCGAGGAGTTCCTGACCGAGCTATAGGGGCCGCATCGTGACGAATATCGTTTCGACTCTATTGTCCCGCGCCGGCACGCTTCAGCGTCACCACGATGATCCGGTTGGTGCTGCTTTGATGGATCAGCAGGTTGCCGTCCCGCATCGGCCGCATGTGCCGGATGATGCCCGCATAAACGCCGCCGGACGGGATTGGCCAGCTCTGAAAGCGCTCCGTTTCGGGATCGAACCGGACCAGGGTGTCGGGCCGCCGGCGCGATTCGTTGTACCAGATGATGCCGTCGATAATCGCAAGCGCGTAAGGGTGCGACTTCGGTCCGCTGGGCGACGGCCATTCCTTGATCTCGCCGGACTTCGGGTCGTACCGGCCGAGCCGGCCCTGCGACGAGTTCACGTACCAGATCAAACCGTCCGGCGCGATGTCGAGGCGCCGCACCGTCGTCTCCGGTATGGGCAGTTTGATTTCCGTGAGCGCCATGGTCTCGGGATCGACTTTGACCAGGCAGTTGCTGCCGTTGCAGGCAACCCACGGCGTCCCCTGGGCATCGATCTTGATGCCATAGGGCCTGGAGCCGGGTGTTTTCATTCGGACGAGTTTGATGTCGCCGGTGGAAGGGCTTAGCCGTCCCACCATGTTACTGTGCTGCAGGGTGAACCAAAGGACTCCCTTGCCGTCGAAGATTGCCGAGTGGGGGTCTTTCGCGGCGCTGTCCGGCATTTTGTATTCGGTGATCTTGCCCGTCGCCGGATCGAGCTTGCCGATCGTGGCGTTCTTGTTGCCCGTGTACCAGACGTTGCCCGCCGTATCGAGGGTCACGGTGTGGGGCTTGGCGCTGTCCGGCAAGGGATATTCCTTCATCGCGCCGGTCTTGGGATCGATGCTGCCGATCAGGTTGCCCCATTGGCCGGCCCACCAGATGGTCCCGTCCGGCGCTTCGATGGGATCGCGCGAACGCTGGCCGAGCGTCGGTACAACCCACTCCTTGAAGGCGATCCGCGCCTTGCCGGGTATAAGCCTGGGAGCCGTCTTTTTGTTCGGCGGAAAATGTGTCGCCAGGTAGCGTGTGATGCTGTCCCGGTCTTGCGGGTTTCCGGACAGATCGATCATGGCGCCGATCAGCTCATTCCAGCCGGCGCGGGTGTAGCCGGAACTGCGGGTGATCTGGTTCGTCTTGTGGCAGCTCGTGCACGTGCCCTCGACGAGCTGTGCCCCGGCGCCCTGCGGCAACATAGACAGCCGACTTTGAGATTGGGCCGTTGCAGGGGTGAGGATGCACAATAACGCGCCCGTTAATGAAACAATCGAACGTTTGGGCATATGCCGTCTCCCACCGATTCAGCAGCGAGTTCACAGCGAATATCGTCTGGGTTATGGCCTGCGGAAGTCAAGTGAATTGACTGAAGTTCCTTCAAACACGACCGTGCAACCGGCCTCCCTTCCGCCTACTCCGGCGTCGGCCGGCCTTGCACCCTGGGGATCACCTGTTCGGTCAGCAGCCGGGTCTGTTCGATGATGTCGTCGTCATCGGCGCCGATCGGCCGCAGGATGAATTTGGAAATTCCCGCGTCGATATAGTCCTCGATCTGTTGGACGATATCGTCGGCGTCGCCGATGGCGAGATGGTTGCGCGGGTCCTTGCCTGGCGCGCGCGCGGCGTAGGCTTCCGCCTGGCGGATTGATACCGGATCGTCCCACGATCCGAAGCGGCAGTGGAATCCGGCGCCGAAATGGTCGTGGTCGATCTTGCGGCCCTGGTCGGCCGCCGATTGCCGGATCGCCGCCACCACCGGCTTGACCTCGGCCGGCGTCTCGTTGCCGGCAAGCCAGCCGGTGCCGAGCTTGCCGGTGCGCCTGATCGCCGCCTTGCTGGATCCGCCGATCCAAAGCGGCAGCGGTTGCTGGATGGGGCGCGGCGAAATGCGCGCATCGGTGACGTGATAGTGCTTGCCGTGAAAGGTCACGCGCTCCTCGGCCCACAGGCGCGAGATAATCTCCATGCCTTCCTCGGCCTTGGCGCCCGCGCCCTTGAATTGCTGACCCGTCACTTCCCAATAGGGATTGTTGCGGCTGCCGACGCCGAATGCCGGCAGCAATCGCCCGTTGCTCAGCACGTCGATGGTCGCGCATTCCTTGGCGAGCACAACCGGATCCCGTTGTGCGACGGAGGCGACGTTCATGCCGAATTTGAGCCGCCGCGTACGGCCGGCGAGCGCCGCCATCACGCTCATGCAATCGAGGAAGGGCTGTGAGGAAATGACCCGGTCGGTCTGCCACAGCGAATCGATGCCGCCATCCTCACACAGATCGACCCACCGCCAGAAAGCCTCCGGGCCGGAAAACGGAAAATTCGCCAAGCCAAGTCCGACACCAACGCTCACGGCAACCTCCTCGTGACTGCACGGCTTCCTTTGTGCCCCGGTTGCCGGGCGGGGATCAATAGCGATTCGTCGTGCCGTGTTGGGCCGAATATGACATCGGCGGCACAGCGGTGCTAAGCTTTTTGCCAAGGATAGTCGCGACGCACGGTCCAAAATTGCGCTTCTCGACGAAAAAATATTTCCAGGAGGATGTATCATCATGCCCAAGACCCCGGATTATTTCAAAGGCAAGACGATCGTGATCACCGGCGCGGCAAGCGGCATCGGCCGTGCGGCAGCCAAGGTATTCGGCCGCGAAGGCGCAAACGTGCTATGCGCCGATATCAATGAGCAGGGCGCCCATCAGACCGTGCGCGAGGTCGACGAGGCCGGCGGCAAGGGCGAGGCGGTGTTCGTCGATGTGACCGAGCGCGACAGTGTCCGCGGCATGATCCAATCGGCCGTCGACACATTCGGCCGGGTAAATTTCCTCTTCAACTCGGCCGGATCGGCGATCAAGCGGGCCAAGTTCCTCGATATCGACGACGATCTTTGGGACAAGGTTTACGACCTCAACGTCAAGGGCACGTTCTACGGCATGCAGGAGGTCATTCCGCACATGCTCGAAAAGGGCGACGGCGTGATCGTGAATGTCGCAAGCATCGCCGCCCGATCCGGGGGGCCGGGCAAGTCGCCGCATTACGCCTCGGCCAAGGGGGCGGTGAACACGCTTACCCTCGGCGCGGCGCGGGAATTCGCCGACCAGGGGATTCGCATTTTGTCGGTCTCGCCGTCGGTGGTGGATACGGCGTTTCAGGACATCAACGAGCCGGGCATGCTGGAGGCGTCGGTATCGGCGATACCGATGGGCCGGGCGGGAGAGGCCGGCGAAATCGCCGAACTGGTGCTGTTCATGTGTTCGGACGCCTGTGAATTCATGATCGCCGACACCGTCGTGGTAACCGGCGGCAGCGGCTGGCGTTGATCGGGAGGGCGGGGATATGACGAAGAGCCCGGACTATTTCAAGGGCAAGACGATCCTGATCACCGGTGCGGCGAGCGGCATCGGCGAGGCGACGGCGTTGATCTTCGCCCGCGAAGGGGCGAATGTCGTCTGCGCCGACATCAATGGCGACGGGGCGCAACGCGTCGCCGATAAGGTGGAGACGGCCGGAGCGGGCGCCGAGGCGGTCGTGGCCGACGTCACCGACCGGGACAGCGTGCGCGGCATGATCGACAAAGGGATCACGCGTTTCGGCCGGATCGATTGCCAATTTAATTCCGCCGGCTCGGCGCTGAAGCGGGCGCCGTTCCTCGAGATCGACGAGGAGCTTTGGGACCGGACCTACGATCTCAACGTCAAAGGGGTATTCTTCTGCATGCAGGAGGTGCTGCCCCATATGCTGGACAATGGCGGGGGCGTGATCGTCAACATGGCCAGCACCGCGCATTTCCGGGGTGGGGCGGGGCATTCCGTGCACTACGCCTCGTCCAAGGGATCGGTGGTCACCATGACGCTGGGCGTCGCGCGGGAATTCGCCGACCGGGGCATTCGCTGCCTGTCGGTATCGCCGACCGTGGTAGACACGCCGTTTCATGAAATCTCACCACCCGAACTGACCAAATCGCAGGCGGCGGGCGTTCCGATGAACCGGGTCGGCCGGGCCGACGAGGTCGGCGAGCTGGTGCTGTTCATGTGCTCGGACGCCTGCCGGTTCATGACCGCCGACACGGTCTATATGACGGGCGGCAGCGGCTATCGCTAATACGATCGCTTGGATAACATTTGGTTTGCACAATCGAGGAGGAAACGATGGCTGAAACGACGACGAAAGATGCCGTTTTCGACGATAATACACCGAAACACGAAGAAACCCCCGACCAGCCGCCGGCCAGGCGCGAGCCCAAGTTTCAATTCTTTCGCTACGAACGCCCGGAGGTGACCGCGCCCAAAGGTATTATGAAACTGGCGCAGACCGATCTGGTGAAAGGGGCGGTGCAGGTCGTGCGACAGGGTGGCGAGAACAATCTGCATTCCCATGCCGGCGCCGACACATTCTGGATGGTGCTCAAGGGCCGCGCCCGATACTACAGCGGCGCCGACGAAGTAATGGGTGAGTTCGGCCCGTATGAAGGGATGGTGACGCCGCGCGGTATGGCCTACTGGTTCGAGAGCGCGGACCCGAACGAGGACCTCGAGCTGTTGCAAGTGGCTGCCTATGAGAAAGGCGTGAAGGACATCCGCACCAACCACTTGCCGCGCTCTAATACCAACCGGTCCAAGAGCCAGCGGTTCAACGGCCAGATCAAATAGCCGCGGTCCAACGCGGCGAGCGGAGGAAGAGCAGAATGCAGTTCGGATTCACGATCCCGACGCGGGGGCCGCTCTCCACGCGCCAGGGGATTTCCGAAATCGTTCGGAAGGGCGAGGCGCTCGGCTTTACCCATGGCACGGTAAGCGACCACATCGTCGTCCCGCGTGACGTTTCCTCGCGATATCCGTATTCGGATTCCGGTGAATGGCCGGGCGGCCGTGTCGGCGAACATTTGGAACAATTGTCGCTGCTGTCCTTTCTCGCGGGCGTGACGGAAACGTTGCGCATCGTGACCGCGATCATGGTCGTGCCCTACCGCAATCCGATCCTGACCGCCAAGGCCCTGGCGACCGCCGATGTCCTGTCGGAGGGCCGGATCACGGTCGGCTGCGGCGCCGGCTGGATGGAGGAGGAGTTCGACGCGCTGGACACGCCGCCCTTCGCGGAACGCGGGCGCGTGACGGATGAATATCTGCGTATTTTCAAGACCATCTGGACCGAGGATTCGCCTGAATTCGCGGGCGATTACACACGGTTTTCAAATGTTTCCGTTCTGCCGCACCCGGTACAGAAACCGCATCCGCCGCTATGGATCGGCGGGGAGAGCGCGCCGGCATTGCGCCGAACCGCACGGCTGGGCGACGGCTGGTTCCCGATCGGGAACAATCCGCGGTTTCCGCTCAATACCGTGGCGTTGTACAGCGCGGCGCTCGACCGCCTGCGCGGCCTCATCGAGGCGGAGGGACGCGACCCGGCGACGGTCGCGCTGGGGTACAGCGCAAACTGGGTCTATGGCCGCGACGCGCTGACGCTGCCCGATGGCGCGCGGCACGCCTTCACCGGCAGCGCGGATCAGTTGCTGGAGGACATCGATGCCTTCGGCGCGTTGGGTCTCCAGCATCTGATCGTCAATTTCCAGAGCCGCGACCTGAACGCCACGATCGAGCGCATGGAAGGCTTCGCCGAGGACGTGATGGGGAAAAGCTGACGGTTCACGGATGGTTATGCGGTCGGTCCAAGCTCCCGGCGCAAATCTTCCATCACCTCGGTGCGGTTGCGCGTCTGCCAGGGCCGGCGATTGCCGATCGGCTCGTTCTGGACCTCCGGGAAGACCTTGATGGCGGTAAAGACCGGTCCCGGCTCGGCCAGGATGCCGGGCAGGTCGCGGGTTAATTCGTCAAGCTCGGTATAGGCGGCGGCGCGCGGGTAACCGCATCCAAGCGCAATCGCGTCATAAGCGACATTTTTTGCGTTCGGCACCGGCTGTCCGCCGGTCGTGGCATAACATTCGTTGTCCAACAGAAAATGATAGAAGTTCGCCGGTTTCTGCTCGGCGATGGTCACCAGCATTCCGAGGCTCATCAGGATATCGCCTTCGGAGTCGAACAAAACCACCTTTTTGTTGGGCTGGGCCAGGGCGAGGCCGAAGGCAAATCCGGCATGGCCGCCCATCGCGGGGTCGCCCATTGGCGCGTCGAGCATCTCGTTGTCGCTGATCGGGACCCAGTGGCGGCCGCCGCGGCCCGGCACGACGATCGCTTCTTCGCGGAGTGGTTTGAAGGCTTCCAAAACGTCGGCAATTTTCATCATGTTGGTTCTCCCCGCCTTACCGGTTGAAGCCGTGATATTCGTCGGCGATCAGCACGACGACCGGACGTTTTGTGCGTTGTGCTTCTTCGAATGCGATGGATATGCGCTCCGCATCGCCGTCATTTTCGACCAGATAGTAGTTGAGGCCGAAGGCATAGAGGAAACGCTCGGTGTAGTCGGCGGCGGTGTCCTTGTTGACGCCGTGCCGGGTATAGCCGCGGTATCCCACCATCAGCACGACGGGGACTTCGAGGCTGAGCAGCCATCCGCGAATGGAATCGCCCGACTCCATCATTCCCGTGTTTTGAATCAAGATAACCGGCGTGCGGCCGCCCGCCGACAATCCGGCGGCGATCGAACACGCATGCCCTTCGCGGCTAACACCGACGAGGCGGAGAGATGGTTCCGATTCCATCAAAAGAAAGAGCCAGTTGGTTTCGCTATCGGGCAGCCAGACAACGTCAGTGACGCCGTTTTGCTTCATTTCCTTGAGCACCGTTTCCGGACTCAGCACATTCGGCGTGTCGCTCATGGCAGGTTTCCTCGTGGCGGGTAATCGGCTGGATTTGGGCGGTCTTGCGGCGTAACAGTCCGGCCGCGAATGGGCGGGTGTTCCGTCCCTCCAGTTTCATTGCTACGCCGATTGAGTCAAGTCGCGGCCGGCTAATAATTCAATCCCTTGCACAGGCCGATAAATCGAGTTCCAATCCATCGGGGAGGAAACCATGAAGCTGCTATATTTCGATGATTTCAAACTCGGCGTGCTCTCGGGAGATGCCGTAGTGGACGTGTCGTCCCACGTTGCGGACATACCGCATATCGGACCGCACGATCTGATGACCGGACTGATCGAGCGGTTCGACGACTATCGCGGTGCGTTGCAGGATGCGGCGGATGGCGGCGGGGGCGTTCCCGTCGCCGGCGTGAAGATACGTCCGCCCCTGCCCAAACCAGGCAAGATTGACTGCATGGCGGTCAATTATATGGAGGACGGCACCCGGGCCGAGCCCGCGCCGATCAACGCCTTCCACAAAGCTCCCAACGCCGTGATCGGCGATGGTGATACCATGGTGCTGCCGGACGCGCCGGCGACGATCTTCGAAGGCGAGGCCGAGTTGGCCGTTGTCGTCGGCAAGCGCGCGAGCGGCGTCAAGGCCGCGGACGCGATGGATCATGTCTTCGGGTACGTCAATTTCATCGATGGTTCGGCGCGCGGGCTCCCGCCCGCCGGGAATACCTTCTTCCAGATGAAATCGCGCGACACCTTCGCTCCGATGGGCCCCTATCTGGTGACCGCCGACGAAATCGCCGATCCGCATCGGTTGCATGTCCGGTTATGGAACAACGGCACGTTAATGCAGGATTTCAACACCAGCGACATGGCGCATCAGATCCCGCGCTGCATTGAGTGGGCGAGTGCTATCCATGCGCTGGAGCCTGGCGATGTCTTGGCGACGGGCACCAATCACCGCGGCCTGAACGCCTTTCAGGATGGCGACCGGATCGAGCTGGAGGTCGAAGGGCTCGGCCGCTTGCATTTTGATGTGCGCGACGACCTCAAGCGAACCTGGTCGCGGGATACACGGCTGGAACATCACGAAAAAGGGTTGGAAGGTCCCGCAACGCCGCAACTGACCGGCAAGTACGCTCCCGGTCGGGGATAACCTGTCCTTTTAGTGGAGCCAGCGGCGGCTTCGGAGATGGGTGACAATCCGTTGCTGGATACTTAGCGCTTGCGCAGGGGCAACGCCGCCGTTGCGGCCGTTGTAGTCCGCCATATAGACCGGGCCGCCGCGCGGTTTCTGTTGGGCCGGCAGCAGGGTCTTGGCGCGCCGAGTCGCGATCCAGCACGCGAAAGAGAGCATACTGAAGGCGGCAACGGGAATGATCACCAAAGCGGCGCCGGAGGTTATGCCGATGGCGAGGTTGAACATCGTCAGTACCAACAGGAACGGCACCACCTGCATCACGAAGGCGATGATCAATACCGTCAGCCAAAGGCCGATCTGAAGCGCCCGGGAAACGCCGATGCCAACTGCCGCGGAAGATTGCATTCGAAACTCCATCTGGCGAGAGCCGCAATTATAGGGAAAAACCAATTTCACCGATAGCCCGCCAGCAATGCGGTGGCTGGGTACGCCTGTGGCGTAAGGCCGATGGTGTCCTGATCGTCCCGTTGCTATAGGGTACGCCCGGCCAATCATGGAGGCACCTAGGTGCGTCACGCCAGCTACATTGAGAATTCGGCATCCCGCCAGCGGGAAAAGGGTGCGGATATGCGGGTTTTGCGCCAGTTGGGCCGGTATCTGCGGCCCTACCTACTGCCGATTGCCGGTGCCTTTATGGCGCTGATTGTGGCTGCCGCGACGGTGTTGTCGATCGGTCAGGGTTTGCGGTTCCTGATCGACCGCGGTTTGACAAGCGATGACGGCGACTTGTTGAACGACGCGTTGTTGGTATTGCTGGCGGCGACCGCGGTACTGGCGTTGTCGACCTATTGCCGGTTTGCGCTGGTGTCCTGGGTCGGCGAGCGCGTTGTCGCGGATATCCGCCGGGAGGTGTTTAACCATGTGATCCGGTTGAGTCCCGGGTTTTTTGAGGTCACCCGAACCGGCGAGGTCCTGTCGCGCCTCACCACCGACACCACCTTGATCCAAGTCGTCATCGGCTCGGCGGTTTCCGTTGCCTTACGTAACATGCTGCTGTTTCTCGGCGGTACCGCCATGCTGATCGTCACCAGCAGCCAACTTACCGGGCTGGTCGCGCTGTTCGTGCCGCTTGTGGTCGCGCCGATCGTCATCGTCGGACGGGCGGTACGGCAGCTTAGCGGCACCGCGCAGGAGCGGATTGCCGAAATCAGCGCCTATGCCGGCGAATCGCTCAGTGCAATCCGAACGCTCCAAGCGTTCACCCACGAAGCCGAAGACCGGCAACAGTTCAACGCGCGCGTCGAGGATGCGTTCGCCGTTTCGATGCGGCGGGTGCGTTTGCGGGCGATCTTGACGGCGGTGGTGATCCTGTTGGTTTTCGGTGCCGTCGGCGTAATCCTCTGGATGGGGGGACGCGATGTGGTTGCCGGTGAAATGTCCGGCGGGGCGCTATCGGCTTTCATCTTTTATTCGATTGTCGTTGCCGGGTCGGTCGGTGCTATTTCCGAAGTGGTGGGAGATTTGCAGCGGGCCGCCGGGGCGGCCGAGCGGCTGTTCGACTTGTTGAACACACAACCGGAAATCACCGCGCCCGAAATCCCGGTTTCGCTGCCGGCGGCGCCGCGTGGGGAGGTCGTCCTGCACGACGTCACATTCCATTATCCGTCGCGGCCGGAAACAGCGGCCTTGGATGGCTTCAACCTCACCGTCGCACGGGGCGAGACGGTGGCGTTGGTGGGGCCGTCCGGCGCCGGAAAGACGACAGTGTTTCAACTGCTTCTCCGCTTCTACGATCCGGAGGCCGGCACGGTCAACTTCGACGGCGTCGATGTGCGGACGGTGGACCCGGCGGCGCTGCGCCGGCGAATCGGCCTGGTGCCCCAGGAGCCCGTTCTGTTCACCACCGATGCCATGGAAAATATCCGTTATGGCAGACCCGACGCGCCGGATGCGGAGGTGCGGGAGGCGGCGACCGCCGCTGCCGCAACCGAATTCATCGATCAGCTTCCCGACGGCTTCGGTACATTTTTGGGCGAAGGCGGTGTCCGGCTGTCCGGCGGCCAGCGCCAGCGGATCGCGATCGCGCGCGCAATCCTGCGCGATCCAGCCGTCCTGCTGCTCGACGAAGCAACCAGCGCGCTGGACGCGGAGTCCGAAAAGCTGGTTCAGTCCGCGTTACAGCGGTTGACCTCCGAACGGACGACAATCGTGATCGCGCATCGGCTTGCCACGATTCTCCGGGCCGACCGCATTATCGTGATGGATCAGGGGCGCATTGTCGCAACGGGAACGCATGACGAACTTATGGCGCAGCACGGTCTCTACGCACGGCTTGCCCGCTTGCAGTTCGAGATCGGCAATGACGATGCGGAGACGCCGATGGCGCCGGAGGCCGCGCAACGATAGGCCTGATGGCGTCAGCGCTGGTCGAGCTTGATTTCGATCCGCCGGTTACGCTGACGCGCCGCGGCGTTGCGGCCTGGCGCCAACGGGTGAAATTCACCGAACCCGGCGGCGGCGAGCCGGCCCGGCGGTATTCCACGAGACTTGAGATGTTTCACCACCGAAATGGCGCGCGCGGCCGACAATTCCCAGTTCGATGGGAACCGTTCATTCGATATGGGCACGCTGTCCGTATGTCCGTCCACCCGCAAAACCCAGTTGATGCCGGTCGGGATGCGGGCCGCGATGGTCTTCAAGGTGCCCGCCAGGCGGCTGAGCTGTTCCTTGCCCGCGCCGCCGAGTTCGGCGGAGCCGGAATCGAACAACACCTCCGATTGAAACACGAAGCGGTCGCCGACCACGCGGATGTCCTGCCGGTTGCCGAGCACGACGCGCAGCCGGCCGAAGAATTCGGATCTGTATCGCGCCAGTTCCTGCACCTTGCGGGCCAGCGCCGCATTCAGCCGCTTGCCGAGATCGGCGATCTTCGTCTGCTGTTCCTTGTCCTTCAGCTCGGACGCTTGCAGCGCCGCGTTCAGTGTGGCGATCTGTTTGCGAAGCGTCACAAGCTGTTTGTTCAGCAGGGCGACTTGCGCCTTGGCCTTTAGGCTGAGTTCGCGCTCCGTCGCGACACGCTGTTTTCCCGATCTTGCCGCGATCCGTGCCTTTTTCAGATCTTTTTCCATCTGCTCCTTTAAGGCGCGGAGCGCGATAATGTCTTGCTGCAGCAGGCGTAGTTTATTGAGCTGAGCGTCCAGCGCCTCTTTGCTTGTCTCGGTCGCCCGGTTCGCTTCTTCAAAGGCTCTTTTGGCCTCGCCGAGTTGCTCGCTCATGGTGTTCCACTGCGCCTGCAGGTCGTCGCGTTGCGACAGACTGCTTTGTAACTCGGACGAAATTTCCGCGAGATCCCGGCGCAGATCGGTATTGCTTTTGCGCTCCAGGTCGAGCAGTTCGGCAAGCTCGGCGACCTGTTTGTTCAGGCTGTCGAGGGCCTTGTCGCGGCCGAGCAGGGCATCGTTAAGGTAGAACTGTGCAACCACGAATATCATCAAAAGAAAGATGATGACCATCAGCAGGGTTGCGAGGGCATCCACGAAACCGGGCCAGATGTCGAAGGCAGTGCGGGAGCGTCTGTTGGCAAGCGACATGGTGGCGCCCTATGGCTCGGCCTCCTCGGCGAGCGCTGCGATCGTTCGCGCGAGGAGCCGGATTTCCGCCCGAATGTCCTGAACCGTTTCCGCCCGCCCGGTCGCCATTTCATCGGCGATCCGGCTGAGCAGGGATTCGAGCGTGCGAAATTGATCCGCCTGCGGCGCAGCGCCGTTGCCGCCACCCATTTCCGTCAATTTGATCAGTACCGGCTTCAGCTCCATATGACCTTCCGCTAATTTGAGCAGCAGGTTCTGTTCGGTACGAATGGTTTCGCCGAGCGTTGTGATAGCGCCGCTCAGCTCGATCAATTTCTGGTTCGCGTCGCTCTTGCCCTCTTCGCTCCGGGCCATTGCCCGCTGGAAGTTCTCCAACCCGTCGGCGGTCTGTTCCAGCAATGCTTGAATATAGGCCGGGACCGACTGATCGCCTTCGCCGCCGATGCCGGCGCGCCCGAGTCGGGTCTGGCTGGAAAGCCATTCTTCGAGGTCGTTGTAGAACCGGTTCTGCGCCTGTCCGGCCTGGAGCGCGAGGAAGCCGAGCACCAGCGACCCGGCGAGCCCGAACAAGGAGGAACTGAACGCGGTGCCCATTCCTGCCAGCGGCGCTTTCAGACCGGCCTTCAGCTCTTCCATGGCGTTGGTGGCGACGGTTCCGCCGGTCGAAAGTCCGCCAATGACATCGCTGATCGAGCTTACCGTGCCGAGCAGTCCCCAAAAGGTTCCGAGAAGCCCGAGAAAAACCAGCAGACCGATCATGTAGCGCGAGATTTCCCGGCTTTCGTCGAGGCGGCTGGCAATGCCATCGAGCAGGGACCGCATCGCGATCGTCGATAGATTCAGCTTGCTGCCCGACCGTTCGCCGAGCATCGCGGCCATGGGCGCGAGCAGCCGGGGCAGCGCTTCGCTATCCGCGATCATATTGTCGCGCTGAAAGGATTCGATCCATTTGACCTCGCGCTGCAGCATCGTGACATTGCGAAAGGTGTGGACGATACCAACGAGAAGAGCACCCAGGATGACGCCATTCAGCACGACATTTGCGGCGAAGGCCGACCTGAGCGCCGGAAATAGGAAAGCGACAGCCACAGCGACCGTCACCAGGAAAAACGTCATCCGTGCAAAGAAACGATTGGGTCGTGTCATACCCATGTCCGTTCAGGCCAGATCAATTCCGGATCTTGGCGTCGACGCGGTCGGTTGCGCCGTTTTCTGCCCGGTTGCCCAACGCGCGTACGTCCATGCGCGTGCTGCGGATACCTTTCTTCATGAGATAGGTCCGTACCGAAAGCGCACGGAATAGAGAAAGCCGCCTGGACTTGCTCGGCGATCCATTCGCGCTTCCGGCATAGCCAAGCAACTGGATCCGAAGACCGCTTTCCTTGCCCATGCGTTTTGCGAGAGTGTCGAGGAACGCCTTGCCGTCCTCGGGAATCTCCGTGGAATTCAGCGCAAAGGGAATTCGAAGGAGGTTGCCGTTATCGGACAAGCTCGGCGGTGCGGCTTTCGGTGCCGTGAGCGCCGCAACTTGCGGTGCCTTAACCGGGGCCTGCGGCGCGCTGCCGGGTATGGATTTTAAAACGGGAGCCGGCGGTGGGATTACCGACGGTACGCGCGGCGCATCGGTGCGGGCCGAGGCGACATCGGCGGCCTTCTCCGGAGGTTTAGGAGCGGGCATCAGGGCCTTCGGCGGCGCGGTTGGCGATTTGCGCTCGGGCCGTTTGGCGACCTCGGGTTTCGGCACTGCTGCGAGCGGCGCGGTCGGCGTTGGCGCTGACGGTGGTGCTGATTTGGAAGTTCCGGGTTCGACTTCCGCAGATGGCGCCGGCGTTTTTGCGATGTCCGGCTTCGGCTGAGGCCGACGCGCCGCTACTTTGGGTGGCGTCACAGTTGGCGCGGCGAGTTTCGGCACGGGCGGCGCTTTTGGCAGGGTGGTTTTTGGTATCTCCGAAATTTGCGGCGTCGCCGGGGCCGGCTTCGAAATCTTGGGCGGCGTGATTTTCCGTGCGGCAATTTTCGGTGGTTCGATCTTCGGCGCGCTCAGCACCGGCGGCGGCGGAATTTTCCGTGTCTTGATGCGCGGCTTCGAAACCTTGGGCGCGGTCGCGACCTGCGGCGCCGTTGGCAGGGCCGGGCGTTGAGGTTTTACAGTGCGCCTCGGTGCGGGCGGCACGGCGCGGGAGCGTTCCGGTCGGCGCGCCGGCGGGTTGATCGGTTTTGCGGGCGTCATCAGCAGGCGCGATTTGGGCATTCTTTGCGGCGGCGGCAGCAGCCGCCCGGCTTGAATTTGCGAGGCCGGCGATACCGGCGTCAGTTGCACCCGGGAGCGCTCCGGCCTGTCGACTACCGCCCGTTTGGGGCGTTGGCTCGGCGCCGGCATTTGCAGTTGCGGCCGCTGGACGGGGTCCTGCCGTTGCAGGATCGCGCGCGGCAGGTTTTGCGGCGGCGGTCCAAGCTGGTCGAGAACCGATTCGTCGACGGTAACGCTGGATGATTGCGCGAATGAAACACTCGAATATCCGCCCGCGGCGATGACGAGCGCGGAAACGAGTACGCCCGCAAGCATTGGTCGCCCGGCGGGTCGTGGGGTAACACTGTCGTACATGGAATAAATAATCCTGGTGCCGTACGTTCGTATTGCCGTCTCGGGCTCCCCGATAACAGGGACCTGTCGTTAGTGGATTCCGGTCCTAAATCTTGGATCGAACATACAGCAGCCAACTTGTTTGGACAACTACGGCAAGTTGCGGCTTACGACCTGCCGCTGAGCAGGTCAATCAGTGTTTCTTGCAACCCGTCATTTGTCGCAAGAATGTTTCTTGCGCCAATTTCATAACGCGCACCGTTGATTTCGGTGGCGAAGCCACCCGCCTCTCGAACAAGGATCAATCCGGCGGCCACATCCCATGGGTTCAGGCCGTTTTCCCAATATCCGTCGTATCGGCCCGCCGCGACATAGGCGAGGTCGAGTGCCGCAGAACCGAAACGGCGTACGCCGGCAATCCGTTCCATGACGGCATCGAGTTGTTTTAGGAAATCCGCCCCGGTGGAAGTGCCTTCGTGGATGCCGAACGGAATCCCGGTGGCGAGTAGCGCCTCGCTCAGCTGTTTACGGCCGGACACCCGAAGACGGCGGCTGTTGAGATAGGCGCCGATATTTTTTTCCGCCCAAAAAACTTCGTCTTTGATCGGATCGAAAATCACGCCGGCAACGATGTCGTCATCCCGGCTCAACGCGATCGAGACGCAAAAGTGCGGCAAGCCATGCATAAAATTAGTCGTGCCGTCCAACGGGTCGACGATCCAAGTGTGGTGCGGGTCGGTTCCCTTGTGGCGTCCGCTCTCTTCCATCAGGAAGCCGTAGTCGGGACGCGCGTGTTGTAACTCCCGGCGGACGATTTGCTCGGCCTTCAAATCCGCATTCGTCACAAAATCGCCGGGGCCCTTGCGGCTAACCTGCAACTGCTCGATTTCGCCGAAGTCGCGGATCAGCGCACGTCCCGCGCGTTCCGCCGCACGGACCATGACATTAATGAGGGCGGATCGTTTGGCCATCGACGCGGGTCAGTCCTTCGCCCGCTCGACGTAGCTTCCGTCGGAGGTGTTGATAACGACACGCGTGCCGGCTCCGATATGCGGAGGAACCATCGTCCGCACGCCGTTCTCGAGCATAGCCGGCTTGTACGACGACGATGCGGTCTGTCCCTTCACCACGGCGTCCGCTTCGGTGATCTCGAGCGTGACGTGCTCGGGAAGCGTGATGCTGATGGGCGAGTCTTCAAAAGATTCGATCATGACCAGCATGCCGTCCTGCAGGAAGGGGACCGATTCTTCCCCGATCATGTCGGCGTTCAAGGTCACCTGTTCGAATGTCTCTTGGTCCATGAAGGTATGGGTATCGCCATCCGAAAAGAGAAACTGATACTGTTTCTGATCGAGGCGCACCCGTTCGACCGATTCCGACGACCGAAAACGTTCGTTCAGTTTTGTCCCGCCGCGAAGGTCCTTGAGTTCGACCTGCAGAAAAGCACCGCCCTTGCCGGGTTTTACATGCTGCGTCTTGACTGCACGCCAAAGCCGGCCTTGATGTTCGATCACATTGCCGGGCCGGATCTCGTTCCCGTCGATCTTCATTGCGCTTACTCTTGTTTTGATGGGCCTTTGATGGAGGCGGCGCGGTTATACCGGTTTGACCGGCGTCAGGCAATGTCGCCAATGGTTTTATTGAAGGCTTTCACGGCCGCGCCCGGCCCATCCGGATAATCCCATACGCCTGATACGACCGATAGGAAATTCGCGCCGGCGCGCACCAGCGGCGCGCAATTTTCCACCGTGATTCCACCAATTGCGACACAGGGTACGGTCATCAGGTGGCTCCACCATTCCAGGAGGTCCGGCGTCGCCCGGTTCTTTGGCGGTTTCGTCTGTGATTGGAAGAAGGCGCCAAAGGCGACATAGTCGGCGCCTTGCTCGGCCGCGATAATGGCGAGATGCCGCGAATTCTTGCATGTCACGCCGACGATCGAATCGTTGCCCAATTGCGCGCGGGCGTCTTTGTAGGGGGTGTCTTCCTGACCGATATGAACGCCGTCGCAACCGGTTTTCGCGGCGAGGTCGGGCCTGTCGTTCATGATGAAGGCAACGCCCCGGCTCTGTGCGACCGGCCGAAGCGCATCGGCGGCGCGACAAATCTCGTCGTCCGAAACGTCCTTCAGCCGGAGCTGGACACACCCGACATCGTCAGCGTCAAGCGCTGCCGCCAGACGGCCAGCGAAGGCGTCGGCTTCGATCTGCGGTGGCGTAATCAGGTATAGCCGGCAGCGGGTATCCGTGTTCAAGCCTTGCCCTGATAAATCTTGATGATGGTGTCGAGCATCTCTAACGCGTCTTCGCGTTTACGCTGGAAGGTATTCCGGCCGATGATCGAGCCGCCACCGCCGCCATCGCGGACCTGTCGAATTTCGTTGAATACGCCGTCCAGATCCTTTGCCGCGCCGCCGGAAAACACCACGATCCTGCGTCCGTTGAACGCGGATTGCATAATATGGCTGATACGGGCGCTGAGCGTTGAAACATCGATATTCTCGGATTCGTAAACCTTGCGCGCGTCGTCCAATTCGATGAAATCGGTGGGTGGCTTAACTTTGATGATATGTGCGCCCATTTCGGCGGCGAGATGAGCAGCATAGGCGGTGACGTCGATGGCGTTCTCGCCGTCCTTGGAAATGTCGCCACCGCGCGGATATGACCAAAGCACCGCGGCGAGTCCCACGGATTTGGCCTCTTCCGCCAGTTCCTGAAACTCTTCCATCATTTCGAATTGATCGTCCGAGCCCGGATACATTGTGAAGCCGATCGCCGAGCAACCTAGCCTGAGTGCGTCCGAGACGCTGCCATAGACCGCCTGGTCCTTGCTGGTCGCGTGGCTGTTGGAGCTGTTCAGCTTCAGGATCGTCGGGATCGCACCGGCAAAGCTGTCGGCACCCGCTTCGATCATGCCAAGCGGCGCCGCATAGGCGGACAGTCCGGCATCGACCGCCAGTTGAAAATGATAATGCGGATCATATGCCGGCGAATTTTTTGCAAAACTGCGGGCGGGGCCGTGTTCGAACCCTTGATCGACGGGAAGTATCAAGAGCTTACCGGATCCGCCAAGGCGGCCATGCATCAATATCCGGGCAAGGTTAGCCTTGGTCCCCGGATTATCGCTCTCATAATTTGCCAGTATTTTTCGAACGCGCTGACTAACCCTCATTTCGGCCTATTCCCTCGTGCGGCATTTCCTCAATCTCACTGTCGAGGACATACCCGAGGGGGGCGATATTTGCAATGTCCCGTGCGTATGAGATGCGCCGCTGCCGATGGGTTAGTGCTCTCCTTCGCGCGCGGCGACGAAGCGCAAGCCCTGCAACGCCGTGTTAAACCGCTCGTCCTTCCGGTCCGAATCGTAAATCATATGGACGCGGTGGTGGAATTGGGGCGTATCGGGCACCTGATGAAGCCGTCCCTCGGAGACGGCGCGCTCGGTAAGCCGGCGCGGAAAATACCCGGCGCCGCCATTTTCAAGAATGTAATTCAGGCCAAAATGGCTGGGCGTTACGGTCAATGCCGGCGTATCGGCATTTGGGAAGGCATTGTCGTGATCCAACCGGAACGCGGTGCCCCAATCCACGAATACATAGGAGCGGTGCCCCGGCGTCGCGGTGCCTGTGCTGGTTGATACCATTACCAGTTCTTCATCCAGCAAAATCTCGACTTCGAGGCCCGAACGATGGGACGGCAAATACAGGACTCCGATGTCGACGGAGCCTTCCGCCAGCCGTTGCATGAGCGAATCCGCCTGCATGACTTCGGCGCGGATCGCCACATCCGGCAATGAAGAGCGCATCCAAGGGATCCATTTCATCAATAATTGATCCCACAGCGTCATTTCCCCGCCGATGCTGATCATTGATTGAAAATCGGAAGGTATACCGACCTGCTGACGCGCTTGCTCCCAAACCCGGATCATGGTCTCGGCGGAGCTTTTGAACTTGGCGCCCGCCGTGGTGAGCGTCGTCCCCGTCTTGCTGCGCAAGAACAGCGGTTGGCCGAGCAGCTCCTCCAGCGTCTTGATGCGCGCGCTCACGGTCGATTGCGTCACATTCAGCGCCTTTGCGGCTTTGCCGAAATTTGCCGTCTCGGTAATTGTCAAAAACGTCCGTGCCAAGTCGACATCCATTTGGGCAATCTCCCTAAATTATCTCCGCGCGGTGCGAATCCAATCCGTTCAAAGGCATTGCCGCAATCCGCATGCGCCATCGTCGTTCCCCGCATGCGATGCAGCACCGCAATCCGTCATATCATCCGGTCCGCAGTACCTCCCGGTAACATCTTGGTTACTTTCCACGAATGATCGAGAAAACAGATTTTTAAAATTGGAAAAAACGATCCAAAAAAGCTAATCGTTTGGTCGGATGCCCGCGCCAACCAAATGACCGGCATTAAAAAGCTTTTTGCTAGGGTGCGGTACGATGCTATGGAACCGTTGCGGTATTCGGTTATATTTTTCACGGCAGTTGGGCCGAATCATAATCGATCCATCGGCAAATATGGGTAACGCAATCGTTACTGCGGGAATAATCTGGCCTGCTGTCTATCGGATCTATCGAACCTTTCGATGCCAGCGGTCCTCTTAAGATTGGATGGCACTTAGCGACGTCGCGGACCGTCGTTTCGGCCGGTCGCCGGCTGCGATGGAATCCGTCGCTTCGCAGCGGCTGGTCGGATAAGATCGGCGGCAACGTAATTGCAATCGGGAGCGACACTCCAGCCCATGTGGAATCTATTCGGTCAACGCCGCGCGATGGAAAAGGAAGTTTTCGAGACCTTGCGTCCCGGAGATTTGTACGGCGAAACGCATGGATCCGGCCGTCAGCCGGAAGAATTGCTGCGCTATATATTCCTGGCGAACGCCACGGGATTGACGTTTTTCCTGATCATGATTTCTGGGCTTGTGCGGGAGGCACAGGCATTTGCGGAATTCGTTTCGTCGGTTTGGTTGCTTGGGATGAGCACGGCAATCGCGATCGGGGCCTGGATCCTGTTCCGCCTGTCGCGCGCGCGCGAACGCGTGGCGCTCGGCCGAAGCCAGGGGGGTGGTGCCGATGGTGAAAGTGTCGAACAGCCGTCCGACGCTGTGATGCAGATCATGAGGCGGGCCGCGGTGATGAAATTGCTGGCGTTTCGCGTGATGATCGTCTCGGGAATCGCGCTTTGCGTTGGCGTCTATCTTGGATTGAAGGGATTATTCCTGCTCTAGGTCACATACTCATTAACGTGATTCCCAAACGGACAGAATTGTGATTCAAATTCCTCGTGAGAGGAGTTTGGCAATGGCACGATTTGATTTAACGGATTTTGAGTGGTCGGTGATCCAAC
>JAOTYV010000123.1 GCA_029861675.1 Alphaproteobacteria bacterium
ATACGATGGGCGCCGCCTCACGCAACCGCTTCGTTATCAACTATGGCGTGGAAGAGAGTGATAGCCTTCTAGAGGAGGCGAGGAAAAAACTGTCGATAGCACTCGACCTCGATCCCGAGGATGCCACATGCCATTGCATCAAAGGCATATCGTATTCCCTCCAAGCGAAGTTCGACCTAGCGATAGGCTCACTTACAAAAGCCGTTGAATTTAATCCGAGCTCCGCAGAAGCACACTATTTTAGTGCCAGCGTACTGTATCGCGCGGGACAACCGGAGCAAGCGATTACCATGGTGGATCGCGCCATACGCCTTAGTCCGAGCGACGCCCGCATCGGCGCGTTCCGGGTGATCCGCGCAGACTGCCTGTTTGATCTGGAGAAATACGATGCGTGTGCTAATTGGGCGCGACAGGCAATCCATAGCCCTAACCCAAGGGCACGTGCATACGTAACTTTAGCGGCTGCACTCGTTTTCTTGGAACGTGATGATGAAGCAAAAACAGTTCTGGAGGAGCTAAAATCCCAATTCCCCAACTTTTCATTTGCATCCGACCTGCGTTCTCGTCGGGCCGGGACGGTGGGTCGCGAGCGCTTGGTCAAAGCTCTCCACCAGGTCGGATATCCGGAATGAATTGTTACTGGCATTGGAATTGGCAATCGTTGGCCGAGTGTTGTGAATGTCGCCTTCGAGTCACTAACGGAAGTCGAGTGCAGTCGCTTGAATGTCGGCTCCTGGGGGAAGAGCGGAAGTAATCCGTGCGAAAGCGGACTCCCGAGTTTTTCGGCTCCGCTAGAGTGGCGAGTTTTTGGGGGCCGCTAGAGAGGTGGAACTAGCGTGACCACGCGAAGGCCAAGGGGGGGGACTGCACCCCTCTCCCACGACATGCTCCACGCGGGGGAGCGCATTAATTATCCCCTTCAAATTAAGCGCAAATGTACCTACTGCGTACCTAATCCGTGAGGGAATCGGACCGCAGCAATCAATCTCTAAGCAACCATTTGAAATCATTGGTGCCCCCGGGGAGACTCGAACTCCCACTCCCAAAGGGAACGTGATTTTGAGTCACGCGCGTCTACCAGTTCCGCCACAGGGGCGCCCATGCGGGCGGCCCCACTATACGCCCGCCGCGATGCCGGTCAACGGGCAGGTTTGCCACGGATCGGGAAAGCCGCTCCGCCGCCGCCGCTTCAATCTACCTCTCGCGATTTCAGCGCACGCGGCGTAATGTGCGGCGCGGACGGATAGGGGGACGGTGCATGCTGGGATACGACGCGCCGAAGGAAGATGTCGAGGCGATCCGGGACTGGTTCGCAACATGGCACGGCCATGTGGATGCGGTGAATTTTACGGCGTCCCGCGACTTGTTCGATGCCGATGTCATCGGTTTCGGTACCTTCATGGATACCGTCGAAGGGCTGGACAATCTCGAGCAGCAGCAATGGCGGTCAATCTGGCCGACCATCGAAGATTTTCGATTCAACCTCGAGACGCTGCGGGCCGGCGTGTCCAAGGATCGCTGCCTGGCGTTTGGCGTCATTACCTGGCAGTCCACCGGGACCGACGAATCCGGTCGCCCGTATTCCCGGCCGGGCCGCGCCACTGTCCTGTTCGGACGCGCAAATCCCGGGGAGCCCTGGAAGGGCCTGCACACGCATATCTCCTTGAATCCAGGCACGCCGCAGCGCTCCCATGGCGCGCGGGCGGAGACCCGGTAGTCCGGGACGCAGATGGCGACGGGTTGGATCGGCATTCCGGCGGGGGATAAGGCGACCCTGGAGCTGGCGCTTAGGTTCCACGACGACGGTGAATTGACCGCCGCCATGGCTCTGTACCGGGCCTTGCTGCAAAGCCATCCGGATCAAGGGGAAATTTGGGGCCTGCTGGGCAGTGCGCTTCGAATGACCGGCGAAGCGGCCGAGGCGGTGCAATCCTTGGAAAATGGCGTCAATCATGCGCCGGACCGGTTCGATATGAAGGCGGAACTGGCGATCGCGATGTCCGAAGCGGGTCATCACGCGGAAGCGGCGGACAAGCTCAACGGGTTGCTGCCGGTGCTGCGGTCGTCCGGGCAAGACGAGGCGGTGGTGTATGCGGCGCTCGGCGATGTGTCGCTGGCGCTGGAAAACTACGACGAAGCGATCGCCCATTACCGGACGGCGCTGGAAAAAGACCCGGACAACGCCGTCGCGTGCGAAAACCTGGCCACGGCATTGCAATGCGATGGCCAATTCGACGCGGCGATCGCCACCTGCCAGGCTATGCTCGACCGGGATCCGGACAACGTTTCCGTTCTCACGGGCCTGGGCGCCGTATTGCGGGAATCAGGCCGGCCGGAAGAGTCGCTGGAGCCGCTCGAGCGGGCGATCACGCTCGAGCCGCACGATGCGACGGCGATGGCCAGCCTCGGCCTCTCGCTGCGGCAGCTACGGCGGAAGGAGGAATCGGAAAAGGCATTTCGCGGCGCCTTGTCCCGCGACCCGACCGATGCCGCAAGCTGGAACGCGCTGGCCGAGCTGTTGCGCGACGACTTCAAACTGACCGAAGCGCTGCGCGCGCATGAATCCGCCGTGAAGGCGAATGACCGGGATCCCGATCTCCATTTGAATTATGGCCGGACCTTGATGCTGTCGGGGGATTTGGAACGAGGATTCGCGGAGCTGGAGTGGCGCCCGGCTCAACGCGCGTTCGCGGGCCGGACCCTCGAGGGTCCCGCCTGGAACGGCGCCGACCCTATGGGCAAGACCATATTGCTGCACGCCGAACACGGTTTCGGCGACGCCATCAAGTTCTCACGCTATGCGTTGCAACTGGCATTGTCGGGCGCCACGGTTATACTCGCGTGCCCGGAGCCCTTGGCCGGGTTGCTCGCTACCCTCGACGGTCCGGTTGGAACCGTCTCCAGCCTGGACGACGCGCCGCCCTATGACTTTCACGCACCCCTGATGAGCCTGCCGCATTTCATGCGCACGACTTTGGCAACGATACCGTCGGAAACGCCCTATCTTTGCGTGCCGCCCGGCGCGGAATCACCCCTGCCGGAGGATGCGGAAAGACGCCGGATCGGCATCACCTGGGCCAGCGATCCGGACCATCCGGCGGATGACGACCGGTCGGCGCCGTTGAATCGCCTGTCGCCGATGTTCGACCTCCCCCGCACCGAATGGATCAGCCTTCAGACCGGTCCCCCGGACGAGCAATTGACCGACACCTATCTGCCGATCACCGATATCGCCCCGACGCTCGACCGCTTCGCCCATATGGCGGCGGTAATCGCCGACCTCGACCTTGTCATCAGCGTCGACACCGCGGCCGCCCATCTTGCCGGCGCGCTGGGCCGGCCGGTCTGGCTCATGCTGCCGTACATGCCGGACGGAAGCTGGATGACCGTCCGAACCGACTCGCCATGGTATCCGACCATGCGCCTCTTCCGGCAGCCCCGTCCGGGCGATTGGCAGTCGGTGGCCTTCGACGTGCGCACCGCGCTGCGGGAGCATTGGCAGAACTGATGCTGCGCCGAACCTACGACTGGACCATGAGCTTGGCCGGCCACCCGCATGCGATCTGGTGGCTCGCCTTGCTCACCTGCGCCGAAAGCGTCTTCTTCCCGATTCCCCCTGACGTCCTCATCATTCCGATGGTCCTGGCGGCGCGTACCCAAGCGTGGCGGATCGCCGCGATCGTAACCACCGCATCGGTTGTCGGCGGATTGCTCGGCTATGGCGCCGGATTCTTCCTGTATGAAGAGATCGGCAAACCGATCATCGAATTTTACGGATACGCGGCCAAATACGACACTTTTCAGGGCTGGTATAGCGAACATGGCGCCTGGATTGTCGCCGCTGGCGGTTTTACACCGATTCCCTACAAGGTGATCACCATCGCATCCGGCGTGGCGAACCTCGACCTCACCACATTCATGGTGGTTTCCGTGCTCAGCCGCGGCGCCCGCTTCCTTATTGTCTGTGCGTTGTTGTGGCGGTTCGGTCCGCCGATCCGCCGCTTTATCGAGGCGCGCCTGGGCCTGCTCGCCATGGTTTTCTTCGTCCTGTTGTTTTTAGGCTTCATCGTGGTCAAATACCTGGTCTAGGAGATCGATGCGACATGACCGCGTCCGGCCGAAACATCGTGCACAGCCTCGCCGCCGACCGACCGCTGCCCGTCCTGGCGGCCCTCGCCGCCGCGACCCTTGCCATCGCTTATGCGTCGCAATATCTCGGCGGGTTGGAGCCGTGCCAATTATGCCTGTATCAGCGTTGGCCGTGGTGGGCGGTGTTGGCGATTGCCGGAACCGGGCTCTGGCCAAAGACCAATGACCGGCTCCGCCGGGCGCTCACCGGACTTTGTGGCGGCATCCTTCTCGGCGGCGCGGCGCTGGCCTTTTTCCATGCGGGCGTCGAACAAGGATGGTGGGAAGGCTTGGCCAGCTGCGGCGGCGGTTCGGTGCCGGGCTCGCTGGCGGAAATGCAGAAAATGCTGAACCAACCCATCGTCCGCTGCGATCAGCCTGCCTGGACGCTGTTCGGCGTTTCGATGGCCGGGTATAATGGTTTGGCATCTTTGCTGATCGGTGGATGGGCGGTCCGGATGGCGGCCGCGCGCGGCAAAAGCCGCCAACAAGGATTGGCCGATGGCTGAACCCACAAGCTTCACAGGCCCGAAATATCTGCCCGGCGATCGCCGGCCGGAAGACGAGAATGCGGCAATGGTCCGGGTCGACCATGCGGGCGAATACGGCGCGGCCCGGATCTATGCGGGGCAGCTAGCGGTTCTCGGCAATCGCCCGGTCGCAAAAACCATCCGTCAAATGGCCGACCAGGAACAGCGTCATCTGGAGCGGTTCGACACGCTTGTCGCCGAACGCCGGGTTCGCCCGACCGTGCTGTCTCCGCTCTGGCACGCCGCCGGCTGGCTGTTGGGCGCCGGAACCGCCCTGCTCGGCGAACGCGCCGCCATGGCGTGTACCGTCGCGGTGGAAGAGGTGATCGACGAGCACTACGCCCAACAGGCCGACCGACTCGGTGACCGCGACCCGGAACTGAAATCGGTCGTCGAGGAATTCCGCCAGGACGAATTGGAACACCGCGACACCGCCCTGGCCCATGGCGCCGAGCGGGCCGCCGGGTACCCGGTCTTGGCGGGCGCCATCAAGGCGGGTGCACGGCTGGCCATCCGGCTGTCGCAACGCTGGTAGGGCGCACGCCTCCTACGACGGATCAAGTTCGGTATCCCAATAGAGAAAATCGCGCCAACTCTCGTGCAGAAAATTGGGCGGAAAGGCGCGGCCGTTTTCCTGCAGCTCCCAAACCGACGGCTGACGCGGCGTGCGAAACGGGTACAAGCCCCCTTCGGTCGGCATGCGGCCGCCCTTTCGCAAATTGCACGGCGCACACGCGGAAACCACGTTGCCCCAGGTGGTGCGGCCACCCCGGGAGCGCGGCACCACATGGTCGAATGTCAGTTCGTGGGTCGGAAATCCACTGCCGCAGTACTGGCACATGAACCGGTCGCGCAAGAATACGTTAAACCGCGTGAATGCCGGCCGGCGGGCCTGGGATACATATTCCTTGAGTGAAATGACGCTGGGCAACGGCAGTTCGAAGGACGGCGAGCGCACGACGCGGTCATATTCCGACACCACGTTCACCCGGTCGGTAACCACCGCCTTGACGGTTTCCTGCCAGGGCCACAGCGACAGCGGAAAATAGCTGAGCGGCCGGAAATCGGCATTCAACACCAGCGCTGGACAATTATCGAACGACACGCGCACCTCGATTTCGGTTCCCGCCGCGCGATCGCCTCCGCTGCCGATCACGCGAATCTAGATCAATTCAAGCCCGTTTCGACCGCCCTCTGATAGCCGAAAAGCCGGAATCCGGCAAGGCGCGGGCGGCGCGGCGATTCTTCACGGCTGTGTTACGGCCGCCGCGGCGCTCGCATGCACAATCGGCCGATACCCGCCGCGCAACGCCGCAACCGCAGCCGGTGGCGTCAAGACGGTCACGAGCCCGCCGGCCGGCCGTGGCCGCGCCGCCCAATATCCCTCCGGCGACCAGGGCAATAACCGTTGATTCAACAATAAATGTGGGTGCTGCCCGGCCAAAAGGTAAGTGCCGTCCGGCAGATCATCCACCGGCGCCGACCAGACGCGCTGCCGCCGGGTCCGGCGATCGACCCGTTCCCCATGCAGCCGGGCGTCCATCTCGCCGGCCCGCGGCAAGGCCGGTTCGCCATGACCCGCCTGCCACGCGGCGCACCAGTCCCGGTAGGCGCGCCGCCGGCATTCGTAGCAGGGCCGATGCCCCGCCGCGATCGCCACCGCCTCGTCGAAGAAAAACAGCTCGGTGTAGCGGTGCGGCGTCATCGGCACCCGCTTGCGGCCACGAAAACAGAGCAAGCAGATGATCCAGGCCTTGTGCTTCCAGCGGCTGCGCCCGAGCTGGCGCCGGTCGTCATGCAGGATCCCGCGATTGCCCATGAACTGGCCGCGCGCCGCCACCGCGACGATATCGCCGGTCGGCGTGACGCGGTTTTGCAGCACCATGGCCCGCCCCTTCAGCCGGTAAGGACTCGCTGCAAAAACGCCGCGCCGCGCACCAACCCGTTCTGATCGATGCCGTGGCCGATGCCCGGGCAGACATGGGACTCCACGTCGATTCCCGCCGCGGTCAGACCGGCTTCCGCCTGCGCCATCGAGTCGAACGGCACCATTTCATCCATGTCGCCATGCGCCAGCAAGACCGGCGGTTTCGTCTTGATTTCCTCCGGCAACAGGTCCGGCGCAATGAGGCGGCCGGAAAACCCGACGATCCCGGCGAGCTGGCGTTCCCGGCGCGGACCTACATAAAGGCTCATCATCGTGCCCTGGCTGAATCCCACCAGCGCCAGCCGGTCCTCACTCAAACCCGCAGTTTCCAGTTCCCGGTCGATGAACGCATTCAGTGCCGGCGCCGCCGCCCGGACACCGGCCAACACCGTTTCGGGAGACCGGTCCTGCACGCTGAACCACTGGTAGCCATACGGCGCCATGTCACAGGGAAAGGGCGCGTTCGGCGAGACGAAGGCCGCGTTCGGCAGCACCTCCGCCCAATGCGGCGCGAGGCCGATAAGATCCTGCCCGTCGGCCCCGAGGCCGTGCAACAGGATGACCAGTTGCTCCGGAGGGCCGCCGGCGGCGGGTCCGAATCGCGGACCGTCGAGTTCGAGAAGGTTGGACATTTCGGCGTGTCTTTCGGTAACGGACGGGGCCCGCCCCGGGAAAACGTCAGGGCGCGCCTTTGTAATAATGCCAGAGGAAGAGCGCCGCAATGCCGCGAAACGGCCGCCAGGGTTCGACGATCGCTTCGGATATCTTGCGGGCGGGCCGCTCTTCCAAATTCTTCAGTCGGCGCAGCGCCTCCTGGATCGCCAGATCTTCCGCCGGCCAGATGTCGCCGCGGCGCAGAGCGAACAGCAAGTAGATCTCCGCGCTCCACCGGCCAAGGCCGCGAATGCCGGTCAACGACCGCACGACTTCATCGTCCGGCAGTTTCGCGAGCCGGTCGGTTTCCAGCACGCCGGAGAGCATCGCCTCGGCGAGCCCGCAGCCGTATTCGACCTTCCGGCCGCTCAACCCGACGCCGCGCAAGGTCTCTTCCCCGGCCGCAAGGAATTTCTCCGGCGTCAGCGGTTCGACCGCTTCGGCCAGCCGCGCGCGGATGGCGGCGGCCGCTATGGCTGACACCTGCTGGCCAATTATGATGTTGAGCAGCGCGGCGAATCCGGGCTCCCGGTTGCGCGGCTCCGGATAGCCCACCAAGGCAATCGCCTCCGCAATGTCGTCGTCGCGGGCGGCCAGGGAATCCAACGCAGTTCGGATCGATGCCGGTGTCATACCGATTGACTTAACCGATGTCCGGCGCTACGGCCAGATGCATGACCGGATTGGTGACGCGATTCGCCCCGAGCCCGAGTGGCCGATTGCATCTCGGCCACGCCTATAGCGCCGATATCGCCTGGCGCGCCGCCCGGGAGTCCGGCGGCCGTTTCCTGCTGCGGATCGAGGATATCGACACGGGGCGCTGCCGCCCGGAATTCGAACACGCGATCTACGAGGACCTCGGCTGGCTCGGCATCGATTGGGACCCGCCGGTGTGGCGCCAATCGGAGCGGATGACACAGTATGCGGCGGCGCTATACCGGCTGCGGCAGATGGACTTGCTGTATCCCTGCTTCTGCACCCGCAAGGACATACAAGCCGAGATCGCGGGGGCGGATCATGCGCCGCAGGGCCCCGAAGGGTTGATCTATCCGGGCACCTGCGAACGGCTTGACGATGCCGAACGCGCCCGGCGTCTGGCGGCCGGCCTACCCTACGCCCTGCGGCTTCGTACGGACGCGGCTGCGCGCCGCGCGGGGCCGCTGTTTTTCGAAGATGACGCCGCCGGCCGGGTGACGGTGGACGCCACGCCATTCGGCGACGTCGTTCTCGCGCGCAAGGACACGCCGACCAGCTATCACCTGGCCGTGGTGGTCGACGACGCGGCGCAGCACGTGACGCTGGTAATCCGCGGCCGGGATCTGTTGCACGCGACCCACCTGCAGCGGGTGTTGCAAGCCTTGCTGGAGCTGCCCGCACCGTCCTATCGCCACCACGCCTTGATCGCCGACGAAGCCGGCCGGCGGCTCGCCAAGCGTGACAGGGCGAAAACGATCGCGGCGCTGCGGGAGGCGGGCCACAGCCCGGATGACATTCGCCGAATGTGGGAAAAGTCGAAACGGGTACCGGAAACGCCCGCGCCGGGCAGGCAGGGTGCCTAGCGGTAGCGGCGCCGTTTGCGGCGGCCGATCAGAAGCAACAAGATGCCCGGTACCAGCAGCATCAGGATTTCGACTGTCAGCGCCCATTTCGCCGGTTTTTGCAGCAGCGGCACAATCGCATCGTCCCATATGGCCGGATGCATATAGCGCTGCACGACCGCCTGGACCGTATTGAGGCCGGCGCTGTCGAGCTCGAACCAAAGCTGTCCCGCGGGCGCGCTCAGGTCGCGCCCGTCAATCCATAGCCAAAATGCCAGACCCGCCACGAACAGACCCAGCACGATCAGCAAGTACCCTAGGAAACGCAGCACGCGCATGCGGACGTTTTCCCCCCTCTTGTACCGGCGGCACCGATTCGATGCCCGGCGCGGCGCACGCTAGCACGCGCGACCGCCGGATGACCAGAAGCGGGCATGCCGCCCGGCGCGCACGATAGCGCAGACACTTGCTTGCCTGCATCCGCGCGCTCGGCTAATTTCCAAGCCCTCTGCGGAGGGGTGGCCGAGTGGCTGAAGGCGCACGCTTGGAAAGCGTGTAGGCGGTAACACGTCTCGCGGGTTCGAATCCCGCTCCCTCCGCCATTTCATTTTACTAACTAGTTGTTATAAAACCATTCAATGAATTAAAAATCTAATAAGTACCACATTTGATCCCACATTTGATGTCCTTTTTAGAGCGGACGACAGCATGTTTGGATGGTTAGATTGCCGACGCCTAAGCACTTATCAGGCCGTGGAAATATCGGCGGCGCTTAGGGCTTGGTCTCGGTATTCCTGCTCGTTGCAATTGGCGCGGATGCCAACTGGTCTATCTCGCTTACGGTCCGCTAGATCGGGGGGTGCCCCCCCCCTCGGCCTTCGCGCGGTTACGCTAGTTCCACCTCTCTAGCGGCCCCCAAAAACTCGCCACTCTAGCGGAACCCAAAAACACGGGAGTCCGCTTTCTCCCCGATTACGTCTGCTCTTCCCCCAGGACCGGACATTCCGACAGTTACACTCGACTTCCGGTTATGACCCATTGCGGACATTGGCTACAGGCAAATCGTCGCTCGTCAAAAACCGAGCATGGTCTGTACAACGCAAATGTCGCGCTCAGTTGTCGAAATATTTGACACTTTTGATGCACCTCCAAAAAGGGATTAGGCACTGTCAAAGCAACTTGGGTTGCTGCGGAGAGTGCCGGTCCATAGCTTCGTCGGATGAAGAATCCATTCCGCTATTTTAACAGCTCACCCGAGGTTATTCGTCTCACGGTGATGCTGTACATCCGCTACCCGCTGTCGCTGCGCCAGGTCGAGGACATCCTGTTCGAGCGCGGCATCGATATCTGCCACGAAACTGTTCGGCTGTGGTGGAACCGGTTCGGGCCGATGTTTGCCGCGGAGATCCGAAAGTGTCGGGTTCATCACGCTTCGTATTCGCGCTGGCGCTGGCATCTGGACGAGGTGTTCGTCCGGATCAACGGCGAGACGCATTACCTCTGGCGTGCCGTTGATCACGAAGGCGAAGTGCTCGAAGTTTTTGCGACGAAACGCCGGGATCGCAGGGCGGCGCTTGGGTTTCTGAAGCGCGCGATGAAGCGGTATGGTCAGCCAAAGGTGATTGTGACGGACCGGCTTCGGTCGTATCGAGCAGCGATGAATGTGATCGGTAATGGCGCCGATCAGGAATGCGGACGCTGGCTCAATAATCGAGCCGAAAATTCACACCAGCCGTTCCGGCGACGAGAAGGGGCGATGTCGAAATTCCGAGACATCAAGACGCTTCAGAAGTTCGCTTCGGCCCACGCCTCGATCCACAACCACTTCAACCTCGACCGTCACCTCAATCCCCGCGAAACCTTCAAGAAAAACCGCTCAGCCGCGCTGGCCGAGTGGCATCAACTCGCGGCATGAAGCTAACATCGCTGGCAAATCCGGAGACCGGTTCGCATTGGACTGACACCTCCAATTTTGTGCATCTCGACATGCCGCTCCAGGACGCGGTGAATCATCCTCGCCTTCACGTGGAGTGGCCGCGCGAAGACGCGACAAGCGTGGCCTACGAACCGGGCATGCCGGTCGATGAATTGGACGTCGCGCAGCGCCGTTTCGACGGGCTTGACATGTTTTTTGGTGGCGTGAGTGCTGTGTGCTTTGCGCCATCCGACCAATTCGAAACGGCGGCGGATGTCCGCCGAACGGGAGGCACAGCGCTCAGTCCTTAGTTAAGGTATTTGCGGCAACTTGGCGATTGAAACAGTCAAGCCAGGCGATAATCTCAGCAAATAGGTAGCCCAATAATTACTAGGTTTTCCTCAATCGCACCTACGCCCATAGGTCTCACACATCCACGATGTCGATCAGAGTCTATCGGACAGCGACTCGTGTATTAGGGATACACACCAATTACCGCTCTTGATGCAGTGGACTATTACAACCCGCCAGCACCACAAACTTCCGGATTTGGCTAACAACGGACCTCCCGACGCCCCAGATTGACTTCCGCTCTTACCCCAGGAGCGGACATATACTTCTAGCGCCGCTCGATCCGAATCTCCGCGCGCGGATTGCCGCGGTCGATGGGCCGCCCCGAGAGGCCGGGCTGGCGGCGCAGTGGGCGTGCCCTTGGCGCGACGTCGGTGCGGCGGCTCGTTTTCCGGTTGTCCCGTCAGTTTTCAGGAGGTCAGGACGCGCGCGCTTAGACGAGCACGTACGAATCTTTCGCGTTGGATTTGCGGCGCAGAGACAGTCGCCAAACATCTTGCAGAAAGGCCTGCAGCGTAGCCGGCGACATTTGATGCGGCTCCAACACGGGCGTGCTGGAATATTTCCGTATCGACTTACTGACAATCGCGGGGTCGTCGGTGTACGCCATCCACCAATCGCCGAAGGCCCGCTGACGCACCGGTCCGCAGGTGACGATCACGGGATCCCGGTGCAACGGGTTGCCGACGATCCTGCAGAATGTGCGGCTGACGCTGACACGCTCGCCTTCCAAGGCCTGGATAAAATATTTCGAATTATAACAGAGGATGCCGGTCACCTGGTCGCGCGCGTTGTTGTTATGCGCCGACGCCAGGATGTCCCGCAAGGTGTTCCGGTCAACCTGCTTGGTGACTTCGCTGTAATAAATGAGGCGGGTTAGGTCCACGGTAACACCCCAAAAGCGAAACTTTTCGTATATGCCAGAGATTTTACGACCCTCTGATTAATTATTCATTGATCAACCCGAATAATTAATTCGTGTACCGGATATGATTTACGCGAAACATCGTGAGAACCGCTTTGGCGGACCGGAGTCTATCGCGCGTCTAGTCGACGCCATCTCCGAAGCGGGGTTACCGAATTATTGCCAAGGTTATGCTTTTATCCGCTTGTGGCTAAAAGCTGACCTTCCGGCGCTCCTGATCGACTTTCGGCCTTCCCCCAACAGCGGACATTCAAAAGGCGATATCCGCCATCCCCCGGAAGAAGGGCAACAGCTTTTCCACCGGCGCCCAAATGATCCAGTGGAAAACGTCCAAA
>JAOTYV010000124.1 GCA_029861675.1 Alphaproteobacteria bacterium
TGCCGGCCATGATCGGATGATGACCCTGCAGGCAAATTCGGACGCCCTGGCTGGCCAAATAGTCTCGATCGAGCAAATCCGCCGGTACGCCGCCGAGGAAGAGCGGGATGCTGATTTCCGCGGCCAACGCTTCGAGCTGTGCCTTCTCCCGAACGCCGACAATAAATACCGCGTCGACCCCGGCCGCCTCATACGCCTTCGCGCGCGCGATGGCGTCTTCCACGCCATTGACCGCAAGCGCGCTGGTCCGTCCGGCGATGACAAGACTGGCATCCTGGCGCCCCTCCAACGCCGCCCGCATCTTGCCGACACCTTCGTCGATCGGGATCAAACGCGTATTGCCCAAATCGCCATAGGGTTGCGGCAGCTCGGTATCTTCGATCGTCAGCGCGGCAACGCCGGCGGTTTCCAGTTCTTCCACCGTGCGCTTTACATTGAGGGCATTGCCATAGCCATGATCGGCGTCGACCAGCAGCGCGAGATTGCCCGCCCGGCAAATCCGGTACGCCTGGGCTGCGAATTCGGTCAAGGTGAGTGTAATGAGATCGGGCGCACCCAATACCGCGAGCGACCCGACCGAGCCCGCGAACATGCCGACCTCGAAGCCTAAATCCTCGGCGATACGCGCCGAAATCGGGTCATAGACCGAACCGGGATGAACGCAACTGTTGCCGGAAATTTGGGTGCGAAATCGTTCACGACGCTCGGTCCAATGCATGGGCGGGGTTCCTCGATGAAAATTTTCAGAACCCCACGCTAATCGCCGGCCGAAAAGACCGCAAGCGCGGCCGGCGGTCCGCCGACGCGCTTGCAGGTATTCGTCAATCGGATTGGCGTGCCGCAGCACGGCCGGATGCAGGTCAGGCGGGCTCTACTTTGGCGCGGAATCGCTGAGCATATCGCTCGGCACCCATCCCTCGTTTTCGCCGGTGCCCGGGGTGCGAATTTTTACCCAAGACCCCTTAACGGCGAGCCGTAATACCTTGTCCGCGCGGCGCGCCACGGCAATCACCTCTGCGTCCAGAGCGGGCGCCCGACGCAGCTTGGCCGCCGCCGGTTTGATGTACGCCGACCGCGGCGCCGGTTTCTTTTTGGTCGGCACATTGGCCACCACCGGATTTTTCGGCGCGACGGGCAGCTTTGCTTCGACCGGCTTTTTCACCGGCACAGGTGTCTTTACCTCAATAGGAGCCTTCGGTACTGGCTTTTTGGGCGATGGCTTTTTTGGCGCCCGTTTCTTTGCAACTCGCTTTGTCGGAACGCCCCTAGTGGAGAGAGCCTTCGCCACCGGCTTGACGGATTTAGTTTTACGGCCCTTCCGCTCGACCTTCGCCGCAACGTCACCGGAGAATGATTTCCAGAACTCGACCGCGAACGGCTTCACGGCCGGCAGGTATAGAAAAGCGCCGTAGAGCGCACCGCCAACGACACCCAGAATAAATAAACGGCGCAGCGCGAACAAACGGCCGATCCCGCCAAACATCGCGCCGATGCGGCCGCCAATTGTCTTGTGGCTGCGCCGGGGACCGGATCGGCGCTTCGCCTCCTGGTGAACATGATCGATGGCCGTGACGGGCCCGGCGGAATTTTTCATTTTTTTCGCTAGGTTCAGGCTGAAGGCCCCCGCTGCGGCGACCACGTTTTGGACACTCGATTTTTCCTTTTCCGGTGCTTCGGAGTCCTCTTCTATCGCGACATCCGTAAGATTTAGCGTAGGCTCCATGCGTCCGTCCTCGGACGGTGCCTCGACCGCGGTGGGTGCGACATCGACGGTCGCGGCAGCAGTTGGCGCGTTCGCAAGGTCCTTGGGGCTAGTGGAATTTTGGGCCGGCGGTTGCTCCTTGTTTTGCGCTGCCATTCGCCGGTCTTCTTCGTATTCCCAGGCGCTGCGGGCGTCCGCGAGTTGGCGGTTCAGTTGCTCCTGCCATTGCTCGTCCCTGGCGGCCATAAGTTTTTGATGTTCGGCCTCCCATTCACTTCGAGCCGCGGATAGGTCCGGCGCGGCAGCGCCCGATCCTTGGCCGCTGCTTTCCGCGAGCCGGCGGTTCAACTCACCTTCCCAATGCAGATCGCGGTCTGTAAGCGCTGCTTGCAACTCTGATTGCCATTGCAGCCGTGCGGTGGCGATCCGTTCCGCCATTTCGCCTTCGGTTGCCGCACCAACCGCAGCGTTGGCTTGATCGTTTTCACCAACCCACTGCACGCGCGCCTCGGCAATTGCGGCTTCACGGGCGGCGGCTATGGTTTTCTTGGTCTGCGCTTCCAATCCGGCGAGCCTGACCGCCGACTCACGCTCGACCTCGGCGCGCGCTTCGGCCACCTTGATTTCGAATTCTATCTTCAGGCGGCTTTCAACTTCCTCCGCCCGCGCCGCCATTTCCGCAGCGTGAATAACGGTCATTTCCTCTTGCTTTTGCACAAGCTCGGCGGCGTGCAGTTTTTGGAGTTCCTCCAGTTGCTGCTGAATTTTCCCCGGCGTGCTTTCCTGCGACTGGGCAATGGCTTCGGCGGCCGCCAATTCGTCCCGCAGGGTTCGGATCTCAACCTGATATTTGGACTCCGCCTGCGCTTGCGCCTGTTCTGCGGCTTCCTCGGCCCGTTCCGCCCTGAGCAGGGTTTCCGCCAATGCCCTTTTGATTTCCTCGGCGGCGGCTTCAGCGGCGGAGACCCGTGCTTCCGCCCCGGCCGCTTGTTCCTTCATCGCCATGAGTTGCTGCTCAAAGGCCGCCTGCTGCGCGGCGGTCGAGCTTTCCGCACTGGCTTGCGCAGCGCTCACCAGACTCTGTTTTTCCGCCTCGAGAGCAACTTTGAGCGCCGCTTCCCGTTCGCTCGCCTTTTTTTCCCATTCCGCTCTGGCGGCGGCTATGTCCCCGGACGCCGCGCCCGCCGTGCCGGCGCCAGCCTTTTCCCGTGCCTCGCGGATGGCTTTGTCCAATTGGTCCGTGACTGTCGAAGTCGACACTCCTGCGGGTGCCGCGCTTGCCGCGGGCTCCGATGCCGGAATCGGTACGCTATCGGTTGGTTTGATCTCGTAGTCGGTCAAACTGACGGTGGATGCGAAATCATCCTCATAGCCGATTAGGCGAACTTGCACGGAATGCGGTGCGAAATCGGCAGATGGCGGCAGATAAAGCAGATCCCCCAAATCATCGAGACTGAGCGACCAAGCGGTATCGCCGGTGGTCTGCCCGCGCGACAGGCGGGCGCCACTCATCATTCCTTCGACCTTTAACGAAAATCGTTCGAAATTGTGATTTTTCGGGAGTTCCGGCGCAATTTTCAGTGGAATGCCCACGGGTTTTTCCGCGCTCATCAATTACCTCCCCTTCGCCGAACAGCCGTAGGCCGGATCCGGCACGACCGCGACGCGGGTCCGTGCGGTGAGGTTCCACTCCCAATTGCCTCTCGACATAAACCGACTCTTATTTTGCCTTCTATAACAGCAAGATGCCTGTGACAACGGCCAGCCAACCATGCCAATACCTCCCCGAGCTCGGCATTGACCGAAACCGTTGACCATTACCCGCATCACGCAATCAAGCAAAGCGCGCATCCTGCAACGCCATCATGTCCACAAGTGGTTAACGAATGGTTCAAGGAGCGCGGAAAAGCTGAATTTATGTCAAATTACTCGGTCTTCGGGCGCCGCTGGACGAACGCTTGGGGAAATTGTCGCGCGCACACCAGGATGGTGCGTCACCGGCAATCGATAGTGCATCGCCACTGTGCCCGCTAATGCATCGAAAATAGAGCTAAAATAAATAGTTCCCGGTATCAGGCGCGTCCCTGCAAGGCGGACCATACCCGCTCCGGCGTCGCCGGCATGTCGAGATGGGTAATCCCTGCTTTATGCGCCAAGGCGTCAACCACCGCATTCATGACCGCGGGCAACGCCCCGCTGGTCCCCGCTTCGCCGCAGCCCTTGGCGCCCAGCGGGTTGGTGGTGGCCGGAACCGGATGCGAATCGAATTCAAACACCGGCACATCCTCCGCGCGCGGCAGGGCGTAATCCATATAGGAGCCGGCGATCAGCTGCCCTTCCCCGTCATAGGACACGTTTTCCATCAATGCCTGTCCCAGACCCTGTACCACGCCGCCATGAACCTGCCCTTCGACCAACATCGGATTGATGAGAGTGCCAAAATCGTCGACCACCGAATACCGGACCACTGTCACCACGCCGGTTTCCGGCTCGATCTCAATCTCGGCGATGTGGCAGCCATTCGGGAAGGCCGATGGCGGCGTCGCCTCCTTGATCTTGGTGTCGAGTCCGGCCGGCAGAGAATCGGGTAGTCCGCCGGTCCCGCGCAATCGGTGGACTTCCGCCGCTAGATCCAGAATGCCGATGCCGCGATCCGTCCCGGCCACGCGGAATTCGCCGGGTTCGAAGACGATGTCTTCCTCTGCTGTCTCCAATACATGTGCCGCCAGCTTGCGGCCGTTCTCGATCACCACGTCCGCAGCGTTGAAGAGCGCAGTCCCCGCACTGATCACCGTGCGCGATCCGCCGGTCCCCGCCCCGGCGATAAGTTCGTCGCTGTCACCCTGGATCAAACGGAAACGGCCATAGGCTATTCCAAGCTTGGCGGTAAGAATTTGCGCGAATGTCCCCTGATGGCCCTGGCCGTAATTCAACGACCCCGAGATCATCGTTACCGTGCCGTCCTCTTCGAACCGAATTCCGCCCATCTCGTTTGCGGGTGGGCCGGTAACTTCCAGATAACAGGAAATACCGAGACCGCGCAGCTTACCCTTGGATTCCGACTCACGGCGCCGCGCGTCGAAGCCGTCCCAGTCCGCATGGGCAAGACCGGCATCGAGCACCGCCGGGAAGTCGCCGCTGTCATAGGTCAGTTCCGAAACCGCTTCGTAGGGAATCTCTTCGGGCGTGATCATATTTCGGCGGCGCAGTTCAATCCGGTCGATGCCCATTTCCCGGGCGGCCGTATCCATCATCCGCTCCATGTAATAGACGCCTTCCGGACGGCCGGCGCCGCGATAGGCACCGATCGGCGTGGTGTTGGTAAACATCGCCCGGGTCCGCGCATGCAACACCGGCAAACGATAGAGGCCGGGAAAATTCCGCGGAACGTTGCGGGTATGCATCGACGGACCGACCGCCGTGAGATACGCCCCCACATTGCAATGTACCAGCACGCGCCCGGCCAGGATCCGGCCACCATCATCGAACGCCAGCGAGGATTCGGCATAGCTGTCGCGGCCATGCTGGTCGGACAGAAAGCTGTCGCTCCGCTCATCGCACCATTTGACCGGCCGGGCCACGGCTTTCGCCGCGACCAGCGCCGCGACATATTCGGGATACGGCGCCGATTTCATGCCGAATGAGCCGCCCACGTCGTAGGTGCGCACATGAAGGTTTTCGCGCGGGATGCGCATGATCTCTTTGGCCAATACGTTGGTGAACCCGAAGAGCCCTTGACTGGGGCAATGCAGGGTGTAGCGCCCATTTTCGGCATCGAATTCGGCAACGGCCGCGCGCGGCTCCATCGCCGATACGTGCACGCGATTGCTGCGCAGCGTCATCGTGGTCACGTGGTGGGCGTCCGCAAAGATTTGGTCGACCTCCGCCGCGTCGCCGAATTCCCAGTCGAGCGCCTGATTGCCCGGTGCTTCCGAGTGCAGCAACGGCGCACCATCGTCCGCCGCCAGCTTGCAATCGGTCACCGCGGGCAGGGTCTCGATTTGCAAATCGATGAGCTCGGCCGCGTCGCGCGCCTGCGAGAGGCTTTCCGCGGCAATAAAGGCAACCGCCTCGCCGCGAAAGCGCACGTGTCCCGTCGCGAGCACCGGCCGCGGTGGTTTGATCAGCGGCGTCCCATCGCGGTTCTTGACCGGCAGGAGACATGGCATGGTGCCGATGCCGGCGGCATCAAGATCTTCGGCCGTCAATACCGCGAGCACACCGTCCGCCGCCCGAGCCATGGCCACATCCAGAGCGGTGATCCGCCCATGTGCGAACGGTGACCGCAAGACGTAGCCAAAAGCCTGGCCGGGCAAATTCAAATCGTCGGAATAACACCCCTCGCCCCGCAACAGGCGCGGGTCCTCCAAACGCGAAACCGATTGTCCGATGGCATGCTTTTCAAACGAAGTTTCCGAGGCTTCAGACACGGTGGCTTACCCTCTATTTTTGGAAGTTCCGGCAAGAACCTGGTTCCGGCCGGCCGTTTCGTCTTGAATGCGGCGGCCGGGATTGTTGCCGCCGGTGCGCTATTTGTCACGGCGATTCATACTTGGCGAAGCGCTTCCAATCAATGCAGCGTCACGCCCCGTGGAAATCGTGCGGACGCGAGCGACTTTCGGCATCCGGCCTTCGGTTCGCCGACAGAAAAAACCCTACGTGTCGGCGATCAAATTTTTTGACTCCCGCACTACCGTGATTCGCCATAGAATATTTGCGGGGCAGGATTCATGTATCTCACTTCAGGTTTCAAAGGGAGACAAATCATGGCACTGCAAATAGGCGATACAGCACCCGATTTCGAAATCGATACGACGGAAGGCGCGATTAATTTTCACGCATGGGTTGGCGATTCCTGGGCGGTGCTTTTTTCGCACCCAAAGGATTTCACGCCTGTCTGCACGACGGAGCTCGGCTATATGGCGAGCCTGAAGCCGGAATTCGAAAAGCGCGGCTGCAAGATATTGGGGCTGAGCGTGGACCCGGTGGATGATCATATGCGCTGGCTGAAGGACATCGAAACGGCAACCGGCCACGCGCCGAACTATCCCTTGATCGGTGACAGCGAGCTGAAGGTCGCGAAAGCCTATGGCATGCTGCCCGCCGGTGCCGGTGATTCATCGAGCGGGCGGACCGCGGGCGACAATCAGACGGTGCGCAACGTCTTCATCGTCGGGCCGGACAAAAAAATCAAATTGATTCTCGTGTATCCGATGGCGACTGGCCGGAACTTCAACGAGATTCTGCGGGTGATCGATTCGCTACAGCTGACCGCGAACCACCAGGTGGCGACACCGGTGAACTGGCAGCAAGGCGAAGACGTCATCATTGTCCCGACGGTCTCGGACGAAGAGGCTAAAAAGCGCTACCCGGACGGATGGCGGGCGCCCACGCCCTATATGCGCTTCGTCCCCCAACCCAAGGCGTGACCGATTGGCGCCGCCCGGGCACCGGGAGTCCTGCCGCACCCGGGCGGATTGCCGCTATGACGCACTGCCAGTGATTTCGCTTAACGTTTCGCGATAACTCGGGGTATCCGCGCCGCCGAGGTGGACCGCCTTGCGCGCCGCGTCGGCCGCTTCATCGCGCCGACCGAGCTTGGCGAGAACATAGGCCAGATTGTTCCAGGCCGATGCCCTGGCAGGAAACTTTCGGACGGTGGCGCGAAACGCCATGGCCGCACCCGGAAAATCGTTGTCGGCATAGCGGGCATTGCCGATCCCCATATGGGCGACGAAACTTTTCGGCCAGCGCCGTGCGATGGCGCCGAAGGCGGCTGCCGCCTCCCGATGCTTCTTGGCACGCACCAGTCCGGCCGAAGCGGCGACCAGCGGCTGTTCGCCCACCGTCGCGGGCAAACGGTCGGGAGGCAGGACCACCAGCGCCCAAAAATCGCCGCGCCGCCACGTGCGCTCGAAGGCGGTTAGGTCGATCGTATGGCGTTCGTCGGTCCCCGAATGCAGCAGAAGCGTGCCCGCCTTCAGGTCATAGCCGAACGCGACCGCATAATGCCATTGCGGGTACCAGTTCAGCGCCAGATTCTGAAACACGAGGACGGGATTGCCCGCGGCGACTTCCGCCATCAGCGACGGCAAGGTTCGAACGGTTACCGCTAGCCGGCCATTTCGCCGGGCCGCCGCCAGAATGTCGCTGCGCAACGATCCCTCACGCCCCGGCGTATAGACCTGCGCCGCCATGTCGGTCTGCGTTACCGGAAGCCCGGACCAGGCCAACACCATGGCCAGCGCGGCAGGCCCGCAATAATACTTCTTCTGCGGGAAAAAAGGCACATTCGGTATTTCTACCGTTGCCGGCAAATTTCCCCGATTCGCCAAGGCGAGATCGGTTTGCGGCGTGGCACAGCCCGCCAACACCGCGCAGAGAACCGATAGAAGGAGGACGGTCGTCCCAGCCCGCAGGCGCTTCACCACAAATCGAGCCCTATTTCCCGACACACCTCGTAAAGGGATAAACCTTGGTCCAGCAGAAGAGGTCGGTAATCAGCAGGACAACCAGCACGAACACTAACGCGCCGATGATCGCACCGACCGCATTGCCGCCGGCGGGCAGCTCATCCAATTTCCCCGCAATCTTGGAAATCTCCGCATCGGACAGCACTTCCGCGCGGGACATCGCTTCTTTGGGATCGACGCCGAGCGACCGCATCTGTTCGCGCACATCGTCCCGTTTCAGGAATTGAAGAACCCGTGCGCGGTTTTGCGCCTGTGCAAGCTGCGCCGGCGACGCATTCTGCTCAATGACGCGTTCCGTGGATACCATGCCCGCTTCCGCCATGTTCACAGGCAGCGACACGAGGAGCATCAGCGCCGCTGCAGGCCATGCGATAAAGCGACGATAGACTCGAAAACCTTTCATCATTCCTCCGTTATCAAAGGTTCAACGACCATCCACCCAAGCGCAACCTACCGGCAGGGTGAATTTGGCACAAGACAGCCAGCATCTTGTTATTGTGGCCGACAAAGTAGCTGAAGTTATGGCGAAATAATGACGTTCCGCAAATTCTTCAGCTTCGCTGCGCCCGGCTCCAATTGCCGACTGACGATCAATTGATTAATTGCCACGCGCCATCCGGCTGGCGGCAGGCTGTGCCATAGCTCTGCCGCTGGCGGCCGCCAACGACGGAAACGGTCTGATATTCGCGGCAATACCGCCCACGTGTGTCCTGGTAGGTCTTGACCGGAATCACCTTGTGATCCGACCGGGAGTCCCGCGAATTCCAATTGATCGCCTCGCCATCGCGTGCGTGCTCGAGCACCTGGCCGACACAATTCTGGTCCACCCGATCCATGGCGTTGCCGATGCTACCGCCGACCAGCGCACCGAGAATGGTACCGCCGATGATCGCCGCCGTTCGGCCATCGCCCTTGCCCACCGCCGATCCGACGGCGCCGCCGGTTGCCGCGCCCAGTACCGCACCGAGGGTGGTGCGGTCACAGTGACCGCGGTTCAAGTCGAAGGGAGGCACGTATGCGGTGTCCATCCGGTCCCGTCGGTACTCGCCATGGTTCCGCCGGTAGCCATGCGCCGGCGCCCAGGGCGGTGGTCCGCCGCCGCGCCGACGAACGCGCTTGCATTTGCGTTCTTCCCGATAACCATGCTTGCCCGATTTGTATTTGTATGTGCATTCGCCGTCCTCCCATTCGTGTTTTTCGCCGCGCCGGCTTTTTTTGTGTTTCTGTTTATAGTTCCCTTTCCCCCGATGTTTTTTCCATCCCTTGTCCTTGCCCTGCCAGCCCGGCCCGGAATCGTCTTTCCAGTTCTTGGCAACTGCCGGCGGCGTCAACAATAAAGCCAAGGGCAGCGCCAACAGGCACGCGAAATTTGTCGTTCTTTGCATGGAAATTCCTTCCGCCTGTTAAATCACGGTTCACGCGTGACCAACCGGGACCGTGCGTGGTGGGATTGATGAGTTGGGGTAAACGGCCCCGATGCACCCGCCGCTTTATGAACGCGCGCCAAATTACCGCCAATAAAATTGGCGATCGACCGGCCATTTACGCGCGAAACTTGTCAATTCGATGGCGCGGCCGCCCTATCCTCGCCAACGGGCGATAATGCGGGTCAGGTCGGGCTGACGGCCATGATGGCCCGATCGAGGGTCAATCGACGATCGGGATCGGGGCGATAGGCCGATATCTTGGCGTTCCATCGTGCGTCCCGTGTCGGATAAATAAAGCCGTACGGGCGATAGATACTGCCGCCATAGCGCTGTCCAGGCGCATACCAGACGCGTACGGCCGACCAATTGTTGGCACGGGAGGTATCGCGCACGCGAATGTCTTTGTGGATCCGACCCTTGTTCAGCCAATTGGCGTGATTCACAACGATCGTCCGGTCATCGAGGATGCGTTTGACAAAAGCGAGATGGCCCCGGCTTCGCCCTTTTCTTTTCAGAACAAGAACCGATCCGACCGCAGGGTGCGCCCCCCTGTAATAGCGGCCCTTCGCCGCCCGCCACCAGGTCCAGGCATCGCCGCGAATTTGAATGTTCGATTGTTGGCGGGCGTACGGCACGCATTGCAGGAATCGGGACGGTCGTATGATGCGAGGCTGCAAAGGAACCCCTTGCGTCCTTATGCCGTACGGCAGCGACGGGACATAGGGTTCCTGCGGCGACGGCATGCGCATCGCAACCGCGGCGGGCGGGGCCGTCTCGGTCGCGGACGGCTGAATTACGGCTTCCGGCGTTTGGCTGCATCCCGCGGCCAGCATCATGAATACCCCGCCAAGCACGGCTCTGGCCACGCAGGACATCCCTCCAAAAACCGATAAAATCCAACGGCACGCCATCTTCGCCGGGCTCCCCGAATTCAACGTCACGGGAAGTGTCGTGCGACGCGGGTTAACAAGTTGTTAATAAATTGCGTTAATAGATTCGGTTTCCCATAGTGGTTCCGGGACACCGGCCTCTACCCCTGGATGAAGATCTATATATGTTTGATAACAAATAAATTTCTTCTCCCACCCCCTGGAATAGGAGTGCACCCGCTGTGCGCAAAATGACACTATCGCTCGCGCTCTTCGCCTTCGTTGCGAGTGCCGGATCGCACCCATCCAGTGGCGCGACATGGCAATCGGCGAGCGTCGCAAATTCGGCGATTTCAGTCGATCGTATGCCGCCCGACATGCGGGCCGCGTATCTGCAAAGCATCCGAACCGAATTGCGGGCCCATGGCTACACCCCAACCCGTTCCGGGAATACCAGCCGCAAAGATCTCACCGCGGCCATCCGGCACTATCAGCGGGATGCGGGGCTCACTATTGACGGCATGGCGACCAAGGAACTGCTCGACCATCTGATGTTTGCATTGCCAAAGATTTACGCAGTGCGCGGTCGGCTCCCGCGCGAATCCGCCCCCAAAACGGACCCCAATATAGCCGTACGGCGCACCGGGTCGGTTGCTCCGCGTGTCCGATCGAATGGCGGTCTCATGCCGGGATTCAAAGGGCTGCCGCGTGAACCGGTCATTGCCCGCAAACTGCCATCCCCAGCCAAGCCGCCCACCCAGTCGCCGCTCCGCGCCGGCGGCAGCGGCGTGGTCACGCAACTTCAGCAGCACCTCGCCGCGCTCGGCTACTATCATGGAAAGATTGACGGCGTCGTTGACGAGAATTTCGCAACGGCGGTCCGACAATATCAGAAAGACAAGAAGCTGCCGGTTACCGGCGTTATCGACGGCCCGTTGTTGAATGCCATCCTGCCGCGGACGAAGGCGCCCGAGTAGCCAGCCACCGGGTCATAGCAACGCCAAAATTACCGTTGGTCGCCGCGCAGGAAGGCCGCGGCCGCGGAGGCGGCGGAAACCCCCTCACCGACGGCTTCGGCGACGTGCCCGCCATAGCCCTGCCGGACCGCGCCGGCGGCAAAAACCCCTGCAACCGTCGTGCGGTACGCGCCGTCGGTCGTGACATACCCATCCTGCCGCTGCACCGATTCCGGCAGGAATTCGCTGTTCGGCGTCGCGCCGATAAACGGGAACACGCCCTTGCATGGAAATATCGAGATGCTGTCGTCCTGCGTGTTGCGCAGGGAAACGCCGTCCACGCCCTGCTCGCCGACGATTTCCTCGGCCACGCTGTCCCACAGGAACTCCACATTGGCGCAGTCGGTGAGCCGGTCGACATAATCCCGCTTCGCCCGCATGGGGCTTCGGCAAATCAGCGTTACCTTGCGGCAAAAACCGGCGAGGACCAGCGCCTCCTGTGCCGCGGCGTCGCCGCCGCCGATCACCGCGACATCCTCCCCCTGGAACATGGGCCCGTCGCAGGACGCGCATTGCGACACACCGCGGCCCACGAGGTCCGCTTCCCCCGGGATCCCGAGCGCCTTGAGCCGGGCGCCGGACGCCACGACGACCGCGCGCGCCGTATGCGTTGCGCCATCGGTGGTCGAGAGATGCAAGCCGTCATCGACCGACAGCGCGGCAATCTCCATTTCGGTGATCGTCACGCCCAATTCACGGCATTTTTCGAGGAGATCGATCGCCAGCGCGATGCCCGGCATCTCGCCGACCGAGGGATAACCGTCGATCGCCTCGACATTGACGATCT
>JAOTYV010000125.1 GCA_029861675.1 Alphaproteobacteria bacterium
TGCCGAGTCCGGCATTTTCCTTCACCGGATTGCCTTCCTGATCGAGGTTTGAAAGGACGGCGATTTCGGGCGCCGGTAACGTATGCAGCGTATCCATCTTGCCGGTTTTCTCGAAATAGGCCCGCGCGGCGCCGACCTGCGGCTTGCCGAAGATGCTGGCCGCCCGGAGGTGCTGCTCGGGCGTCATTTCCTGGTCGCGGAACAGCAACACGAGATGCTTCGACCACGCCTCTTGCAGCGCCGTCGCAACGGCGCCGGGGAGCGGCCTGGAAAGATCAATTCCCCGGATCTCAGCGCCGACCGCGGCGCCGGTTGGAATGATTTCGAGAGAGGCAATGCTGTTGCCAGAAATTCCGGCATTCGGTGTTTCCGAACTAGCATCGGTTTGGGTTGCGGGGGTCATCGAAGTTGCTCCTGTCTGTGGCCGTCCAAGCTGACTTGCGGTTCCGCGGAATCGTGGCATTTCGGCGCGTCGTCATAAAATCTAATATTTCATAATATGAAATTTATTTTATGATACGATATATTGGAATGCTAAGATGCTCCCGTCAATCACGCACGGCGGCAGGCGCGAGCGTGCACAACACTTGAATGTGAGGCGGCCGGATGGAAAGTAAGGGCGTAACTGCGGTTGACCGGGCATTTTCGATCATCGAGGCATTCCACGCAGGCGAAGCGTCACTCACCCTGCAAACGCTTGCGACCCGAACCGGACTCAACAAGGCGACCATCATTCGTCTCATCGCTTCGCTGGAAAAGGCGGGCTGCATGAGCCGGCTCGCGCACGGAGCCTACGGGCTTGGTCCGTCCCTGTTGCGGTATGGCAGCCTCTATCAGTCGTCCTTTCATCTGGCGGATTACCTGTTGCCGGTGCTGCGTGATCTCGTCCGGCAAAGCGGCGAGACGGCGGCCTTCTTTGTTCGCGACGGCGATATGCGGGTCTGCCTTCATCGGATTGAATCGAATTCGACGCTTCGACTGCATTTGAAAGAGGGCGAACGGCATCCATTGCTGCCTGGAGGAACCGGCAGGGTCTTGCTTGCTTTTTCAAACGAGGGCGATGAAACGCTGGCTCAAATACGTCGAGACTATTTCGCCCTCAACATCGGCGAGCGTGAACCGGAAATTGCGTCTGTTTCGGCACCGGTATTGCGCGTGGGCAACGAGTTGGTTGGCGCGGTATCGATCACGGGTCCCTCGGCCAACTTCACCGATGGCAAGGCCGACCGTTTCGTGCCGCTACTGCTGCCCGCGGTTGCCGAGCTGACGCGACTGTCCGGCGGCGATCCGGCCCCGTTTCATCAAAAGATGAACGACGCTCGCATCGTGTCTATTCTGTAACGGACTATCCCATGCCGTTCCGCCGCCGGTCGACGGCGTCGGCGAGCACGCAGAGGATCTCGAACATCATGGTGGCGCCGACCAGGGCGGTGTTGCCGGACGGATCGAACGGCGGCGATACCTCGACGACGTCGCCGCCGACCAGGTCGAGACCTTGCATTCCACGGATCATGCGTTGCGCCTCGTGGGTGGTGAAGCCGCCGACTTCCGGCGTGCCGGTGCCCGGCGCATAGACCGGGTCGAGCCCGTCCACGTCGAAACTGAGATAGGTGGGGCCGTCGCCGGCGACGCGGCGCGCCTCGGCGATCACCGCATCGACGCCGAGATCGTAGAACTCCTCGATCGTGATGATCCGCATGCCGCTGTCGCGGGCGAAATCCATGTCGTCGCGGTGAAACAGCGAGCCGCGAATGCCGATCTGCACGACCCGGTTCGGGTCGAGCAAGCCTTCCTCCACGGCGCGGCGAAACGGCGTGCCGTGGGTATATTTCTCGCCGCCGAAATAGCTGTCCGTCGTGTCGCTGTGGGCGTCGAAATGGACCATGCCGAGCGGCCAGCGCGCGGCCAGCGCCCGCAGAATCGGCAAGGTGATGAGATGATCGCCGCCGGCGCTGAGCGGGGCCGCGCCGGCCTGTACGATATCGGTGAAGAACCCTTGGAGGCGCTCCAGCGTATCCATCAGATTGATCGGGTTGACCGGGCCGTCGCCCACATCGCCGACCCGGCAGAGTTCATAGGGCGCGAGCCCGGTCGCGTGGTTGATGCGCCGGAGCAGGCTCGACTGGTTGCGGATTTCACGCGGGCCATGCCGTGCGCCGGGCCGGTTTGTGGTGCCACCGTCCCAGGGAACGCCCGCCAGTGCGATATCGATCGTGCCGAAATCCGTCACCACCGGCAGCCGCATGAAGCTCGCGATGCCGGCGAACCGTGGCGTGGTCCCGAGGTCGGGAGGCTCCGGACGGTTGGTGTTGTCAGCCACGGATGGGCCTCCCTTCGAGGACGTTCAGGCGGCTTCGCGGGCGCCCTGCGGGCGGGTGAACCGTTCTTCGGCCATGCTGTCGGCGATCCGGTCGGTCGGGGCCTTCTCCTGCGCCGCGCGTTCAAAGATCGACAATGATGTTTCGTAGATATGCCCGGTTCTTTCGAGCACGGCTTCCTGATCGCCGCCCTGGGATTCGATATAGATATCGATCAATCCGCCGGCGTTGATCACATAGTCGGGGGCATAGAGGATGCCGCGCTGGCGCAGCATTTCGCCGTGGCGTGCCTCGCCGAGCTGGTTGTTGGCCGAGCCGGCGACGATCTTGGCGCCAAGTTCGGGGATTGAATGGTCGTGCAGGATGGCGCCGAGTGCGCAGGGTGCAAAGATATCGACCTTTTCGCGGTGAATCGATGCGGGGGGGATCGGTGTCGTGCCGTATTCGGCGACGGCGGCCTCGACTGCGTCGTCCATGATATCGGTAACCAGCAATTGGGCGCCGTCTTCCGCGAGGTATCGGCAGAGCCGCCGCCCGACATTGCCGAGTCCCTGCACCGCGACGCTCGTCCCGGCAAGGGAATCGCGGCCGAATTTGAACTCAACCGCCGCAAGCATGCCCATGTAGACGCCATACGCGGTGGCGGGCGAGGGGTCGCCGCCGGCATCGGAAGAACCGTGCGCGTAGGCGGTTTCCCGACGCAATATGTCCATATCGGCGACCGTTGTGCCGACATCCTCGGCGGTATGGTAGCGGCCGCCCAGACCATCGACGAATCGGCCCATGGCGCGCAGCAAAGCGTCCGATTTTTGGGTCTTTGGATCGCCGATGATCACCGACTTGCCGCCGCCATAGGGCAGGCCGGTAATCGCGGATTTATAGGTCATGCCGCGGGATAGCCGCAGCACGTCGCGCAGTGCTTCGGCCTCGCTCTCGAAGGGCCACATACGGCAACCGCCGAGGGCCGGACCGAGGTTTGTGTTATGGATCGCAATGATGGCGCGGAGCCCGCTGTCCGGGTCGCAGCAAAAGACAACTTGTTCGTGGTTACTATATTCAGGTGACGTAAATACTGGCATTCATCTCACTCCGTCCGACTGTCTATTTCCCCCGACCGTATGTATTTGTCCAAGACGACTTAAAAGGCTCAGGTTTGTTACTATTGTTATTCTAGCTACATTATATATCGTGTTAATTATACCAAATTCCCAGGTATTTTTTCCTGCTTTGTTTACCAAAAAATTATTACAATATTGTTATTCAGGGGCTCGATGCATTCACTTGTTACCGTCTGCAGCGGCCGGTGCGGGGTTGGTGGCGCGGACCATCGTCGGTATACTGCGCGAACTCCAAGGGAGAACGGCATGTCGATGGTTGAAACGGTTCGGGTGTTCTGGCGCCCTGGGTGAACGAGTTGCTTGCGTGCGAAAGAGTTTCTTTCGTCCCAACAAATCGACCATGAATCGGTGAATGTCGAGGACGGCGCTGGCATGGACCTGTTGCGCGACCTCGGGGCTGATTCGGTGCCTGTCGTGTCCCGCGGCGGCCAGTTCGTTTATGCCCAATCGATCGGCGATGTCGCCGACTTCCTGGGGCTCGACGTGGATGCCGGGCCGACGCTAAGCCCGCCGGAACTGGTGGAAAAGCTGGATATGGTGCTGGCGGCGGCACAGCGGTTTTGGCGGCAAATGCCCGACGATGCCCTGACCCGCAAATTGCCGAACCGCGACCGCACCTATCGCGTGTTGGCGCATCATATCTTTCGCATTCCCGAGGCGTTCCTCGAAATGACCGAGGGTGCGACCCTGACCTATGAATTGCTGACCAGCAAACCGCCCGAAAACATTCAGACGGTCGAGCAGGTCACGGCATACGGTCAGGACATTCGCGATCGGCTGAAATCCTGGTGGCGCGGGCTGGAAGATGTCACCGGCGATCAACGTGTCCCAACCTATTATGGCGAGCAACCCTTGCATGAGGTGCTGGAGCGGACGACGTGGCACGCGGCGCAGCATGTGCGGCAAACCATGATGATCCTGGAGCAGTTGGGAATCACGCCCGAGCAGCCGCTGACGGCCGACGATCTGGCGGGATTGCCCGTACCCGAGAAGGTGTGGGACGACGAGCCTGGAGCGTCTGCGAACTAGAGTATTTAATCTTTTCATCAATACGTTGTTGCCGTTTTTTAACCTAACGTATTGATGCAGAGTACCTCTAAATTTCCTGTAAAATTAACCTGTGATTAAGTTTCGTAGCGCACCCTTCGGGCTGCAATCCGCAGTGTAAGCGGATGGTCCAAAGGGTGGGAGAGACCATGCGAATTTTGATCATTCTTGGCGTCGCGCTCCTGGCGAGCGCGTGCGCAGATACGCCGATGCAGGGCAACCCGAAAGGGTTCCTGCTGGAATACGACGCAAAGGCCGGTACCAAGCAGGAGGCGACGACGTACGCCACCAAACTGTGTGCCCGTCACAAACAGAAGCCGAATCTGGTTTCCGATAACAAGCGCTTACGCTCCAAATCGGTGCGTCAGGCGTGGTTTCAGTGTGTCTGAGGCCGCTAAGACCTTCTTTACAGTTTGAGATGCATGATCGGGAACGTCGTCGCCACGGACGCTTACCGTTGTCGAGAGGTTCCTCTATGAAATGCGTCTTAGTTATCGCTGCGGCAGGCGTTTTGAGCGCCTGCGTCAGCCTGGACGGCCCGGTGGGGCCGGCCAGCGAGCGGATCACGATCGAGTATGATTCGAAGAAAGCCAATATGCAGGAAGCCAGGAAGCAGGCCGCCAATCAGTGCGAGGGCAAAGGCAAACGGGCCAGCCTGGTAACCGACAACCCGAAACCTTTCAATATCCGGCGGCGTGCCGCGGTGTTTGAGTGCCGCTGACCGCGCCGATCAGGGTGAGACAGACCAAAAACAAGGGGCCAACCGGCCCCTTGTTCTTTGGATCGTCCATGCCGAAGCGTTTAGGCGGCTAGTTTACCCGCACGGCTGAGCGCTTGCTCCGCGCCGGCATTATCCTGCAGCTGCGACAAGGCGCGCGCGGTCAACCGCCACGCGAACGCGCTGTCCGGCTTCAGGCTGGTGCGTTCGGCGAGAAGCGCCCGCGCCAGCCGGGGCTGGCCGCCCCGCAACGCCGCCTCGATCAAGGTGAGGGTCAGGACGTCGCGCTGCGCATGGCTGCCACCAAAGCGGTGCGCGTTGGGGCGAATCCGCATCAGCGTATAGGCGGCGGTCTCGAATTCCGCCTCGCCGAATGCCGCAAGCGCCTGGCACAGCGGCAGGCCGACATAGCGGGTCATATAAGCGTTGGTGCCGCCTTCCGATACCCGGCGGTCCAGCGCTGCCAGCAACTTCTTGGCGGCGTCGCGCCGACCATCCGCGACGAAGGCCATCATGGCGTGGAAGTCGTTGAAGACGTAGAAGGCGTCTTCCACCATGGGTTCGTAACAATCGGCCAGCTCGTGCCAGCGGTTGCCGACATCGATGCCGCGCAGGCACAACCGCCACAACAGCGCCGACGCATCGACCATTTCCATCACGATTTCGGACGGTTCCGGCCGGACCGCGCTGTCGTACAGCGCGAGCGCCCGGTCGGTTTCACCCTGCTCGAGGTGGTACAGCGCGAGATGCCACCAGTTGTGATAGGCGAAGCCGTTGTCAGGCGCCCAGTCGTCGGCCCGATCGTTGAGCCAGGTGATGCCCTCGCCGGTACGGCCCTGCATCTCCATGACATGGGCGACCGCATGAATGGCCCAGGGATCGCGCGCCTTCATCGAGACCGCCTGCCGGCCGCGATCCTCGGCGCGGGCATAATCGCCCATCTCCTCGAGCCCGAAGGCATGCATGCCGAGCACATAGCCGAAGCCCGGCGTATTCTCGTCCCAATCGGGCAGCACGCGGGCGACACGGTCGCGCAGCAGTGACGATTGACCGAGCAAGAAATCGCCGAGATGGGCCATTTGCAGCGCAAATGCATCGCGCGGATGGTCGATCAGCACGGCGCCGTATTGCTCGACCGCCCGCTCGATGTCGCCGTCGAGCCAGGCCCGCAGCGCGGCAATATGGCCCCGCTCACGCTCATTGGCCCGATCGGCATAGGCCTCGGCGGCGTCGAGGCTATGGCGCAACTCGGGCTCGGCCGCTTTTTCAGTCGAAATCGCCATAAGGCCGGCGCGGAAGCAGTGGCCCATGACGAATTCGGGGTCTTCGGTCAGGGCGGCATCGATTTCCGCCAACGGGTCGTTGTAATAGCCGTGCAGCAATTCGGCCGCCGACTCGAACTTGTCGAGCGCAGCCCGGTTTGTCGTCGAATAGGAGACATCCCTAAGATCGCGTAGTGACATGACGTCAATCTCTCTCTTGATTGGGCCGTCGCGGTACCGGTGCTTGCGGGTCGGTGCGAGCGGCCATTGTCTATGCCACCTCCCAAGAGTATGGGGGGATGGTTAACACACATGGTTAACCAAATCGTGTGACGGCGCGCACAGCGGGTGTATCTTTTTGCGCGGGACCGAAAACGTCGTCAGACGGCCGATTATTTACGGGAATGCCAGCCGAAGGGGGCGATCTCGGTAATGCCGCCGCCGCCGGATACCCTGAATTTCACGACGCGTTCGCCGGGGTTGGTCGGGTCGGCGAAGGTCTCGCCGCCATGGGCTTCGACCCGTTCCGTGAACGCGGCCAGATCATCCACGTCGACGCCGAAATGATGGATGCAGGGCGCGCCGCCGGCTTGCTGGCCCATGAAGCTGTCGGGGCCGTCGTAGTGCACCATGGCCAGGTCGAGATGCCCGTCGGTCAAATGCACCGATTCATGATCGCCGTCGCGATGGCGGCTGACTTCGGTAAATCCGAACACGGTCTTGTAGAAAGTCGCCGCCTTGTCGAGATCCTCGACCTGCAGCGCGATATGGGCGATGCGTGGTTTTTGTTCGGTTGGGCTTTCCATCGCTTTTCCCCTGGTTGTTCGGCAAATGCCGTATCGCAAGGAACGCAGCGGAATTCGCGAGCAACTTTCCGCGCGTATGTTTAACAGTGTATAGCGCGGGTCGAGAAAAATGAATTTTGCGGAAGCGCCCTTGGCGACCGCATATTGTATTGGCAGCATCGCTGGACCAGAATCCGCCGGCTGCATAGAATCAAATCCGGGGAAATATCATGAGCAGAGGCGGTAATCAGCGGACCGGCGGACAGGTGCTGGTCGATCAACTCAAAATTCACGGCGTCGATACCGCCTTTTGCGTGCCGGGGGAGAGTTACCTGGCCACCCTCGATGCCCTACAGGCGTCGCGCGACGACATTCGCATGATCACCTGCCGCCAGGAAGGCGGCGTGACAAATATGGCCGAGGCCTACGGCAAGATCACCGGACGGCCGGGCGTTGCCTTCGTCACCCGCGGGCCGGGCGCCTGCAACGGTTCGATCGGCGTGCACACCGCCATGCAGGATTCGACGCCGATGGTGGTGTTCATCGGGCAGGTGGCGCGCGAACAGGAATACCGCGAAGCCTTTCAGGAAGTCGATTACCGGCAATTTTATGGCGCGATCTGCAAATGGGTGGTTCAGATCGAGAGCGCCGAGCGAATCCCCGAGCTGGTCAGTCAGGCGTTTCACCGGGCGATGTCCGGCCGGCCCGGTCCGGTGGCGATCGCCCTGCCGGAAGACATGCAGCGCGACCTGACCGACATCGCCGATGCCGCGCCGTATCAAATTGCCCGTCCGGGCGCGGCGCCGGACGACATGAATGCCCTGCGCGACCTGCTGTCGAAGTCGAGTAAACCGCTGATGGTGCTGGGCGGGGCCGGGTGGAACGACGCCGCGTGCGGCGACATCCTGGCCTTCGCCGAAGCCAACAACCTGCCGACCTGCGCATCGTTCCGCTGCCAGGATCTGATGGACAACGAGCATCGCAACTATGTCGGCGATCTGGGCACCAGCGTCAGCCCGCAGCTCGCCGCCCGCGTTAAGGAAACCGACCTGTTGATCGTCGTGGGCTCCCGGCTCGGCGAAATGACCACCGGCGGCTATTCGCTGGTGAAATTGCCGAAACCGGATCAGACCCTGGTGCATGTCTATATGGATCCGACGGAGATGGGGCGGGTCTACCGGCCCGACTTGCCGATCAGCGCCTCGATGGAAAGCTTCGCCAAGGCGGCGCGGGCGCTGGAGCCCGTCGATCATTCGGCCTGGGCCGGTTGGGCGGAATCGGCGCGCGCGGACCATCTCGAAAACCTCAAGCCGACGCGGGAGATGCCGGGCGCGCTCGACATGCATGTGGTGATGGATCACCTGAACGATGTGCTGCCGGATGACGCCATTATCGTCAACGACGCGGGCAACTTCTCCGGATGGCCGCAGCGGTTCTATCGCTTCCGGCAATTCCGCACGCAGCTCGGCCCGACCAGCGGCGCAATGGGGTATGCGATCCCGGCGGCGGTGTCGGCGAGCATCGTGTGCCCGGACAGCCCGGTCGTCTGCTTCGTTGGCGACGGCGGGGCGCTGATGACGGGGCAGGAGATCGCCACCGCGGTGCAGCATGACAGCAAGCCGATCATTCTGGTGGTCAACAACAACCTCTACGGCACGATCCGCATGCATCAGGACCGCGACTATCCCGGCAACGACTATGCGGTGGCGTTGAATAATCCGGATTTCGCCAAATTGGCGGACTGCTTCGGTGCGTTTGGAGAAGTCGTGGAGCGGACCGAGGATTTCGCACCGGCCTTCGATCGCGCGCGCAAGTCGGGCAAGGCGGCGGTGCTGGAATTGCGGGTCGATCCGGAAATGATCACGACGCGGACCACGCTCACCAAAATCCGCGAAGCGTCGGGCGGTAAGGCGTAAAAGATTTTTAAAACGTCATCGCCGGGCTGACCCGGCTATCCAGATATTGCGTGTTTTTCTGGACCTTCGGGTCAAGCCCGATGGTGACAGCCGAATTTTGGCGGTGAAATAGAAACGGGGCCCGAAGGCCCCGTTTCCGGTCTCGCAACATAGCGTCGGTCTACGACACGCTGAACAGGTTCTGCGCCGAGACCATGCAGAAGAGCATGGGCACTGACAGCAGCGTGTTGGTCCGCGAGAACAGCATCGCCGTGCGCGCCGACGCCGCCTTGGTGGCGTCGTCCGCTTCGACCATGCCCAGCGCTTTCTGCTGTGCGGGCCAGATGATGATCCAGACGTTGAACCACATGACGATACCCATCCACATGCCGATACCGATCATGGTGTGGCCCATCGCCTTGCTGGTAAAGCCAAGCGCCAGCGCATCAACGATATAGCCGTTCAGCCATGCCAGAATAAGGCCGGTAATGAGCGTGCCCATCGCGCCCCAGCGGAACCAGAACAACGCGGCCGGTGCAATCACCTTACCAATCGCCGGTTTCTGCTCGTCGGGAATATTCGGCATATTGGGAATTTGAACGAAGTTGAAGTACCAAAGAATGCCGATCCACATGACGCCGCTCAAGACGTGCAGCCAGCGGAACAGGAACGTCCAGAAGACGACATTGTCAAATTGGTCCATTGCGTAATAGGCGAACAGAAGCACGGCGATGACGAAGCCCGCCGTCACCGTCCGTGACAGATTTGTAAGTATTGCAGCCATGAATAATACACTCCCCCTGGGTATGATTGCGTGCGACTATAACACAAGCGCTTGTCTGGAAAATATCATTCGACCAACATCTTGCCCAGTGGCCGAACGGGACACGCCGAATGGCGCGTAAGGATGCGCTTTCCTATTGCGCCGGCGAAGTACGCCGCCACGACCCGGAACGCTTTCTGACCGCGCTGTTTGCGCCGGATCGCTGTCGGGAATCGCTGTTCGCGCTGTATGCCTTCAATCTGGAAATCGCCAAGATCCGTGAAGTGGTCAGCGAACCCATGCTGGGTGAAATTCGACTGCAATGGTGGCGTGAGTCTATTGCGGAAATTTACGAAGCGACGCCGCGGCGTCACGCGGTGGTCGAGGCGCTTGCGGCGGCTGTGCGGGACGCGGATCTGCCGCGCGATGCCTTCGACGGCCTGATCGATGCCCGTGCACTGGACCTCGCCGAGGAACCGCCGGAGACATTGGATCGGCTGGAACGGTATGCGGCGGACACGTCATCCTCTTTACTACATCTGACGCTGCGGATATTCGGCGTGAACGACGACTCGAGCCGCGATGCGGCCGCCAAGATCGGCATCGCCTGGGCACTCACCGGATTGATTCGGTCGATGGGCTTTCACCTGCGCCAGAAGCGCGTGTATCTGCCTGGCGAACTGATCGAACGGCACGGTATCGTGCGGGGCGATCTGATGGAATTGCGGCGCAGTGAGGCGTTGTGCGGCGCGGTAGGGGAAATTTCGGATCGGGCAACCGCGTTGCTCGCCGAGGCCCGGTTGCGGCGCCGCGAGGTTCCGCGGGCGGCCCTACCGGCGCTGCTCGCCGCGCCGTTGGCCGACATCCATTTGCACCGGATTGCGCGCGCGGGCTTCGACCCATTCTCGCCGGCGATTGCCGAACCGCTTCGCTTCCCGGAATTGCGGCTCGCCTGGCACAGTCTGCGCGGACGCTATTGAGGGTGTTATTCGGCGGCCGCGCGGGGCATGGCCAGCCAATCGTCCAAATCCGCCAGCGCGCGCCGGGTATACCCCAGTTTGCGGTCCCGGCCGCGTGGCCGCTTCTTGCCCGTGACCGGCGCGAGCGGCGGAAACAGGCCGAAATTGACGTTCATGGGCTGGAAACTGTCCGGATTGGCGCCGCCGGTGATGTGGTTCAGCAATGCGCCCATTGCAGTCGAAGGCGGCGGCGCGGGGAGATTATGCCCGTGACGCTCGGCGGCGGCGAACCGGCCGGCGAGAAATCCGATGGCGGCGGACTCGACGTATCCTTCCACGCCGGTGATCTGTCCGGCGAAGCGCAGGCGCGGATCGGCCTTTAGACGGAGCTCGCCATCGAGCAGGCGTGGGCTGTTCAGGAAGGTGTTGCGGTGAATGCCGCCGAGCCGCGCGAAACGGGCGTTTTCCAGCCCCGGTATGGTTCGGAAGATGCGGGTCTGCTCGCCATGTTTCAACTTGGTCTGGAAACCGACCAAGTTGAACAGCGTGCCGAGCGCGTTGTCCTGGCGCAACTGCAGCACGGCATAGGGCTTTTCGGGACTGTTCGGGTTGGTCAACCCGACCGGCTTCATGGGGCCGAAGCGCAACGTCTCGGCCCCGCGCTCCGCCATGACCTCGACCGGCAAACAGCCTTCGAAATATGGGGTGATGTCTTCCCATTCCTTGTATTCGATCTTGTCGCCGGCGCACATCGCCTCGATCAAGGACTCGTACTGCGCCCGGTCGAGCGGACAATTGATGTAATCCTTGCCCTCGCCCTTGTCGTAGCGCGACTGAAACCACGCCTTGGACAGGTCGATCGAGTCCCGATAAACGATTGGCGCGATGGCGTCGAAGAAAGCCAGCGTATCTTCGCCGGTCACATCCAGGATCGCACGGCTCAAGGCGGCGGAGGTGAGGGGGCCGGTCGCGACAATTCCCGATTGCCACGCCGCCGGCGGCAGTTCCGTAATCTCTTCCCGCTCGATGGTGATCAGGGGATTGCCGGTGAGCGCATCGGTCACGGCGGCGCTGAAGTTGTCCCGATCGACGGCAAGTGCGCCACCGGCGGGCAAGCGATGCGTATCGGCGCACCGCAGGATAAGCGATCCGCCCCGGCGCATTTCCTCGTGGAGCAGGCCGATGGCATTGTACTCGGCGTCGTCGGATCGGAACGAGTTGGAGCAGACCAGCTCGGCGAGCCCCTCCGTCTGATGCGCGTCGGTGCCGGTTTTGGGGCGCATTTCGTACAGGCGCACCGGGACTCCCGCCTCGGCGAGTTGCCAGGCCGCTTCGCTTCCGGCGAGACCGCCGCCGACTATGTGTACTGTCTCTTGGTCTTCGGTCATGCGCCGCCCCTAGGTGGAG
>JAOTYV010000419.1 GCA_029861675.1 Alphaproteobacteria bacterium
GGCGACACCGCGCGGATGGAACAGCCTTTCGAGCGACGCCATGAGGAAAGCCTAAACCGGCGCAGCGCCGAGGCTGAGCCCGCCGCAAACATAGATCACCTGACCGGTGACGAAACCGGCGTCCTCGGAGGCGAAAAAGTTGACCGCGGCGGCGATATCCGCCGGCTTGCCCAGCCTTTGCATCGGCGTGGAGTTCGCAATTGCGTTGTACTTGTCCGTGCCCGGCGGATGGTTTCGCAGAAACAGCGCGGTCTCGATCGGGCCCGGCGCGATGGCATTGACCGTGATGCCTTGCCCGGCCAGCTCGACCGCCCAGACGCGGGTAAAGCCGACCAGCCCGGCCTTGGCCGCGGCATAGGCCGTCCGTTCTTCCTTGCCGAGCATTGCCCGGCTGCTGATGTTGACGATGCGGCCGAAGTTTCGTGTGCGCATGCCCGGCAAACAAGCCTGTGCGCAGATCAGCGCGCCCGTCAGATTGACGGCGATCTGCTTTTCGAATTCCGGCAGCGTGGTTTCCCAGACCGGCTGCGGGATCGAATACCCGGCGTTGTTCACCAGGGTATCGATCGGATATTTGGTCGCCAGATCACCGAGCGCCTCGACCGCCGCATCGGTGTCTTCCAGATCGATCTTGTAATATTCGCCGGGGAACGTGCTTTCCGGGTCGCTGCGCGCGACGCCGATCACGGTGTGACCCTCGGCCGACAGCCGCTCCGCGATGCCGAACCCGATACCCTTGCTCGCGCCCGTGACCAGACTGACCCGCGCCATGATAGTCTCCTCTGCCAGATAACGATTCCCGGCGAACTATATCGGGCAAGCGTTTGCTTGGCGAACCAGCGCCCCACTGGCCATCCCGCCGCAATCCGGTTTATCTGTTAACGAACATCAGGAACCGAACAATTCAAGGAGCGCCGCAGTGGCCGATACAGACTTTCCCGTGGTTTTCGGTATTTGCCTGGATGCCGAGGCGATCTGGTTCAACAAAATCGGCCCGGGGGAGAAGCGCCCGGTGATGCTGTCGAACGGCGCCTATGCGATCCGCGAAGGCCTCGCCCCGCTGCTCGACCTGCTCGATGCCCATGCCGTCAAGGCAACATTCTTCATCCCCGGCGTGACCGTCGACCGCTATCCGGACGCGGTGCAAACCATTGCCGCCAAGGGCCACGAGCTGGCGAGCCACACCTACGGTCATATGACCGCGCTTGGCATGCCCCGGGAGCAGGAGTCCAAGGACCTGAACGCCGGGATCGATGCGTTGGAACGGGTCGCCGGCACGCGGCCGACCGCGTGGCGCTCCGCCTCCTGGGAATTTTCCGACCACACGCTCGACCTATTGATCGAGGCCGGCGTGACCGTATCGGCGAATTATCACGACGCGTGCCGCCCCTACCGGCATGAGCGCGACGGCAAGCCCCTGCCGATCGTCGAATTGCCCGTGCAATGGTATCTCGCCGACGCGCCCTACTTTCTCTATGACGGCGCGCTGCCCGGCCGCATGCCGAGGCCGGCCTCCGCCGCCTATGAGATCTGGAGCGAGGAATTCACCGGTCTTTACGAAGACCGACCGGGCGCCTTTTATCATCAGACGCTGCACGTGCAATTGATCGGCCATGCCGGACGGTTGCGCATGCTCGACCGCTTCATACGCTTCATCAGGGATCATCCGCGTGCGCGCTTCATGACCTGCAGCGATATTGCCGCAACGGTGGCCTGACCGCGCCGGCAGGGCATCCGCCCTATGGAGGCCGACAAGTCGCCGCCGCTTCCTTGGCAGCCGCCCGGGCTTTGCGTAAGCTCCGGGCAACCCGCATGAACCGCCGCCGTTCGTGCATCGACAGAATAGGAAGGACCGACACATGCGCTTAGTTGGAGGTTACGGATCACCCTATGTTCGACGCGTCGCCATTAGCCTGAACGCCCTGGACATGCCGTTCGAGTCGAATGCGGTTTCGGTGTTCGAAAATCCCGACGCCGTTCAAAAGCATAACCCGCTGGTAAGGGTCCCCGCGCTCGTCCTGGACGACGGCGAGGAATTGGTCGAAAGCTATGCGATCCTCGACGCCCTCGACGAATTGGCAGGGCCGGAAAAACGCCTGACGCCGGCATCCGGCAAGGAACGGCGCCATGCCATGAAGATCACCGCCGTCGCCACGGGAAGCGCGGACAAGGCGGTCTGGGCCTATTACGAAATCCGCCACCGGCCCGAGGAGAAGGTCCATCAGCCCTGGATCGAACACAACGAAGGCCAGGTGCTCGGCGGACTGGTCTACTTGGACGGATTGGCGAAGGCGGCGGGCGATACCGGCTGGCTCGCCGGCACCGACCGCATGAGCCAGGCGGATATCACCGCCACCGTTGCCTATTCATTCGCCAACAAGGTACGGCCCAAACTCGGTCTCTCGGACAAGGTCCCGCACCTGGCGGCGTTTGCCGAGCGCTGCGAAGCTATGGACATTTTCAAGGCCGCGCCGTTGCCCAAATAAACCACCGCTTCGATGGTCGGCAAGGCCCAGAGATCTTCGGCGGCGAAGCCTGACTAAGAAATTGCCCGGACGTTTCTATGACCTGCTACCCGCTCTCGACAATTACCCGCGACCTTCCCTCGACCGTGCCGTTCGTCGGACCCGAAGCCCAGGAACGGGCGCGCGGCGCGCCGTTTAAGGCCCGCATCGGTGCGAATGAAAGCGTCTTCGGTCCGTCGCCCAAGGCCATCGCGGCGATGCGCGCCGAGGTGCCCGACGTCTGGAAATACGCCGACCCGGAAAATCACGATTTGAAAGCCGCCCTGGCCGATCACTATCGCGTGGCGCCGGACAATATAGTGGTGGGCGAAGGCATCGACGGGTTGTTCGGCTACACTGCCCGCCTCTTTGTCGAACCGGGCGCCACGGTCGCGACGTCGCTCGGCGCCTACCCCACCTTCAACTATCAGGTCGCGGGCGCCGGCGGCACGATCGAGACCGTTCCCTACCGCAATGACTGCGAAGATCCAGCGTCGCTGATCGACCTGGCAAACCGCGAAAACGCGCGCCTTGTCTTCCTCGCCAATCCGGATAATCCGATGGGATCCTGGTGGGACGCGGGCGTCGTTCAGAACATGATCGAGAACCTGCCCAACGGATGCATCCTGTGTCTGGACGAGGCCTATCTGGAGTTCGCGCCGCCCGGCACTGCGCCCGAACTCGACGTCACCGATCCCAGGGTCCTGCGGTTCCGGACATTCTCGAAAGCCTATGGTCTTGCCGGATGCCGGGTCGGCTACGCCATCGGC
>JAOTYV010000418.1 GCA_029861675.1 Alphaproteobacteria bacterium
CGGTAAGGTCAGGCTTCCGCCATCCGGGGCGGTGTAGCGCCGGTCGTCATTGAGCCGGCGTTCTACCGTGCCGCCGCCCTTTTCGAAACTGGCGGTCAGGTCGCCCTTCATCAGCCCCAGCCAATTCCGGTAGGCAACCACCTTGTCTTCCGCATCGACCGCGGCGATGGAATCTTCGCAGTCCATAATGGTGGTTATCGCCGATTCCAGCACAACGTCACTGATCCCCGCTGGGTCGCTCTTTCCGATGGTATGGGACCGGTCGATCCGGATTTCGAAGTGCAGGCCGTGATTCACGAACAAAACGACGTCGGGCGACCCGGCATCGCCTTGGTAGCCGGCAAATTGTGTTTGATCTGCAAGGCCGGTAACCGCTCCATCGGTCATTTGAACCGCGAGCGTGCCGTTCTCGACATGATAGCCGGTGGCGTCCGCATGCGATCCTTGAGCGAGCGGGATCGTCTCGTCCATAAAGTTCCGCGCGAAAGCGATCACACGGGCGCCGCGGGTCGGGTTGTAACCGCCGCTGCGTTCGGCCCCATCATCTTCGGCAATGGCATCGGTTCCGTATAACGCGTCATACAGGCTGCCCCAGCGGGCATTCGCCGCATTCAGGGCATACCGTGCATTCATCACCGGGACGACGAGCTGCGGCCCCGCAATGGTCGAGATTTCCGCATCCTGGTTTTCGGTGGATACCGAAAACGTTGCCCCCTCCTCTACTAAATAATTAATATCTTTAAGGAATTTTGTATATTCCGCGCGATCCAGAGGCTGCCCCGCGCGCTCTTTGTGCCAGGTGTCGATTTTCGCCTGCAAGACATCGCGATGCGCCAGCAAGTCCCGGTTGCGCGACGCCAGGTCGTGGACGATCGCATCCAGCCCTGACCAGAATGCGGCCGGATCGAGTCCGCTTCCGGGAATCGCCTCATCATTGATGAAGTCGTAAAGCTCCTGCGCGACCTGGAGCCCACCGGACTGAATTCTTTTCGTCATTCGATATTCCTTCTTACCTACCGCCGAACCCTTGATCTGTATAAGACCAGGACCCAAATCGACGGCCCCATCATTCATCGCCGAAACAAGACGCGGAACCTAGCGAATTGCAAATGACGAACCAAGGATGATATGGCCACAACGCGGTGCTCGGCGCGGTGCCCGGACAGACACGATGATTGTGTTGGTTATGGGTGGAATTGGAGGGAGTTGCAGACCATCGCCCAGGGTCTGTGGCAGCGGTCACTGCACCGGACGGTCTGCAACCTTCGGGGGAAGCGACGCGCGCTGGACAACGCCGGCAATCAGTTCACGGGCCAATTCCAAGCCCTCTTCGCGGGGCAATCCCGGGTTCATCCGCTGATTATAGAGCAGGCGAATGGCCATCACGTCCCATTTGGTATAATCGCGCGCGCGCAAGGGCGATTCCCGCATGGCGAGCACTGAACGGATACGCGTCTTCTCGGCCGGCCGCCAATGCGAATCGAAGCCCAGAACGTGCATGACTTCATGTTTGAGGCAATCCGAATAGCTGCGGCTCAGGATAATGAACGCGGTATGCAGGGCACCGCCAATACCGTGCGTTTCGGTCTGGCAGACAATATCTTCCGCCAAAAACTGGCGGGCGCTGTCGGCCGTTTCGATAACTTTGATGCGGATGACGTTGCCGGCGGATATCTTTGTCGCCGTTTCCGAGGAATGTCCCGAAACCACCCGGAACGGCAGGCCAGTCCACCTTGAAATCCTGGCAAAGGTCTTTTCCACCTTGGCCCGCAGATGCCGTGCGCCAGGGTCCAGGACGACCTTCACCGGGCCGGTCCATTTCCGAATCCAGGCGGGCCGCCGATTGAACGGTCCGTAGTCCGCGGTCAACGCCAAAGTATCGAAATAGCCGAGGAAAAAGTCGGTATTCTTCGCCGGAGGAGTCAGCCGGGCGCTCTGCGCGGCATCTCCAGACACCGACAGATAGGCCACAACGACTGCAATAAGCAGGGAAAATAAGCTACGACGCATACCCGAATGATCATTGTTTTATGACCAGCGGAAGCGCCAGCCTTGCGGCTAATTAAAGGCTGAATTCGTTAATTTTTCCTTTTCAGGAGATAAATTTATGGCGCACCATCTCGGCAACGCCAGCTGGTACGAATTGTGAAATATCGCCTCCAAGTTGCGCTATTTCCTTAACAAATCGGGATGAGATAAAGTGATTTCTGTCCGATGCCATCAGGAATGCGGTCTCGATCTCATCATCCAGACACCGGTTCATCGAGGCCATCTGAAATTCATATTCGAAGTCGGAAACCGCGCGTAACCCGCGAACGATAACATCGACCCCGTTATCCTTGGAGAATTCCACCAGCAGATTGTCGAACGACTTAACCACCACCGACACGCCCAATTTCGCTTTATAGACGGCGGCTTGGTCCTGGACCATTTGCACCCGCTCATCGACGTTGAACATCGGCCCCTTGCCGATATTGCGTGCCACGCCGACGATTAATTCATCGACCAGATGGGTTGCAGCCCGAATGATGATGTCGAGATGACCGTTGGTGATTGGATCGAAGGTTCCTGGATAAAGCCCGATCCGCCGTTTAGTCATCGTCCTTGCCCTTCTTATTGTTATCGTCGGTCACATCACTATCATCGTCGCCCTCGTCATCGCCGTTTTCGTCATCGGCCACGTCACGAAGCCGGGCCACGGAAACTACCCGCTCCTCCTTATCGACACGGAACAGCGTAACGCCCTGGGTGCGGCGGCCGGCAATTCGGATATCGTCGACGGGACAGCGGATCAACTGCCCGGCATCGGTTACCAACATGATTTGGTCGGCGACGTTTACCGGGAATGCGGCGGCCACCGGCCCGTTGCGGCTGGTGATGTCCACGTTCCCAATACCCTTGCCGCCGCGCCCGGTGGTACGGTACTCGAAAGCGGAGGTGCGCTTGCCGAAGCCCTTCTCCGTGACCGCCAGGATGAACTCCTCGCTTGCCGTCAATTCTTCGAGTTGTTCGTCGGTAATCGTACGCGGTCCGTTGTCAGCGCCGCCATTGCTGTCATCCGAGCGCCGCAACGCCGCCGAAATTTGCAAATATTCGTCGCGCACGGCGGTATCCATCTCCATATGCCGCAGCACCGACATGGAAATGACTTCGTCGTCCTTGGCCAGTCTGATACCGCGAACGCCGGTGGATGTCCGACCCGTGAAGACACGGACGTCGACCACCGGAAAGCGAATGCACATACCCGACCGCGTGGCGAGCAGGATATCCTGCC
>JAOTYV010000126.1 GCA_029861675.1 Alphaproteobacteria bacterium
GTTAACGCTGCATGCTCACCATGACATGCATGCGTTCGTGGATTATCTCGGCCGACAGGAAGAGACACACGGCATTCCGACCAGTCATGACCCTCGCTACTGCTACATGCACCCCGGCAATAGTTTTTGGATTTATGTACGGCATACGGCAACAGGTGACATCGTCGCATGCCACGCTCAACGGCTGATCGTCACCAGTGACTTTGTCGAAGAATGCATGGCGCAAATACTCTTCGAAAACCTGGCGCCCAACCTGGACACCGAGCCGCTGGGCATCGATGACTCCGATGATATTCGTTTATCCGGCCGTATCGTGTTTGGTGGTGGAACCTACATCCGCCCAGACTGGCGCGGGGCGGGACTGCTGATATTCAACCGGGCTTCGCGGACGATCGCTCTGAGGCATTTCAGGGCGGACTATCTCTGCGGAATGCAGATGAACACCGCACGTCGCAAGACCTTGGCGCTGACCGGCTTTGAATTCGCGCACGTCAAGCCATTCATCAAAGGCGGCCTTCCGCACAAACCTCAGGCAGATGATGTCCAAGTCTCTTGGTCTAGCCGCGCGGAGTGGATGGAGACGATCCGACGGGAGTTGGCGAATCAAGATGCCGCGACACACACGCCAAGGCAGAAACACGGCCAGAACGGTCCGTTAGGGGAAGCAGCAGCCGCAGGTATTCGCGCTTGAAGCCTTTCAAGTCATGCGAAATATGGTGCCCAAACGGTTCTGCCGCCATCTTGCAGGAATAGTATTCGTTGCTGCAAAATCGAATGATGTCCGGATAAGGAAACTCAGCTAACGGTTTTTCCTCCATCCATCGAAAATAAACATCGCGCTTAACCGAGAACCGGTAGTGATACGGGCTTTCCGGCGTGACATCGATCAGTGAGATTGCCCCGGTGTTGATCGGAGCCAGATTGAAGTCTTTTTGGCTGGTACGACCGTTGCGGTGCTCTATTTGCCAATAACTGAACGCTTTTTGGATTGCACTTTTCGAACGACCCACCTGTTCGCCGATTTGCTCGATTGCAAGCAGCGTGTCGACGGGCATCTGCTGACGCTTTTGCCAACCTTCATCGCCCATTTGTGTCATCGTGAAAGCGCGCAGGGTCATGCCATTTCCATCTCTAAGTATTCCGGCTCGACCGTACCGAACTGCCGTGTGGCGGTATAAATCTGTTCGACCTTTCCATCATCATCGATTACCGGAAGCAGGATTCTCCGAAAGCACATCTCAAACCGCTCCATCCTGTGGATCACCTGTTGGTAGAGCGGCTTGCACGTTTCCTTGACCAGCAACAAATCGTCCATGGTCTGACGCTGAATGAGCTCGCTCTCCATTTCGCGCAGAGGGAGGATCTGAAGGGAAACATCGGTTGATGTATAGACGAAGTCTATCGGAAGTTGCTTGGACACCAGAAAACACGCCGTATTGACGCTGCGTGGTTGGAACTTGTTCGTGTGAGGCGGCGAACCGAGCTTTCTCCATTGAGCGTAGAGAATGCCAACATCGGTATTATTCTCTACCTGCTGCACCAGTTCGATAGGATATCGGGTGATTTCGATGAACTCTTTACCAGAAGTCGAATATATCTGTACGTCCACTTCTCCCTCCCAATTTTTTTCCTGTCAATCCTGACATACTAGTGGAGCAGATCGCAAGGATGCCGGAAGTCAATACGACAGCATGTCTGCCACTATGGGAATCAAAGATATTTTGGGGTTTGGCGGCGGTCCTGCAAATTATCGGCCCGGCTTTACTGGATGAATGTTCGTTTCCGACTTTCTGAATCAACGCCAGAAGTCTGACATCGAATTTTGGCAAAGCGCAGGCGTCATTTTGGGAATATCAACGTTGCCGATTGTTTTGCAGTTGCGGATTAAGGATGCCGCAGTCGCAGTTTCGCCCTGAGCCTTGCTGGAAATACCCGGGTACAAATTCAATGTCTAAGTGGAACTGCCATTCGGGGCACCTGCTTTGGCCGCCTCCTGATGGGCGATATAGAAGGTAGCGGCGACAATTAGGATGGCGCCGCTCACCGTCTGGATCGATGGGATTTCGTCAAAAAATAGTACCCCTGCGAGACCGGCAAAGAGCAATCGTGAATAGTCGAAGGGCATTACCGCTGTGGCATCGCCGACACGCAGGCCGTGTATCAGGCAGGCATGTCCCGCACTTAATCCAATGCCAATGACTGCAAGCAGTGACATTTCGTAAATGTCGGGGGTTCGCCAGATGAAAACAGTCGGCAGTGAAACAACGATCGTCGAAATTGCCATTCCCCAAAACAAGATCGTCAGCGATTCGTCCTCCAATGTCATACGTTTTGTGAGAACGATATTTATCGCCACGATTACCGCATTGACGAGAGCGGCGGCGGTTCCCAGGTCCAATTTGGTCGACGGATCAACAATTATCCAGACGCCGACAAAACCGATTGCGGTGGCCGTCCCTCGCTGCCAACTTGGTTTTTCCTTAAGAAAAATAACGGCCAGCAGGATTAGCCAAAGTATGCGCGAGAAGCTTATGCCCGTGACGCTAGCGAGTGGAATGCGTGTCAACGCGTAAATTATCGTAATGAGGGCAAGGGACCCTGTGAGTCCCCGGATGATCTGCAAGTCGAGGCGCTTCGGCCGAAGCACTGTTTTCCACCCCATGAAATGAACAAAGGGGAGGAGAACAGCGACACCAAACGCACTGCGAAAGAATGCGATTTCAATAGCATCGATGGTCGTGCCGACGACTTTTATCAAAGCCGTCATCGCGGTGAATATCAGGGCGCTCGACAATATCCAGGTTGCGCCACGGACGTTCGGCGCGATTCGTGTCCATCTTCGCGGCGCGGAGAGAGCATATTTCCTATTGTCGCTTCGCCGCATCGCACCGCTCCCAACTATCGCCTATACGGCCACCTCTCAGGACGGCTCCTCGGCAAATCCGGTCTGGATGGTTTTGATTTCCGCCAGCGCCTCTTTCGATAGCGGCCCCTTTTCGACCGCGGCCGTCGCCTGCTGCAATTCGTCGAGCGTCGCGATGCCGATCTCGGCGGTTGCAACCGCCGGATTCGAGATCACGTACCGGACCGCCAATTCCGGCAGGCTTGCGGCATGGCCCGCCGCGACGACCGGTTCGAAGCGCAGGGCCCGGTTCACATCCGTCGCATAGTCGGGGCTCGATCCGATCGGCGTGACGCGCTGCAATCCCAAGGGATGGCGCGCCTCGCTTCCGGACAGCGTGCCGCCGGCCAGAACCCGCACGCCGATCGATCCGACACCATGCCGCTTTGCCGCGAGCAGAAGCTGACGGTAGTCCTGTGCGGGATAGCCGGGCGGAATGGCTTCGCCCGCCGACGGAACGAGCATGTTGTAAAAGATTTGTGCGCTATCGAAGCTCCCGGATTCGAGCAGCTTGTGGAGCGCGTCCGTGCCGCCCTTGGCGGTGAAGCCGAGGTAGCGGGTTTTGCCTTCGTCGCGCAGTTTCGTGAAGGCGGGGACGATGTCGTTGAGCACCTGATCGGCGGTCAGGTTTCCGCGGTCGCTCGGCGCCTCCAGCGTATTGTGGAGTTGAAAGATATCGACGCGGTCCTGCTGCAATCGGGTCAGGCTGGCTTCGAGGGAGGCCCGGCTCGCGCCGGCGAGATCGCCATGGTCCGCTTCGGTCACGCCGACCTTGGTGCTGACGACGATGCCGTCGCGGTTGCGGCCGAGCGCCCGGCCGAGATTGGTTTCCGAGGCGGTATTGCCGTAGGACGGCGCGGTGTCGAAATGATTGATCCCGTTGTCCCGCGCCCAGGCAACGGCGCGGTCCTGGTCGGCCGCGCTGCCCGCCGTCATCAGCCCGCCGACCGCACCACACCCGAACGTCAACCGAGAAACATCGAGATCCATGCGGCCGAACCGATTCTTTTCCATGAATGCCATCCTTTGAATTGCTGTCAGTCCTTACCGCCTGTCTTAGCGTGCCAAGGGGCCATTGGCGCCAGCCCGGGTCACCAACCGTATAGGAAACGCGCAATGTTGGGCACCGCATTGCCGGTCATGATGCAAGTTCCGGGATCAACCCTTTGCCCCGCTTGACGCGGCTCCGCCGAAAACTAGGATCGGCGGCGGAGGAGTATCGGGGCCGGTGTCTCGCGCGGTCTTCAAAACCGTTGAGGGGCGTACAACGTTCTTGGTGGGTTCGACTCCCACACTCTTCCGCCAAATCCTCCGTCCGACCCGCCAGCCAGGATACCGCCATGGCCCGCATGCCCTATCCCGACCTCGACGCCTTGCCCGAGGACGTCCGCAGCTTCGCCGCCCGCATTCATCCGATGCTCAACGTCTACCGGATGATGGCCCATGCGGAGACCTCGCTGTACGGCTTCATGAAATTCGGCAATGCGCTGCTGTTCAAGGCCGATCTGGACCCGGTGCTGCGCGAGCTGGTGATCCTCCGGGTCGGCTATCTGTGCGAGGCCACCTACGAGGTGCATCAGCACAAGCTGGTCGCGGCCCATGTCGGCGTGACGGACGATCAGATCGCGGCGGTCGCCGATGACATTGAGAATTCGGCTTTTTCGGATCTGGAGCAGCGGGTGCTGCGTTTCACCGACGAGGTGGTGCACGAGGTCAAGGCGAGCGACGCGACCTATGACGCGGTCGCCCGCGACCTCTCGAGCCGGGAAATGGCCGAACTGGTGCTGACCGTCGGCTTCTACATGATGGTGTGCCGCTTCCTGGAGAATTTCGAGGTCGAGCTGGAAGGCGACGACGCCGTCGATCCTTTCGTCAATATGCCGCCTGCCAGAAAGTGAGCGCCGCGCAGGATCATTGTCTCGCCCGTCCTCCCTGTCGCATAGTGGCGGCTGAATTGATCATCATTCGGAGACCCATCCATGGCGCGCCAGAAAACCGCTGAATCGAGCCCCGTAGAGTCGGTTGTCTCGGGCGGCGTCGATCTCGTCGAATGGTATTACGAAAAAGGGTTTTCCGACGGATTTCCCGTGGTTCCGCCGACGCCCGAAAAAGTCGCCGCGACGGTCGAGGCGCTCGGCGGCGACGCGGATTACGTCGAGGCCCGGGTGCCGCCGCGCTGGGGCAGCCTGACCCGCGAGGTGCTGGCCATCAACATGGTGATGGCGGGCTGCAAGCCGGACTACGCGCCGGTTGTGCGGGCGGCCATGCTGGCGCTGTGTTCGCCGGCGTTCAACCTGCACGGCGTGCAGGCGACGACCCATATGGCGTCGCCGCTGCTGGTGGTGAACGGCCCGATCCGCAAGAAGCTCGAGATGAACGCGGGGCATAACGTATTCGGCTCGGGCAACCGGGCGAACGCGACGATCGGCCGGGCGATCCGCATGATCCTGCTCAATGTCGGCGGCGGCTGGCCGGGCGATCTCGACAAGAGCACCCTGGGATCGCCCGCCAAATACACCTATTGCATCGCCGAGAACGAGGAGCTTGGCCATCTCGCGCCCTATCATGTGGAGAAGGGCTTCACGGAAGACGATTCGACCGTCTTCGTGATGCCGGCGGAGCCGCCGCACAGCGTTACCAACCACGTCGCCGACGACCCCGAGGGTATTCTCGACAGCATCGTCTCGGCGATGAGCACGATCGCGCACAACAACGCGGTCAGCGCCGGCCACTGCGCGGTCGTCATCGGCCCGGAACATGCCGCCGTCATGGCGAAATACCAGTGGACGCGGCACGACATCAAAAACTATCTCTGGTATCAGGCGACCAACACTTTCGGCGACGTGGCGTTTCAGCATCGTTACGGCAAGGTCTATAACCGCAGCCTGCCGAAATGGTACAAGCGCGACGTGGATGCGCGCATTCCCGTCGTGCCCAGCGCCGAGCATATCCATCTGTTCTGCGCCGGCGGCGAGGCCGGCCGGTTTTCCGCCTTCATCCCCGGATGGGGCCACATGGCGAGCCCCGTGCTGCGCGAGCTGAACGGCAACGCGCCGGCTGGCGGCGGCATGGTTTGCGAGGATGGAACCTGTTATTTGTAACCCCGATAGGGCCCGACAATCGGCTCGATCAGCCAAGGAGGAAGCATGCCGCTCGATGCACCGAAAACCGGCCATGTCGTCTACGATCCGCGCGGGATCGTCGAGACGACCGCCATCCCGCTCGGGAAGCGGGTCGCCGACCTGAACGGTCTGCGGCTCGGCATCCTGAGCAACAAGAAATGGAACGGCAACAACCTGTTGCGCAAGACCCGCGCGATCCTCGAGGACGAGATCGACTTCGCGGACGTGAAATTCTACGAGAAGGAAAGCTTCTCGAAGAACGCGGATCCGGGCCTGCTGGGCGAGATCATCGCCGACAACGACATCGTCCTGACCGCGATCGGCGACTGAGGCTCCTGCACGTCGTGCTGTATGCATGACGCCGTCAGCCTCGAAGGACAGGACCGCGCGACCGCGATCATCGTGACCACCGAATTCCTGCACGAAGCCGAAGTGCAGCGTGACGCGCTCGGCATGGCCGAGCTGGAACCGGTGGTGATCACCCATCCGCTCAGCACCCTGTCGGACGAGGAAATCGGCCAGCGCGCCGCCGACGCCGCCGAACAGGCCAAGAAGATCTGGCTCGGCAAGGCGTAGTCGCGATGTCGAAAGCGAGCGTGAATGCAGCCGCACCCTTCGTCAGGCTCAGGGTGAGGCTGCGGCGTTTCCATAGCTTAACCTCATCCTGAGCCTGACGAAGGATGCGGTTAAGCGCTCACCAGCGACACTTTCTTCAACCGGCTAACCGCCGCAAACCCGGACCGCGCCGGTGAAGGCCATCCTCGACGGCATCCGCGTTCTCGACCTGACGCAGTATTTCGCGGGACCGCACACGACGCTGCTGCTGGCCGGGCTGGGCGCGGAAGTGATCCGGATCGACAATCCGGCGACCGGCGACGGGCTGTCCGACGCGCCGGTCTATGTCGGCCCGGACGGCCCATCCTTCGAACGGCAGGGGCCGGACGATCTCGGCATCGCCTTCCTCAAACGCTGCCGCGCCAAGAAGGCGGTCACCATCGATTTGAAATCGCCCGACGGCCATGCGCTGTTTCTGCGCCTGGTCGAGCAATCGGCGGTTGTCGTGGAGAATTTCAGCGTCGGCGTGACCGAACGGCTCGGCATCGACTATGCCGCGCTGTCGGCGCGCAATCCGGGGCTGGTCTATTGCTCGGTCACGGGGCTCGGCAGCACCGGCCCGGACCGGCATCAGCGCTCCTACGACGTGACGGCGCAGGCGCTATCTGGTCTGATGAGCATCACCGGCATGCCGGGCCAGCCGCCGACCAAGGCGGGCTCGCCGCTGGCCGATGCGATCGCCAGCAGCTTCGCCATGGGCGGCGTGCTGGGCGCGCTGTTCCACCGGGAGCGGACCGGCGAGGGCCAGCATGTCGACGTGTCGATGGTAGATTGCCTGTTCGCGCTGCTGTTCGACGAGGCGCTGGATTGTTACGGCCAGCTCGAACTGCCGTTCCAGCAGGGCAACCGCATCCTGCGGTTCTCGCCCTTCAACAGCTACCGCACCCGGGACGACTGGATGGTGATCGGCGTCGGCAGCGAACCGCAATGGCACGCCCTGCTCGGCGTGATGGACCGCGAGGATCTAAAGGATCACCCGGACTACAGCCGCCCCGGCTGGCGGGTCGCGAACAACGCGGAGGTTGATGCCCTGGTCGGCGCCTGGACCGCGACGATGGACACCGCCGATGCGGTCACCCGGCTGCAGGACGCCGGCGTGGTGGCGAGCCCGGTCCACGACATCGACGATCTGAAACGCTGGCCGCACCTGAAAGCGCGCGACATGATCGTGCCGCTGGTCCATCCCAAATTGGGCGAGTTGCCCGGCATCGGCGCCGCGAACTTCCCGATCAAGTTCAGCGCGACGCCGGGCGGCTACGACACCCCGGCCGTGCCGTCGGGCACCCATAACCGGGAGATTTTTGGGGAACTGCTGGGGTTGGACGGCGATGAGTTGAAGCGGCTCGAGGATGAGGGCGCGATTTGAGCAGCAGCTTCCTGGCGCTACCGCGTCGGCGGCGCTGAATTCGCCGATGACTTAATCGCGGCTTTGGCCCGCGACAGCGCGCGGGCGAGGCGGGCGATGAAGTCCGATCGAATGGCCTCGTTGCCGCTGCCATCCTTCTTTCCGCCGAGCGCCACCACCGAGGCGGCATCGATCAGCGCGTCGATCTCGGCGCGGGCATTGTTCAAATCCGCCGCCGGCGCCGCGCCCGCCTGAGCGGAGTCGATTGGCGCCTCGCCCGTGACCTTGACCCAGCGGTTGAGGGCGCAGGACCGGTTTGCCGGGATCGGGCTTTCGGTATCCTGCACGATCGTGCGGATTTTGTTGTCGCGCGCCACGATGCCGATTCGGGTCCGAAGGGGCCCGCCAAACAATTCCTGCCAATTAATCTGGACGAGTACCGAGGACACCGCCGCGTAGTTGCCGCCCCGGCGCCAGGGCCGTTCCAGTACCTGAATCGATTTGAACGTGCCGGTCCGATGATGGCAGTCGAGCGCGATCTTCCCCAATTCCGTGATGCTCGCGGGTGTTTCGATTTGCCGCGCGGCCGCCGTTTGCTCCGTAATCGCCGGCTGCTGGCCGAGCGATTGAAGAAGCATGACGGCGAGATGAGCAAATTTGGCGGCGGTCGCTGGATCGGTCATGGCCTGAATTCCAATAAATTACTTCTTGGGAATCAACACAAGAATGGTGGAAATACACTTAAATAAGTGAAAATTTCCGTTCCCGGTCGGCTTCCTGTGGTCGGGTTCCCTCCATATATGGGGAAGCGGGCCGTAATTTGAAATGTGCGAAGCGCCGGGCGGCGGCGCGGCCATAGCCCGCCGGCCGGGAAAATCTCCGATTTTCCTGCTTTCGGTAAGAATTGCTTTCGAAATTGGCGCCGGCATTGGCACTATACCGGCATCGCCCAGCATGCCGCGCAATCGGAAGAATCGGAGAAAATCATGTCGGATACCATGGAAGCCCGGGGAAGCTGCGTTTGTGGCAGCACCCAGATCACTGCAAAAACCGTCAGCCGCAATGTCGGCGCCTGTCATTGCGGCATGTGCCGGAAATGGGCCGGCGGGCCGTTCATGGCGGTCGATTGCGGCACCGAGGTGTCGTTCGCCGGCGAGGACACTATTTCCATCTTCGACTCCTCCGAGTGGGCCGAGCGCGGCTTCTGCAATAAATGCGGAACCCATCTCTTCTACCGGCTAAAGCATAATCAACAATACTATATGCCGGTGGGAATATTCGAAGATGACAGTAAATTTCTGTTTGATCATCAGGTTTTTATTGATGAGAAGCCGAAATATTATAAATTTGCAAATAAAACGAACGATATGACGGGTGAGGAGGTCTTCGCGCTTTTCGCGTCTTCCTCCGAATAGCGGCGCGGCCGCATATCCCCCCGTAGCGTATTTGCCGAAGGATGCGAATGCATCATCGGTCCGGCGCCCGGCGGCTCCGCTGTCAGGATTGTGACGGCCGATCATCGGATTGCCGATGGAATCCATCGCCCTACCATCGATTGGCCGAATTGCCGAATTGCCGATTGGCCGATTGGCCGATTTGATACGATGTCGTAAGGTAATGACAGCGCCAATAAAGGATACGCGGTCTGGACGGTTTCCAGTGAGGGTCTTAGGGCAAGCAAATTGCCTCCGATGGCGGCGTAAAAAAACAGTCTATGGGAGGATTACGGATATGGTCACAATATTAGGACGCCAAGCCTTCGCCGTGATGGCGCTGGCGGTTGGCGTGACTGCGACGGGACCGGTTGCTGCCGCCAAGTGGCCCAGCAAGCCGGTCGAATTGGTCTGCGCGACATCGGCTAAATCGGGCGCGGCGCATTGGTGCCGACTGATCTCGGCCGTTATGTCGAAGCAACTCGGCGAGCGCGTGGACGTCTTGTTCAAGGGCGGCGGCGGCGGCAATACGGCGGCGGAGTATGTCGCTAAAAAGGCGACCGACGGCCATACCTTCTTGCATCGAAACACCAGCTATTCCGGCTATATGAACATGCCGACGTTCAAACCGGATCCGAACCAGTTCGAAGTGGTGGTGCATTTCACCAAGTTTCTGTATGTGATCGGCACGCGGTCTGACAGCAAATATAAGACCTTCAAGGATGTCATCGACGACATGAAGGCCAATCCGGGCAAGATCTCGGTTGCCGCCAACAAGCCCGGCTCGGCGCATCACCGTCACTTGATCAACCTGTTCAAGGCCTACAATGTCAAATGGAACTACGTGCCCTACAAAGGATCGGGCCGCGCCATGAAGGACGTGCTCGGTGGCCATGTGCCGATTGGCATTATCCCCACCGGGATCTGGGCGCCGCAGGTCAAAGCCGGCAAGGGCCGCACGCTCATTCTGCTGAACGAACAGCCTTATCCGGGCATCAAGGCGCCAATTCCGAAAGATTTTGGCCAGGACTACGCGTTCACGCACCAAATTCAGGGCTTTTTCCTCAAGAAGGGCGTGCCGAACGACGTAAAGAAACAGATCGCGGCGGCCTTCAAGAAGGTGGCTGCGTCCGAGGAATACCAGGGCTACATCAAGAAGACGGTGGGCGCGATCGATGTGTTCAGCCTCGATGGACCCAAATTGACGAAGGAATTCCACGACCTTCGTGTCGAGACCGGTGAATTCCTGCGCAAGAACGGGCTGATAAAGTAGCCGGATAGCCGGTGTATTTCGGTCCAGGCATGGCCGCGGCGATCGATTGATCCCGCGGCCATGTACCGTGTGCGCGTCGACCGGCGAAGGATCTGGACATTGGCACCCATCAACATCGGAAATCGCGAACAATGAATGAATGGAAAGCGGATGGCAGAACGGCCGACGGGATCGGCGCCGTTCTCCTGCTCGCGCTGTCGGTCTTCGCCTATTATGTCACGACCACATGGATACCGCCCGTGCTGCCGGGGGACCCGGGGGCCGCGTTTTTCCCGCGGATTTCGTTGGGCATCATTTTCTTCTTCAGCATCGTGCTGCTGATCCAGCGTCTGATGGCATTGCGAAAGACGTCCGCCCGCGATCGGGACGCCGGAGCGGCCGGCGGCGACCGCGTGGTGCGCATCGATCTGGCCAAGTTTTTTCAAGCCCTGGCATTTTCGGGCGCGGCTGTTGCCGGCATCGGCATCGTCGGATTCGAGCCGGCGGCCTTCGTCTTCCTGTTTGCCATGCTCGGGTGGCGGACGGGGCACTGGATTTGGGCATTCGTCGTGTCGGTCGTTTCGGTCGGGATTATGTATCTTCTTTTTGTCCCGTTGCTGACCGTGCGGCTGCCGCTGCTATTTCTGCCCACGCATCTCAACCTCTTTTGAAGCCGGACGATGGACGCGGTACTTGAAAATATCGTGCCGGCAATCGGCATCGTTCTACAGACCGAGAGCCTGATCGTAATCGCGCTCGGTGTCATTGCCGGCGTTATCATGGGGATTCTACCGGGCTTCGGCGGCTCGCAAGCCTTGGCGCTGATGTTTCCCTTCACGTTCATCATGTCGCCCTCGGCCGCCATCCTGTTCATGGTATCGGTGTATTCCGCGGCCGAATATGGCGGTTCGATCCCGGCGATCCTGATCCGGACGCCCGGTACGCCGGCGGCGGCGATGACCGTGCTCGATGGCTTCCCCATGGCCCAGAAAGGGAATGCCCGGCGCGCGCTGATGATTTCCATTTCGTCCGGCGTGTTCGGCGGTATCGTCAGCAGCCTGATCTTCATCGTCGCGGCGACGGCGCTGGCCTGGGTCGGATTGCAGTTCGGCCCCTCTGAAATGTTCGCGCTGGGAATTCTCGGTCTCGCCATCATCGGCAGCTTCGTCGGCAGGGACCCGACCAAGGGTTTCATCGCCGCGGGGCTCGGCTTGTTTCTGTCGACGGTTGGCGAATCGCCGTTTGGCGCCGTCCGTTTCGAATTCGACCAGTCCTATCTTTCCGACGGCATTCCGTTGATCGTCATGATCATCGCGATGCTGGCCGCGCCGGAAATCTTTCGGTTGATGGGCCTGACATCCGCCAAAGCGGAGGCCGCTTCCCACATCTCGAAAGACGCGTTGGTGGCCAAGGGGGCCGGGTTCTCGTTCCGCGAATTCATCAAGCTGCTGCCGACGATGGCGCGCGGCAGCATTATCGGCACGGCGGTCGGTGCAATTCCCGGGCCCGGCCCGACCGTCGGCACGGTGATTGCCTATAACGAGGAAAAACGCTGGTCAAAGCGGCCGGAGGAATTCGG
>JAOTYV010000420.1 GCA_029861675.1 Alphaproteobacteria bacterium
TCCTGACACCACCCATGGCCATGGCTGCCTATTATCTGAAAGGCGTGGCGCCGCCGCATGTCAGGTTGGTCGAGATCTTCAAGGGCGTGCTGCCGTTCCTGTCGATGGTTTTCCTCGCCATGGCGATTCTGTACATCTTCCCGCAGGTTGCCTTGTGGCTGCCCACGATGGTGTATGGAAAGTGATGCTGCATGACCGCGGTCGATAAATCTGCAATCGGAACGGCATTATGAACCTGGTTGAACTCAGCACCGTCGACCTCGCCGAGCAACTGCGCGACGGCGCCGTGTCGTCCGAGCAGGTGGTCGAGGCGCATCTCGAGCGAATCGAGGCGGTCAATAGCGAAATAGAGGCGTGGGCGGCGCTCGACCCGGATTATGCGCTGGAGCAGGCGCGGGCGGTCGATGCCATCCGGGCGTCGGGGATGCCGTGCGGCCCGCTGCATGGAATGCCGGTTGGCGTGAAGGACATCTTCGATACCCTCGACCTGCCGACCGAGAACGGCACCGTGATCGACGCCGGCCGGCAGCCGACCGAAGATGCCGCGGTGGTCGCCCAGCTGAGGCAGGCCGGCGCGGTGATCATGGGCAAGACGGTGACGACGGAATTGGCGTGCTATGGCCCGGGCAAGACCCGTAACCCGCACAATTCGGCGCATTCGCCCGGCGGCTCATCGAGCGGGTCCGCGGCGGCGGTCGCCGCCCATATGGTGCCGCTTGCCATCGGGACGCAGACCAACGGTTCCGTCATCCGGCCGGCGGCCTATTGCGGTACGGTCGGGTACAAGCCGACGCATGGTATGATTTCCCGGCATGGCGTGTTGCCGATTTCACGGCAGCTTGACACGGTCGGTGTGTTTGCGCGTGACCTGGGCGGTGTCGCGATGCTTGCCGACGCGTTGACCGCATATGATGCCCGTGATCCGGATATGCGTCCGCGGGGCCGGCACCATCTTTTCGAGACCGCCTCCGCCGAAGCGCCGCTCGATCCGGTTCTTGCCTTTGCCCCGACGCCGATTTGGGAACATGCCTCGGAGGACGCGCGCGGGGGCTTCTCCGAGTTGGTCGACTTTCTAGGGGAAAATTGCGACACCATCGCATTGCCCGAACCGTTCGAACGTGCAATCGATTGGCATCGGCTCATCATGTGCGCGGATATCGCCAAAAGCTTCGTCGGCTATGCGGAGCGCGGCGCCGATCGCCTGAGCCCGACGCTGCGCGAAATGATCGATGAGGGCCGGGAGGTGTTTGCCGTCGACTATAATCGCGCGATCGAGTGGATCGACGTTCTCAATGCGGGTCTAGACGAAGTCTTCGATCGCTATGATGCGATTCTCACGCCGGCAACCACCGGGGAGGCGCCGGCCGGGCTCGAGAGCACCGGCAGTCCGATGTTTTGTAGCCTGTGGACGCTGTGCGGCGTGCCCGCGGTGACCCTGCCGTTGTTGGAAGGCGAGCAGGGTCTGCCGATCGGTGGTCAGCTCATTGGACGCCGGGGCGATGATGGACGGCTGTTACGGACGGCGCGCTGGTTGGCCCAACGGGTCGCCGCGGCGGGGGACGAGGAATGAACGGAAGCGGTGATTGATCATGTTGGATAAGATTTTTGCGGTGCTTTCCTTGTCCGCGCTCATCTTGTTTTTGAGTGTCGTCGTACGATTTGTCGCGGAACCCGCCCTATGGGTTGTGATCTTGATCGTTGTCTCGATGGCGACTTACGATTTTTGGCGCGCGACCTTCGGCAAGGGATCCAACGGCTCATCATCCGAATAGCGGAAGATCGAGACGTTGCGCGGCCCATCTGGCGGTCGCCACAAGCCGTTCCTCGGCGCCCGTCCGGGCGGCCAGCGTAATTCCGAGCGGAAGGTCCTGCGGTCCATTGCGGATCGGCAGATGCAGGCAGGGTACGTGCAGCGACGTCCACATCCGGTTGAATACCGCATCGCCGGTCGACGCCAGGCCCGCCGGCGCCTCGCCCGGCGCGCTTGGCGTCAGGATGACATCGGTCAGGTCGACGCACCGCGACAGTCTTTCGCGCGCCTGTTCGAGCACCAGCCGCGCCGCAGTTATGGTCTCCTGCGAGCAGGCTTCACCGGCCTCGATATAGGATTGGGTCGGCGGGCTGATCATCGCCCAGTGGTCGCGGCGTTCGGCCGCCAGGTGGTGCGCCATCTCATAGCTCATCACCGTGGTATGGGCGTCGAAGACATCCGCGAATATCGGTTCGAGGTCGAGATCATGCACCGTCGCACCGGCGGCGGCCAATCGATCGGCGGTCTCTTCGAGGATTGCCTTGCCCGCCGGCGATGCCTCGTTCCAAGCCGGTGTACGGCAGACCAGGATGCGCGGCGCGGCGTGTAGCGAACCGTCTTCGGCCGGACCCGGCAAGAGCGTCGCGTTGAGCACGCGGTGTACCAGGGGAAGGTCGTCCAGGCTGCGGACGTAATATCCCAGCGTATCCAGGGACGCGGAAAGGTTTTTGACACCGTTGAAATTCGTCCAGCCGAAGCTCGGTTTGAAACCGATCACGCCGCAGTAGGCGGCCGGCCGGATCACCGAACCGGCGGTTTGGGTGCCGAAGGCGAGCGGTGTCATGAGATCCGCCGTGGCCGCCGCGGATCCGCTCGACGACCCGCCCGGGGTATGCGCCGGATTGCGCGGATTGGCGGTCTTGCCCGGCGTGCGGTGTGCGAATTGCGTGCTGACGGTTTTGCCGAGAATGACCGCGCCGGCGGCGCGGAGCCGCTGGGTGATCAGGGCATCTTCGCTCGGCATGTGATCCTGATAGATCGGCGATCCGTATGTCGTTGGCATGTCTGCCGTCTCGATCACGTCCTTCAGGCCCACCGGGATGCCGTGCAGCGGGCTGCGCGAGGGTGTGGTATCGCGCTCCGCCGCCTGGGCGAGTGCCTGGTCGGGGTCGAGATACTGCCACGCGCCGACCGTGCCATCCCGTTCGGCGATCCGCGCGAGGCAGGATTCGACGATCTCGGTCGAGCTTATCGACCTTTCGGAAATCTTTTTGGATAAAGCACTTACGGACAGTTCATTCGGCCGGCCCATTCTGTCCTCCCCCGCTTCGAAGCAGCATTAGAAGCATAGGCCCCAGCCGTTGCCAAGGCTTTGTCACCGGTATATAAGGCACGCTCTTGGCGGGGAGTAGCTCAGCCTGGTAGAGCACTACGTTCGGGACGTAGGGGCCGGAGGTTCGAATCCTCTCTCCCCGACAACCAAAACAAGTGGAACAGGGCTTCATAGGG
>JAOTYV010000127.1 GCA_029861675.1 Alphaproteobacteria bacterium
TCCCGATAGGAAAACCCACCCTCGAATTCTTTGAATTTCAGCCCCTTCTTGGAGAGCGCATTGACAATTCCGGTCAGCGTCGCGACCTGCAGCACGCGCGCGAGCATGGGCGCCTTGGTAAGCGTGAACCGATTGACGGCAAACGACCCCTTCAGCGGCGCATCGGGCGCACTGCGCGTCCCGCGAATGACCATGGTCCCGCCGGTTATGCCCGCGCGGTCGTATACGGATTTGGTCAAGTTTCCGAAATTGTCCACGGTGACATTCAAAATCTGCCCGGCATCAGCGGGCAAATATTTCAACTCCAGCCGTCCTTGCTTGCCTAACGTTCCATCGACCACCAAGCCTCGCATTATCTTACCGTCATGCACGGCCATAATGCTCGCGTTCCGCAATTGGCGGCGATCGCCCCAGACGACTTCGCCGAAATGCGCATCGAGCCTCACGGGATAGCCGCTTTGGCGCTTCCTGCGTGGCGACGACGATGCCGTCGCGTCCTCCCGCAACACCGGTTCCAAATCAAACCGCTTCCCCGATACGGCGATCAGCAATCTGCCATCCGGTGTGAAATCGATCTTGCCGGTCAGGTCGCTCGCACCATTGCGAAACTGGCTGATATCGACACGCCAATTATTTCCGTTCGATTCCATCCGGTGCGCAGCACCGGAGAATTTCGTCTTCCCAGCCTCGAGGTCGAATTGCTCGACCGCGAATTTGCCCGAGGGATCGACCGCGATCGACACCGTTGCCCATCCGGGATCGCCCGATGCCTTCTCCCAGCCAATTCCGGGGATCGAAATTCGCGCATCTTCCAGCGCAACTTTCGCCGATACCGACATCTCGTTTTTGGCCGATCCGGTCAGCGTGATACTGACATCCGCGGGTCCGGATGCCAGCGGAATATCGGGCAGGCCGAACCCGGGCCGGTTCAGCTCGCGCACGCGCCCGGAGACCACGACGCGACGTCGAAACGGCGCATCCGACTTGAAATTCTCACGCCAATCCAGTGTCACCGGCGTGGCGGACAGCCGGGCAACGCCGCCGGCCGTCATTCCGGAATTATCGACCCGAAGGTTGAGATCCCCATGACTGAAATTCAGACCATAGGGTCCGGGCGACAAACCGACCTCACGCATCGTGGCCGACACATCCACATTCACCCGTTCCGCCGTCAGGTCGTCGACCAGCGGAAAACGCAAATTCGTGCGGATCACCGCATCACCCGACACTGCCTCGGGCGAAACCCCAAGATCAGCGGTGAGCGCCAGAGGTTCTTGGTTCAACACTTGCAACACCGTCCGCAGCGCGCCGCGCACCACGAGATCGATCGCAATCCGTTTTTCCTTGTGAGCGAGGCCGGAAATATCGATGACCGATTGCTCCAGGGCAACGTCGCGCAACCGCCCGCTAGAGAGGGCAAGCCGCAATCGATCCTTGTCGAAATGGCCAGTGCCGCCCACGTCGGTGAACCGGGGCAACGGCGCCCAATAATTCACGTCGAGGCCGTGATACTGCAGAGTGCCGGTAAACGTTTCAAAACTAATCGCCGCGGCATCATCCGCCGGTATCTCCAGCGACATACTGGCTTTCGCCTCCGTCACCTCCCCCTTTACGATATTCCCGGTCACCCATTTTCGCGCGGATTTCCCCACTGTTTCCGGCCAATAGTGGCCAAGGGCCGCGAGTGGGACCTTCGTGGCGACGACATCGGCACGAACCCGATAGGCGCCACCCGCCAACTGAACGGCGCCGGTCGCCGACAGCGCCGGGCCGCCGAAATCAAGGGCCGCCTTTTTGATGCGCGCGGAGGTCATGTTGTCTGAAAAATTCGCCCGCAAAACGATGCCATTGACCGGCAACGGTTGTGGCGTGATACCGGGAAAGTCGAGTTTCCCGGACCCCAACGTGATGTCGACCTCCGACAATTCGAAGTGATTGCCGGCCGAAATCTTCCCCGTAATTCGCCCGCTGACCGGCAAATCCAATCCGGTCAACGTTGCCAATACCGGCGCGGCATCCGCCAAGGACGCGACCTGCAGATTGCGAATGTCAAGGTTGGCGACGACACCATCGCCGGCCGGCGGATAGGTCATGGCTAGGGCAACCGCGCCAATGCGGCTGCGCATATCGAAATTGAGATTGAGGATCTTCCATTTGCGGCCAAACTCGAATTCAGCGTTGCCCGTGACCGGGACGCTGACATTCGAATAACGCTTCAGATCCGGAACGACCCGCCCGATCAGCGTGGGCGACATTTTCTTGAAATCCAATCGCCCGGACACGCGGCCGCTATCGCGGTCAAACTGCAACCTGCCATCCAGGTTCGTCCGCTTCCCCCCATCATCGAGGCTCAGCGAAATTGTGGTATCGATGCCTTCCCGACGGAACGCCGCGGCGATATCGAAATGCGGCAGGTCGAAGACATAATCCTGTTTTCTGTCGACCAGTTGGAACTTGCCATCGAGCAACGAGAACTGGCGAAGATACCGAAAGGCGCCGTCGCCGTCCCGAATGGGCTTTATGAGCGCGTCCAGCGTACCCTTTCCCATCGCGGCGACTTTGGCGGATTTCGCGCGCGCGGCCACCGGCACCTGAAAAGTAAGTCTGCCGTCGGCAGCACGCTCAATGTCAACGGTGAGGCCGAGGATTTCCAACCGGGAGATCGCCAGCTCAAAATGGGCCAACGCGGGAATTGAAAGCCCGATCGAGACTTCCGGCAATGATGCCAACAACTTACCGTCCGGCCCCAAGATGCGGAGATTTTGGGCCCGCAGGTCGATTATTCTGCGCCAGCCACCCCAAATCATGACCGTGTCTTCGACCTCCACGGTAAAAGACAGATCTCGCACGGCGAAGGACTGCTCCAACACCGGGTTCATGAAATTCAAGGAAATTGGCCCTTGCGATAGCCGCCACGCCGCTAAACTTGCAAGTATCGCAAGCCCCACCGACAGACTGACCAGCACCTGCGCCAGCCGCACCAGAAAATGTCGCAACGGGTCCCCCGCTCCGCTTGGACTAGTCACCATATATAGTGTTATTAGCCATTATTCCTAGGATTTCGCTAACGTTCGGATTGCCGTGTTGATTGACATCGATACCGAAGGACTGCCGCAACCTTCAGACACCGAAAGAGCGTCGATCGGGCGGGACCGGTGGCGCGCTTTATCCAATAATATCAATGGTGTTGGTGAAATCGCCGACGACCCGGCGGGTGCCGCGGTGCTTGACGCCATATTCGGCAACAGCCCCTATCTCAGCAGCCTCTTGCTCCGCGAAGCGCCCTTCGCCGTACAATTATTCGAAAAAGGTCCGGATTCCGTCTGCGACGCCGCGATGGCGGCGGTTGGGGCCGACCTGGGGGCCGAACGCTCGGTCGAACGCCTGATGTCCGGCCTCCGGCGCGGAAAGTCAAAGGTCGCGCTGTTGACCGCGATCGCGGATATCACCGGATTATGGCCGCTCGAAACGGTGACCCGGTCCTTAAGCGACTATGCCGATTTGGCGCTGAATCTGTCGCTGCGCCACCTGCTGCGCCGTCTGGCCGATGACGGCGTTATCGCCCTGCCGGCCGGCGATACGCCCGAGGCGGAGGCGGGGCTGGTCGTCCTCGCGCTCGGGAAGCTCGGCGCGCAGGAACTGAATTACTCCAGCGATATCGACATCATGGTGCTCTATGAGCCGGAAAAGCTGCAGCCGCGGGATCCGGACTCGCTATCGCAGGAACTGGTGCGCGCCACTCGGATGCTGATGCGCATTATGGATGAGCGCACCGCGGACGGGTACGTGTTTCGCACCGACCTGCGCGTACGACCCGACCCCGGCGCCACGCCGCTTGCCATCCCGGTACACGCCGCCGAAGTGTATTACGAGAGCGTCGGCCAAAACTGGGAGCGTGCCGCGATGATCCGCGCGCGCGCGGTGGCGGGGGATATTGGCCTCGGTGACGCATTCCTGCACAATTTGCGTCCGTTTATTTGGCGAAAATTCCTGGATTTCGCCGCGATCCAGGACATCCACTCGATTAAACGCCAAATAACCGCCTATCGCGGCGGCGCCGAAATCGCCGTAAACGGCCACAACATCAAGCTCGGCCGGGGCGGCATCCGCGAAGTGGAATTCTTTGCCCAAACGCAGCAGTTGATCTGGGGCGGCCGCTATCCGGCGCTGCGCACGAAGCAGCTTTGCGCAACCCTCGTGCAACTTGCCGATCATGGCCGAGTGGAGCCCGACGCCGCCGACGCCATGGCCCGGGCCTACCGCTACCTGCGGCGGCTCGAACACCGCCTGCAAATGGTCGATGATCAACAGACGCACGAGATTCCGAAGAACGACCCGCAAGTCGACGCCATCGCCACCTTTATGGGCTACCCGAACGCCGCCGCGTTTCGCGATGAACTGCTGACGACGCTGGCGCTGGTCGAAAAGAACTATGCGGAGCTTTTCGAAGATGCCGCCGATCTCGGAGGCGAAGGCACGCTGGTGTTTACCGGCACGGAAAATCATCCGGAAACCGTCCAGACCCTGGAGACCATGGGATTCCGGGACGGCGGATCGATCTCCTCGCTTATTCGCAATTGGCACCACGGCCGCTATCGCGCGACCCGAAGCGTCCGGTCACGCGAACTCCTTACGGAATTCATGCCGCGCCTGGTCAAGGCATTCGCGTCCCGGGCCGAACCCGACAGGGCTTTTGCGCGGTTCGACGCCTTCCTCGCGGGACTGCCCGCGGGCGTGCAACTGTTCTCGCTGTTCTATACCCATCCGCAACTGCTCGATCTGGTGGCGGAAATCATGGGCGATGCGCCGCGATTGGCCGAATGGCTCAGCCGCAATCCGCGCTTGCTCGACCATGTCCTGGCGCACGAGTTTTACCGGCCGCCGAGCGACGACGCGGAAATGCGTCAGGATCTCTCGGATGCGCTGGCGCAGGCCGACGATTATCAGGACGCCCTGGAAATATCGCGCCGCTGGGCCAACGACAAAAAATTTCAGGTCGGGGTCCAAATATTGCGCGGCATGACCGACGGCCACGCGACCGGACCGGTCCTCTCGGACATCGCTGAAACCGTGCTGCGGGGGCTTTGGCCCCATGTTCTCGGTGAATTCGCCGATTCCGGCCGACATGGCGAGGTGCCCGGCGGCGGCATTGCAGCGATCGCACTGGGCAAACTGGGCGGCCGTGAATTGATGCCGGAATCGGATCTCGATCTGGTGTTCGTTTACAACGCCCCCGACACGATTGATCAGTCGACCGGCGAGCGGCCGCTGGCAACGAGCGTATATTTTTTACGCCTGAGTCAGCGCATTGCCGGCGCGATCGAGGCGTTGACCGGCGAAGGCCGGCTGTACGAGGTCGATACGCGGCTACGGCCGTCCGGTAACAAAGGCCCCGCCGCGGCGCGGCTGGACGGTTATATCCAGTACTTTGAAGAGTCGGCCTGGACATGGGAACACATGGCTTTGACGCGCGCGCGGGTCGTTGCCGGGTCGCCGGACCTGAAGCTGCGCCTGGAACAGGTGATACACGCCATCCTGACCAAGCCCCATGATGCGGACCAATTGGTGATCGATGTCGCGACGATGCGTGCACGCATGGCGAAGGAACACCGCGGCCAATCGCGGTGGGACATCAAACACCGGCGCGGCGGACTGGTGGATGCGGAATTCATCGCGCAATACCTCCAGCTCCGTCATGCGCCAAGCCACCCCGGCGTACTGACCCACAATGCCACCGAGGCCTATGAGCGGCTCGAAGCGGAGGGCCTATTGGATCCGGCCACCGCCGCGGCGCTGCGGGACGCGCTGCAACTTTGGCACAAGATTCAGACCGTGCTGCGCGTGACGACCAGCGACGGCCTGGACCAGGAAACAGCGGCATCCGGCCCACGCGCCGCCCTGCTGCGCGCAACCAACGCACCGGATTTCGACGCCTTGATCGCGCGGATGGACGAAGCCGCCGGACGTGTGCATGGTTATTTCGTTGAAATCATCGACCGGCCGGCGGAGGACGCCCGACCGCGGACGTCCGCTGTGCAGGAGGCCAGCGGCCCGACAGCGCCGCCCCCCGCAGCGTCCGGACGGCGCCTAGCAACATCGCCAAAACGGAGGCCCCGTTGAACCAATGACCATCAAGACAGAGGACAAGGCGCCGGATTTCACGCTGCCGACCGATGGCGGCGGCGAGGTAACGCTGTCCGCACTGAAGGGCAAAACGCTGATTTTGTATTTCTATCCGAAGGACAATACGCCGGGCTGCACGACACAGGCATGCGCCTTCCGAGACGCACTGCCGGACTTTTCCAAGATCGCCGCCGACGTTATCGGCGTATCGAAAGACAGCGTTCGCAAGCACGACAATTTCATAAAGAAGCACGGCCTGACATTCAGGCTCGCGTCGGACGCGGATAGCGATGTCTGCGAACGCTACGGCGTCTGGAAGGAAAAAACCATGTACGGCCGCAAGTTCATGGGCATTGAACGGTCGACCTTTCTGATCGATCGCGATGGAATCGTCCGCAAGGCCTGGCGAAAGGTGAAAGTCGCCGGGCACGCCGATGAGGTCCTTGCCGAAGCGCGGGGCCTTTCATGACACGGCGCAAGAAACGCGGCGGCGATGACGGCCCCGAGGCGCTGCGCCGCCAGTTACAGACGTTGATGGAGCAACAGGCGACGGCGGAAGCGCTCAACGATCAGGTCATTACGCCATTCATCGCGGCGCTCGAATCCGTTTGTGGGCCGCGCGGATACCTGCTGAATATATTTGGCGACAGCAGCAATCTGGTGATTTCGACGGAAGATCATGCGGAGGCAATTTACGACCTTGTCGAAAAATATATCGACGGCACGGATCTGGAGACATAGGCGGCGCAGCACGATTTCGGCTATCGCGCTGCTGCTTCTGCTGGCGATGGCGCCGGCCGCCCGGTCCCATGCCGCCGACCTGATTCCCGTCGATCTCGAACTGGTGCTGGCGGTGGATATTTCCGGCAGCATCGATCCCGAAGAAGCACAATTGCAGCGCGACGGCTACGTCGCCGCGCTGACCGACCCCGCCTTGTTAAAGGCAATCCAAGGCGGCTTTCTCGGCCGGATCGCGGTGACCTATGTGGAATGGGCCGGTGCCGAGATTTCGGTCACCGTTGCCAACTGGACCATGATCGAAGACGAACGCTCGGCCCGAAACTTTGCCGCCGTGATCGCCCGTGCGCCGGTTCACACCGCGCTTTGGACCTCGATCCACAACGCCATCGAGTTTGCCTTGCCCCAATTCGAAAACAATAAATTTCAAGGAACACGGCGGGTCATCGATATCTCCGGAGATGGCCCGAACAACAAGGGCGGACTGGTGACCGTCGCGCGGGATCGGGCGATCGCAATGGGTGTGACAATCAATGGCCTGCCGATCGTCAATAGCCGGCCGAGTCCCTTTGGCTGGCCGGCCATGAAAGACGTCGATCTTTACTATGGCAATTGTGTCATCGGCGGCCCGGGCGCCTTTTACATCGTCGCCAATTCCTTCGCCGATTTCGCGCGCGCAATTCGCAAGAAGCTGATCCTTGAAATCGCCGGCCGGACGCCGCCGCCCGTTTTCCGAATTTTCAAGACCGCGGCCGGCGGCAAAGCCCGCGAAATTCCGCCCTGCAACATCGGCGAACTGCGGTTCGAATGGTTCACGGATGAGCCCTGAAATCGAAAAACCGCACTCAACTCGGGCAGCCGGAACCCTCACCCAGGCCGCCTGCGAAATTCTTTGCAGCGCCGACCCGTCGGGAAAAGCGGTGCTCTCAGCCCGTGCCGCCGCTGCGTGGCGCAAGGGAGCAATTTCCGAGGTTGGGGCCGAGATTCCGCCGGTCCGCCCGGCTCGGCCGCCGCGGCCGGCGCTGCGCCTGCCGCGCGACGTTCCCCGCCGGCGCGTCAACAGCAATCCGGCCGGGCGCATCGCCCTTTTGCACGCCCTCGCCCACATCGAATTGAACGCCATAGACCTCGCCTGGGACGTCATCGCGCGGTTTGCCGCAACGGACGACCTGCCGCGCGCGTTTTATGACGACTGGATCGGCGTGGCGGCGGAAGAGGCAAAGCATTTTACCCTCCTCTCCCGCCGCCTCGCCGCGCTCGGAAGCTTCTACGGCGCCCTGCCCGCCCATGGCGGGTTATGGGAGGCGGCGGAAGCGACGGCGCATGATTTGGCCGCCCGGCTGGCGGTGGTGCCCCTGGTGTTGGAGGCGCGCGGGCTCGATGTCACGCCCGCGATGGTCGTCAAGCTGCGCACCGCGGGGGACGATGCCAGCGCCGACATCCTGGACATCATTCACGACGATGAAATCGGCCATGTTGCGGTCGGTCAGCGCTGGTTCGCCTATTGCTGCGACCGCGCGGGCGAAGCGCCGGTACGGGCGTTCCACACGCTCGTCCGCCGGTACTTCAAGGGAAACCTGAAACCCCCGTTCAACCGCGCAAGCCGCGACCGGGCCGGGCTCCCGCACGGGTATTACGAACCTCTGGCACGATAAAATGCCGGGGCGCTCCGGCGGCGGGCGTTATTCGACGGCGGCATTTTCGGTGCCGCTGATGCGCATTGCCAACGCCGCCTCCAGAAAGGCGTCGATGTCGCCGTCCAGAACCGCATCCGCATTGCCTTTCTCGACCGCGGTCCGCAAATCCTTGACCATCTTGTAGGGGTGCAGAACGTAAGATCGTATCTGATGTCCCCAACCGATATCGGTCTTTGCCGCATGATCGGCCTGCGCCTGCTCCTCGCGCAACTGCAGCTCCCGCTCATAGAGCCGCGCCTTCAGCATGGTCATCGCCGTCGCGCGGTTACGATGCTGCGACCGGTCGTTCTGGCATTGCACCACGATGCCGGTCGGCTGATGGGTGATCCGCACCGCGCTGTCGGTTCGGTTGACGTGCTGGCCGCCGGCGCCGGACGCCCGATAGGTATCGATCCGCAAATCGCCATCGTTGATTTCGATTTCGATCGTGTCGTCGATAACCGGATATACCCCGACCGACGCAAAACTCGTGTGCCGGCGCGAAGCTGCGTCGAACGGCGATATCCGGACCAGCCGGTGGACGCCGCTTTCGGTCTTCATCCATCCATAGGCATTGTCGCCGGCGATTTTTATCGTCGCGGATTTCAGTCCGGCTTCCTCACCGGGTGATTCCTCCAGATAATCGACCTTGAAACCGCGCTGTTCGGCCCAGCGAATGTACATGCGCACCAGCATCTGGGCCCAATCCTGGGATTCCGTGCCGCCCGCGCCGGCATGAACCTCAAGATAGCAATCATTGGCGTCGGCCTCGCCGGCCAGCAAGCTCTCAAGCTGCATTTTAGCCGCGACATCGCGCAATCGGTTGAGCGCAGTCTCCGCCTCGCCGATAATCTCGTCGTCCTGTTCCAGTTCGGCGAGCTCAATCAGGTCAACATTTTCGGAAAGACCGGTTTCAAGCGCCTCGAAACCGCCGATGCGGGTTTCCAGCCGGGTGCGCTCGCGCATGACGTTCTGCGCCTTTTCCGGCGCGTCCCACAGGGCCGGATCCTCGGCGAGGGCGTTCAGTTCCTCGAGGCGCAGCTTGGCGGCATCGAGGTCAAAGATGCCTCCTCAGCAGACCCAGGGACTGCTTGATTTCATCGGCCAGATTTTGGATTTCGGCGCGCATGTGACGATTTGCCTATGGATGGTTGAAGCGACGCTTCGCGCCGCTGCATGTACGGCAAGGCGCATTCGAATTCAAGAACAACAATCGCTGTATGGAGTGGCCTTAGTAAAGCCCGCGGGCCGGCGTCGACGGTGCTTCGGGCGACTGGGCCTGGCCGCCGTCCGGCGAAGGCGATGCGGCGTTGACGCTTTCATCGAGAACTCGGTAATCCGCGTCGCTGTCCGGCTCGGTGCCCACCTTGAAGGCTTCGAGGATGACGTTGCGGTCGCCGGGACGGGCGAGCCGGCCGGTTTTCGCATTGACGCGCACATGGCGGATACCGGCGGGAATCCGGAACGGTACCGTCGGTTGACCTTCAAGCGCCTTGGCCATGAAGGATTTGAAAATGGGCGCCGCCACGTTCGATCCTGTTTCCCGGTCGCCCAGGGTGCGGGGTTGGTCGAATCCGACGAAAACACCGACCGCCAGATCCGGCGCAAATCCGATGAACCAGGCATCGCGACTTTCGTTCGTCGTCCCTGTCTTGCCCGCCAGGGGCTTGCCCAGGGAGGCGACGCGGCGCCCCGTGCCCCGTTGCACCACGCCCTGCAGCATCGAGACGACCTGGTAGACCGAAGTCGGTTCGGCGATCTGTTCCCGGCCGTCGGCAATCTCGGGCGGCGTCTGGCCGTCCCATGTTTTTGCCGAACACGCCTCGCACTGCCGGTTATCGTTGCGGAAGATCGTTTTGCCGACCTTGTCCTGAACCCGGTCGATCAACGCCGGCGTCAGCGATTTGCCCCCATTGACCAGCATCGCATACGCAGTGGTCAGGCGGAGCAGTGTCGTTTCGCCGGCGCCCAGCGCCATCGATAGATGTTTCGGCATGTCGCCGTTCACGCCGAATCGGCGCGCCACATCCACGATCGGCGTCATGCCGATTGTCTTGGCCAGGCGCACGGTCATGAGATTGCGCGACCGTTCGACCCCGATCCGCATCGGACTTGGCCCATAGAAACGCTTGGTATAGTTGCCGGGTTTCCACTTGCCTTGCTCGGGCCCTTGATCAATCACAATGGGCGCGTCGAGAATGATCGTCGACGGCGTGAAGCCATTATCCAGTGCCGCAAGGTACACAAACGGTTTGAACGCCGACCCCGGTTGCCGCCGCGCCTGTGTCGCCCGATTGAATTCGCTGATGTCGTAGTCATAGCCGCCGGACATGGCCAAAATTCGCCCGGTATGCGGATCAACCGCCACGATCGAGCCACCAATGTCCGGAATCTGCCGCAAACCGTACGTTCCCGCCGGATAGGCCGTTGGTTTAGGGGCGGCTTTGCCTCTCTTTGGCGGCGGCGAATACGCCGTGACCGGCTCGACGACAACCACGTCGCCGGGCTTGAGCACATCCGCGACCTTGCGCACCTGCGGCCCGAGTTTCTGCTCCTTCATCCAGGCGCGCGCCCACAACAATTCGCTTAACGGGATCCTGCCGGTCGCACCATCCGCCAACCCGATTGCCGCTTCCTTTTTCCCGACGTCCAGGACGATCGCCAGGTTCCATTCACCCAGGCCAACCGGTTTCTTGACGCCCTCCAAAAGGTTAGTCCATTCCGCATCGAGCACGACACGGGCGATGGGGCCGCGCCAACCGTGCCGCCGGTCATACGCCACCAAGCCGTCCCGCAGAGCGCGTTCGGCAAAACGCTGCAACCGCGGATTCAGCGTCGTGCGCACCGACAAACCGCCTTCGTACAGCCGTTTTTCGCCAAACTTTTCGACCAGTTCGCGCCGCACTTCCTCCAAGAAATAGCCAGCTTCGACAACCAATGTTGCGGCCCGCGGCACCACCTCGAGTTTTTCGGACATCGCCTGCCGGGCCGTTTCGTTATCGATATAATCTTCTTCCAACATGCGGCCGACGACCCAATTGCGCCGTGCCACCGCCGCGTCGTGCTTGCGGATGGGATGGTAGTTATTCGGCGCTTTCGGCAGGGCGGCCAGATAAGCAGCCTCGGCGATGGTCAGTTCATCCAGCGATTTATTGAAATAATTCAAGGCGGCGGCGGCGACGCCATAGGACGCATACCCGAGGTAGATTTCATTGAGATAGAGCTCAAGGATGCGCTGTTTCGAAAACGTCCGCTCGATCCGGAAAGCGAGAATTGCCTCCTTGATCTTGCGTTCGAAACTTAACTCGTTGGTAAGGAGAAAGTTTTTCGCGACCTGCTGGGTGATCGTCGACGCACCGACGGGACGGCGCGATCGTTGAAATAATATATTGACCCCATTCGTCACCAGGGCGCGACCGAGTGCCGAGGCGTCGACGCCCGGGTGGTGGTAAAAATTCTTATCTTCCGCCGCGATGAAGGCATTGACGAGATGGCGCGGCAGCGCGCCGACCGGCACGAACACCCGCCGTTCAACCGCATACTCGGCAATGAGGCTGCCATCGCCAGCATGCACCCGGGTCACCGTGGGCGGATCGTACTTCGCCAACTGGGTGTAATCGGGCAATCCCCGGCTGTTGTCCCACAAGAGATAGGCCGCCCCTGCAGCAACGGCGACCACGA
>JAOTYV010000128.1 GCA_029861675.1 Alphaproteobacteria bacterium
GATGCAACTTGTGCGGGCCTTGGGTTCCCGCTTCGACCCGTTTAAGGCCGTGTTCGATAGCGAAATCAATTGCGCTGTAATAGCAGGCCTCGAAATGCAGAAATTTGAAATCCTGGTCGCAGCCCCAATTGCGCCCGAACAGGGCGTCGCCGCCCCGCAAATTCAGGGCGCCGGCAATGTTCCGGCCGTCCCGCTCGGCCATCATCAGGACGACATCCTCCACCATTGTTTCTTGCAGAAGATCGAAGAAAGCCCGGGTTAGATACGGATAGCCCCATTTCCGATCATAGGTATCCACGTAAAATCGATGAAAGTCGTCCCAATGATGGGGTTTGATGTCGAGGCCGGTCAGTGCACGTACTGTGATACCAATTTCAGCAACTTTTTGCCGCTCCCGCCGAATCGATTTGCGTTTTCGGCTGGTCAGCGCCGCGAGAAATCCGTCGAAATCCTGATAGTCGCGATTATGCCAGTGGAATTGATGCCCGTGCCGGATGAGATATCCCATCGAGTGCAGGGTTTGAGCATCCCGTTCGGTGCAGAAGGTGACATGCGCCGACGACACGCCCAGCTGCCGTGTTGCTTCGATGAGGCCGGCTGCCAGGGCTTTCCCGGCATCTGCCGGAGAAAGTGCCGAATCGGGCGTGGACGCCCGAACCAGCAGACGCGGGCCGGTTACGGGGCTGAAAGGGACGGCGCATTGGAGCTTCGGATAGTAATGACCGCCCGCCCGTTCATACGCATGCGCCCAGCCGTGATCGAAGACGTATTCGCCCTGGGAGTGATTTTTGATATAGGTCGGCAGCGCGCCATAGAGCCGCCCATCGCTGTCTTCGATCGTCAAGTGGTACGGTTGCCAGCCCGATTCGGCCGTCGCCGATCCACTTTCCTCCAGGGCCCGCAGAAAGGCGTGACTGACGAACGGGTTGTATGCGGTCGCTTCGTCACGGGCGCACGCGTCCCATTCCGCCGCTGAAACATCGGCGATCCGTTCGACCACCCGGACCGCAATGGCGTCACGTCCATCGGGCATCGATTTCAATTTCCGCCCGGCCTACCGCTGACGGTACGGCCGGATTTTATGGTTCGACTCATTCTGCAACGTGTTTTGACGAACTAGGCAATCTCAATGACCGCATCGATCTCCACCGCGGCGTTGAGCGGCAGGCCGCTGGCGCCGAGGGCGAAGCGCGCGTGCCGGCCGGCGGTCTCCGAATACGTCGACGATCATATCGGAGGCGCCATTGATGACCTTCGGGTGGTCCGTAAAGTCCGGGACGGCGTTGACGAAACCGCCCAATTTTATGATACGGCGGATATTGTCGAGGTCGCCGACCGCCGCTTGCGCCTGAGCAATGATATTGAGGCCGCAAAGCCGCGCCGCGGCAACGCCGTCCTCGGCCGTCAGATCCGCGCCGATCTTGCCCTGGTGTTGAACTTTTCCGTCCCTGAACGGCAGTTGCCCTGAAATCCAGATCTGATTGCCGGTGATCACGAAGGGAACGTAGTTGGCGGCGGGCGCGGCGGCCCCGGGCAAGTCGATTCCCAACGCTGACAACCGTTTTTCGATCTTTCCGGCCATGACGATTGTCCCTTGCACCTGTCGCCCACGGATTGCGGGCGGATCGAGCTTATCCCAGGAACGGAGTGCTCGAAAAGCAATCAAATCACCGTTGCCGCCAGTGCCGGCGAAGAAGAACAAAAAAAAGAGGGGGGTGGTTTAAAACCACCCCCCCAGTTCACAGGGAGCACCGTGCCAGAGTGGGGTCTTCCGTTACGAACACCCGCTGGTAGCGCCACAAGTGACGCATTTCAGACAGGTTCCGTTGCGGACGAGGGTGAAGTTGCCGCACTCGGCACACGCATCACCTTCGTACCCCTGGGCCTTGGCCACGCGGATCCGGTCTAGTGTGGGAGTGACCGTCGCAGTAACCGAAGCCCCTACCGCAACGGTCGAAACCGATGCGGCAGCCGCGGCGACCACCTGGCTCTCCGAAGAGCTGGTCGCCACGTTCGTGTCGGCGATTTGGGCGTTTGTCTTGCCCGCACCACCGGAAAAAACTAGCAATTTGGATGAACGCACATAGCCGTTGCTGGCCAGCCGTTGCAGGGCGGCGAGCGTTTCGGCGGGCGGTTCGGGTAAATCGCCTTCATTTACACCTGTGCCCAGGCTGTCCGGCAGCATGTCGGACGGCTGCGCGTGGGCCAGGTCTTCTCGCGCGAGGTAACTGATCGCAACCTCACGGAATATATAGTCCAACACGGAGGTGGACATTTTGATCGCTTCGTTGCCTTCCACGATGCCGGATGGCTCGAACCGCGTGAAGGTGAACGCCTCGACATATTCGTCCAGCGGAACGCCGTATTGCAGGCCGATCGAGATCGCGATCGCGAAATTGTTCATCAAGCTTCGGAAGGCCGCGCCTTCCTTGTGCATGTCGATGAAAATCTCGCCCAGCGAACCGTCTTCGTATTCGCCGGTCCGCAAATAGACCTTGTGGCCGCCGACGATTGCCTTTTGCGTGTATCCCTTGCGCCGATGGGGCAGCTTCCGGCGCATGGTCCGCTGCTCGATAATCCGCTCGACAATTTTTTCGGCGAGTTTTGGCGCGGCGGCGTATGCCGTGTTCGAGTCGCTGATTTCCTCGAGAAGATCATCGTCGTCGAGCACCACCGTTTGCAGCGGCTGACTGAGTTTCGAGCCGTCGCGATAGAGCGCGTTCGCCTTGATGCCGAGGCTCCAAGACAACCGGTAGGCCGCCTTGCACTCGTCGATGGCGGCGTCGTTCGGCATGTTAATGGTCTTCGAAATCGCGCCGGTGATGAAGGGCTGCGCCGCCGCCATCATCCGGATATGGCTCTCCGTCGACAGGTACCGTTTGCCGATGCGGCCGCAGGCGTTGGCGCAATCGAAGATCGGCAAGTGGGCTTCGTCGAGATGGGGCGCGCGTTCGAGTGTCATGGCGCCGCAGCAATAGGTGTTGGCCTGGGCGATTGCTTCTTGTGAGAAGCCCAGCGCCTGCAACATATCGAACGACGGTTCGTCGAGGCTTGCGGCGTCCAACCCAAGCGTTTCCGTGCAGAATTCCTCGCCCAACGACCACTTGTTGAACGCGAATTTAATATCGAAACAACTGGCGAGATTGTTTTCGACGGCGGCCAGTTTTTCTTTCGTAAAGCCCTTGGCCTTCAGTGCGGTGTGATCGATCCCCGGGGCTTCCGCAAGCGTGCCGTGGCCGACCGCATAATCGACGATTTCCTCGATCTGGTTCGCATCGTACCCGAGTCGCTGCAGCGCCTCCGGGACGGTGCGGTTGATAATCTTGAAGTATCCCCCGCCGGCCAGTTTCTTGAACTTGACCAAGGCGAAGTCCGGCTCGACGCCCGTCGTGTCGCAATCCATGACCAGGGCGATGGTGCCAGTCGGGGCAATTACCGTGGTTTGGGCATTGCGGAAGCCGTGCTGACGGCCCAATTCGTAGGCCTTGTCCCAGGCCGCCGCCGCCGCGTCGGCGACCGCCGTTTCGGGGCAATTCTTATAATCGAGCGCAACCGGCAGAACCGAGAGATCTTCATAGCCGTCGGCCTTGCCCTTAGCGGCGCGCCGATGGTTCCGTATCACGCGAAGCATGCTCTTGGCGTTTTTCTTGTGTCCGGGGAACGCCCCCAATTCCGCCGCCATTTCCGCGGAGGTCGCATAGGCGGTGCCGGTCATCAAAGCCGTAATGGCCGCGCAGAGCGCCCGGCCTTCCGCGCTGTCGTAGGACAGTGCCGACGCCATCAGCAACCCGCCGATATTGGCATAGCCTAGACCCAAGGTGCGATATTCATAGGACAACTGGGCAATCTTCTGCGACGGGTATTGCGCCATCAGAACCGCGATTTCGAGCGTGATGGTCCACAGCCGCACCGCATGCTCGAACGCCGCGATGTCGAATTCGCCCGAGTCCAGGCGGAAATTCATCAAATTAATCGAGGCGAGATTGCAGGCCGTATCGTCCAAAAACATATATTCGGAGCACGGGTTGGACGCGTTGATGCGGCCCGATGCGGCACAAGTATGCCAATCGTTGATCGTCGTATCGAATTGCACGCCCGGATCCGCGCAGGACCAGGCGGCTTCGCCGATTTGATCCCACAAGGCGCGCGCCTTGACGGTCTTCGCTACCGCGCCGTCCGTGCGTTGGATCAGCGGCCAATCCGCGTCCGCGTCCACCGCGTCGATGAAATCGTCGGTAATCCGGATCGAGTTGTTCGAGTTCTGCCCCGACACCGTGAAATAGGCTTCCGAGTCCCAATCCGTGTCATAGGTCTTGAAGTCGATTTCGGTGACGCCTTGGCGGGCGTATTGCAGGACCCGCTGAATATAGTTCTCCGGCACCATCGCCTTACGGGCGGCGACGACGGCCTTTTTCAGGACGGTGTTCTGTTTCGGATCGAACCGGCCCTCGCCATCGTCGTCGTTTGCGCCGCAGGCATGCAGCACCGCGTTGAGATGAAGGTTGCAGACCTTCGATCCGGTCACCAGCGCAGCGACTTTCTGTTCCTCGACGTTCTTCCAATTGATGAACGCTTCCACGTCCGGATGGTCGATGTCGAGGCAGACCATTTTCGCCGCTCGGCGCGTGGTTCCGCCCGATTTGATCGCGCCCGCCGCCCGGTCGCCGATCTTCAGAAAGCTCATCAGGCCGGAAGAACGGCCGCCGCCGGACAGTGGCTCGTTTTCGCCGCGGAGCGACGAGAAGTTGCTGCCCGTGCCGGATCCGTACTTAAAGAGACGCGCTTCACGCACCCAGAGGTCCATGATGCCGCCCTCGTTCACCAAATCGTCTTCGATCGACTGGATGAAACAGGCGTGCGGCTGCGGATGTTCATATGCCGACTCGGAGGCGGTTAGCTGTCCGCTCTGAAAATCAACGTAGAAATGGCCTTGTCCCGGGCCGTCGATTCCATAGGCCCAGTGCAGGCCCGTGTTGAACCACTGCGGCGAGTTGGGGGCCGCCATTTGATGGGCGACCATATATCGCATCTCGTCGTAGTAGACTTTGGCGTCTTGTTCGGAGTCGAAGTAGCCGCCCTTCCAACCCCAATAGGTCCAGGTGCCGGCCAATCGGTCGAACACCTGTGTGGCGCGCATTTCGCTGCCAAAGCGTTCGTCTTCCGGCAGTTCTGCCAATGCCTTTTCGTCTGGAACCTGCCGTTGCAGCCACGCGGGAACGCCCTTTTCCCGGACCCGGCGCAGGCATTTCGGTACGCCGGCCTTGCGGAAATATTTCTGCGCCAGTACGTCGCAGGCGACCTGACTCCAGCTCTTGGGAACCTCGATATCGTCCAGCTTGAAAACGACCGACCCATCCGGGTTGCGGATTTCGCAGTCGGTGCTGCGGAAATCGATGTCCGCGTATGGCGACCCCAGCCTTTTTGTGAAGCGTCTTTCTATGCGCATCCGCGCAATCTCCCGAATCTCGTGTCGTGCCCGGCTGAAGCGTTGCCGGCCCCCACCAATTTTCCGTGCGGGAATCTCGTGTCGCCAAGCTGATTCACAGTGTTGATGACCCCCGACTTCCGCGCCCCCAAGATGTCACGGTTGTTTCAGCGCAACGCCGAAATCTACCAGTGACCCCTACATCTAGCGGGCAGGGGGATGTAAGCCACAGATTATTGAAGATTGCAATATATTTTGTGTCTAATAGTATTCCCGACACAATATTTAGCGAGAACAAGGTCTTCGCTGAACTTGACGAGGGTGGGCCTTGATTTAACTGTTGGTTTGCTGAAATTCGCCGTGTCGAGGCGTGGACAATGCGCTTCGGGAGTCGGGAAGCGTTGTTCTGGACGCCGATGGCGTCCGGTGCCATATTCCGGGCGGTTACGGAAGCGGGGTGTATGGAGAAGCCATGACCACCATGGTCACGCGGGTGATGACCTGGCTGCAAGGCGTGCGGGTAGGGCGGGATTCATTCGGAAACCGTTATTTTCAGGAACGTGCGAAGCCGACAGGCCGCCGCCGTCGCCGCTGGGTCATCTATTCGCGGGACGATGACGCGAGCCAGGTGCCGCCGGCTTGGCACGCGTGGCTGCACTACACCGCGGCGGAGCCTCCGGGCGACTCGGCGAAAGATATGCGGCCGTGGCAAAAGGATCATCTGCCCAACCAGACCGGCACGACTCAGGCCTATCGCCCGCCCGGGCACACCTTATCCGGGGGCCGTCGTGCAAAAGCGACCGGAGACTACGAGCCGTGGACTCCAAACTAACGAATGTCACCGCCGTCATGAGCAAGCAAACGCTGCACGCCCTGGTCGGCGCCGTCATCGTGGTCCTCGGCGTCGTCGCAATCATCGTCAGCCAATCCGGCGGCCGGGGGACGTCTTCCGGCGGCTATGAGCTTATCGGACAATTCGGCGCAACCGACGGGGTTGCGGTCGGCACGAAGGTGTTGCTGGTCGGCATCCAAATCGGTGAGGTGACGCGGCAGTTTTATGACCGGGAGTCGCAGCGCGCCGTCCTGCATTTCACCATTCGGTCGGGGATGGAAATTCCGATCGATAGTGTCGCGTTGATCGTCAGCGATGGCATGCTCGGCGGCAAATACATCAAGATCCAGCCGGGCGGCGAATTGGAAATGATGCGTGCCGGCGAGACCTTTGAATATGTCCAGGATTCGATCGTCTTCGAGGAAATACTCGAAAAAGTAATTCTCAACGCGGAACGGCGGCGCGGCGGCGCCAAGACGCCGGAGCCCGCGAAACGATCGCCCAACGAGGCGCGCTTGCAGGAGAAGTTGGAAAAACTGGGCGGAGCGGGGCGCGTTACCGGGTCCGCGGAGGATTTAAGAGGCCTATGAAACGCAATATCATCGAAACGGGACTGGGGGCGATCGTCATAATGGTCGCGCTATCGTTCCTGGTATTCTCCTACAGCCTCAGTGATCTCCGTCCGGCGCAGGGCTACGACCTGATCGCCAAGTTTAACGCCATTGACGGGTTGGCGGTCGGCAGCGATGTTCGAATCGCCGGTGTCAAGGTTGGCACGGTGGTCGATCAGACGATCGACCAGAAGGAGTTCCGGGCGATTGTGACGATGAAGATCATGCCGGACGTAAAGCTTGCGAAGGATTCCGTCGTGCGCATTTCCAGCGCCGGATTGCTCGGTGGGAAATACATCAAGCTCGAACCCGGCGGGGCGACCGAGGTCTTGAGCGAAGGCGGTGAGCTGACGAACACCAAGGACGTGATTTCGATGGAAGAGTTGCTTGGCAAGGTGATCTTTCTTGTGACTGGCGAAGAGGGGGAAAAAAATTAACGCATTCTCCGGCCCGCGGCAGGCAATCGGCGGATTGCTGGCGCTCCTCGCGATAGCCCTCGCCCCTGCGTTTGGTGGGTTCTCTGCCGCCGCCGCCGAGGGCGATACCCTGGTGCTGCAGGGACTCGACAAGGTGACGGCACGCATCTGGACCTTCGACGCGCGAATCGGCCAGGTCGTCCGATTCGGCACATTGGAAATTCGCCCACGGTTTTGCAATCGAACGCCGCCGGAAGAGCCGCCGGAAAGCGCGGCGTTTCTCGATATCTACGAAGCCCGCATCGGCGAAGACCGAAGCGATCTGTTCCACGGCTGGATGTTTTCCTCCAGCCCGGCGTTGAATGCCCTGGAGCACCCGGTTTATGACGTGTGGGTTCTTGACTGCAAGGTGGCCGATGGCGCGGCACCGTCGGATCCGCCGACCTCCGCGCAGAAGTAGTCCGGCCGCTCAGCCCGACAATATGGACGTGACGTAGCCGGGATCTACAGTCCGCACAAACGCCGCCCGGGTGGCCAGCGCATCGCTCAACAGGATTCTGTACTCGCTGCGCGGTATTTCCTTGGCGCCGAACCGGACGAGATGCTTGGTGATAAACTGCGTGTCGATGAAATGGTACGCGCCAAGTTTCAGGGACGCCGCCAAATAGACCAGGGCGACCTTGCTCGCATCGGTATCGCGGCTGAACATGCTTTCGCCGAAGAAAATTCCCCCCAGCGAAACACCGTATAGCCCGCCTGCGAGTTGGCCGTCGCGCCAACACTCGACGCTATGGGCGTGGCCCATGCGATAGAGCGTCGAGTAGAGTTCGATAATCCGGTCGTTGATCCAGGTTCTCGGCCTGTTGCCGGTCGCTTCCGCGCAACTCTCAATGACGGCTTCGAATTCCATGTCGAAGGTGACCGTGAACGCGCCCTGGCGAATCGTCCGCCGCAGGCGTCTCGGCACGTGGAATTCGTCGAGCAAGATGATGCCGCGCATGCGCGGGTCGACCCAAAAGAGCTCTGGATCATTGCGGTCTTCGGCCATGGGAAAGACGCCCACTGCATAGGCTTTTAGCAGCATGTCCGGCGTCAGATCGGGCATTTCCATGGCGTTACCCGCGGGTTCAGTCGTCGGTGTCTCCCGACAACCAGGCTTCAAGCCAGTGAATATTATAATCACCGTTCAGAAAAGACTGTTCGTTCATCAGACGTTGATGCAACGGAATCGTCGTATCGATCCCGCCGATGACGAATTCCTCCAGAGCGCGCCGCAGCCGCATCAAACATTCGTTGCGGGTGCGCCCGTGCACGATCAATTTCGCGACCAGGCTGTCGTAATGCGGCGGTACGGTATAGCCGGAATACAGCGCGGAATCGACGCGAATTCCGAGTCCGCCCGGCGCATGGAATTCCGTGACCTTGCCGGGCGACGGCACGAAGGTTTCCGCATTTTCCGCGTTCAGCCGGCACTCGATGGCGTGCCCGGAGAGTTCGATATCGCTTTGCGTATATTCCAATGTGCCGCCTGCTGCGACGCGAAGCTGTTCGCGCACGAGGTCGACGCCGCTGATCATCTCGGTGATCGGGTGTTCGACCTGGAGGCGCGTATTCATCTCGATGAAATAGAATTCGCCGTCTTCGTACAGAAATTCGACGGTGCCGGCGCTGCGATAGTTCAGCTTGGACAGCGCCTTGACCACCGTCTGGCCGATCCGCTCGCGTGTCTCGGCGTTGAGGGCCGGGGACGGGGCCTCCTCCAGAACCTTTTGATGGCGGCGCTGCAGCGAACAATCCCGCTCGCCGAAATGCAGTACGGTTCCGTTGCCGTCCCCCAGGACCTGAACTTCGATATGGCGCGGCGTTCTGAGCAGCTTTTCGATATAAACCGAGTCGTCGCCGAAGGCCGCCTTGGCTTCCTGGCGGCACATGGACAGCGCTTCCGACATTTCGTCGGCACTATCCGCGATCTTCATGCCCCTGCCGCCGCCGCCGGCGGCCGCCTTCAAAATTACCGGATAGCCGATTTCTTCGGCGACTTTGATGGCTACGTCGTCTTCCTCGACGGCGCCATCCGATCCCGGCACCACCGGGATGCCGATTTCGCGGGCAATTTCCTTCGCGCGAATCTTGTCGCCCATTTGCGCGATGTGATCCGGCGACGGGCCGATGAAGACGAGGCCGTGCTCCTCCACCATCTCGGCGAAATGGGCGTTCTCCGACAGGAAGCCGATGCCGGGATGCACCGCATCGACGCCGGATATCGTCGCCGCCGTCAGGATCGCGGGGACGTTCAGATAACTGTCTTTCGACGGCGGCGGTCCGATGCACACGGATTCATCGGCCAGGCGGACATGCATGGCGTCGGAATCCGCGGTGGAGTGAACGGCAACCGTCTGCACGCCCATCTCCTGGCAGGCACGGTGAATGCGGAGCGCGATTTCTCCGCGATTCGCGATCAGGACTTTTTCGAACATCACTCGAGAATTAACAAAACTTCGCCGAATTCAACCGGTTGCGCGTCGGCGACGCAAATCGCCTTGACGACACCGGAACGCGGCGCGGGAATTTGATTCATGACTTTCATGGCTTCGATGATCAACAGTGTCTGGCCCTCGGTCACCTGATCGCCTTGCTTCACGAACGGCTCGGCGCCGGGTTGCGGCGACAAATAGGTCGTGCCGACCATGGGGGACGGTATGGCGCCCGGGTCGTCGGCGCCGGGCGCTGCGCTTGCTTCGCCGGCTTCGGCGGCCACAGCCGTTACGGGTGCCGCGGTCGGCGCAGATACGCTGACGGGCGCCGCCGCGACAGCATGCGTTGCCGCGCGCGACACGCGAACCGATTTGTTGCCTTCGCAAATTTCGATTTCAGTGAGGTTCGTTTCGTCGAGAAGTTGGCCCAAGTCGCGAATCAGCGTCTTGTCCACCTGAAACTTAGGCATGACCGTCCTTACGTTTGTTGTCCAGCCGGTTTTCGCTCTGTTGCGGCCACGATATTCACCGATTTGCCAACATTCGATTAACCGCATCAAGCGCAAGCAGATAACCGTGTGCACCGAAGCCGCAAATGAGGCCGCTCGCCGCGAGCGAAATATACGAGTGATGCCGAAACGGCTCGCGTGTGAATATATTCGACAGGTGCAGTTCGATGACGGGAATGTCGAGTGTTTTTATCGCGTCGAGCAACGCCACCGATGTGTGCGTCAAGGCGCCTGCGTTGATGATCAGCGCGGCCGCGGATCGCCGGGCGTCCTGAATCCAGGTCACCAATTCACCTTCGATGTTCGACTGACGGAAGGTGAGCTTCAGGCCAAGCGACTTGGCGTGCTTCCCACACGCCGCCTCGATGTCCGCCAGCGTCTCGCTGCCGTAGATTTCCGGTTCCCGCACACCCAGCATGTTGAGATTTGGGCCGTTCAGGATCAAGATTCCGGGTTGGTCAGCCACGTGCGGGCACCCGCATTCGTTGTTTGTGCCAATCTACTATATGTGGACGCAAATTGGCGAAAATAGCAAGAGCTTGTGTGTATTCCGCTGCCGGGTTGGTGGTTTTGATCGCTTGGTCTAGGGTGCGGCGACGCGGTGGAACCGAGAGGGAGTCCAATAGATGCCGAAGGTGAAGGAAGTTCCGTTCGGCGAATGGAAGTCTCCGGTTTCGGCGGCGATGATCGTGCAGGACAGCGTCGGGATCGGCCAAATCGCGCTGGATGACGGCACGATATACTGGACCGAGCAGCGTCCGGCGGAGAACGGCCGCACCGCACTGGTTCGGTGCGGTGGCGACGGCCGGCCCGAGGACGTGGTGCCGCCGCCGTTCAGCGTGCGATCGCGTGTCCATGAGTATGGTGGCGGCGGGTTTGCCGTCCGCGATGGCACGGTGTGGTTTTGCAACGATTCGGATCAGCGCCTGTATTGCCAATCCGCCGGACTTGCACCGGCGCCGGTGACGGAGGAGGGGGCGTGGCGTTTCGCCGACCTGGTTGTCGATGCACCGCGCAACCGGGTCGTTGCCGTGCGTGAGGACCATGGCCGGGACGGCGGCGAACCGGTCAACGAACTGGTCGCAATCGACACTGCCGGAACGATCGTTGTGCTTGCCAGTGGTGCGGATTTCTACGCCGCTCCCCGGATATCGCCCGATGGCACGCATCTCGCCTGGCTGTCGTGGAATCATCCGCATATGCCGTGGTCCGACTGCATCCTCTCCGAGGCGGCACTCGATGCGGCGGGACGACCCAACGGCGCGCGGCGTGTCGCCGGCGGCGACGGCGAAGCCGTCTTTCAGCCGGAATGGTCGCCCGACGGGACGCTGTATTTCGTGTCCGACAGGAGCGGCTGGTGGAACCTGTACCGTTGCGATGGGGCGGCGGTGCTGCCGGTGTGTCCGGTCGAGGCGGAATTCGGTCTGCCGCAATGGATTTTTAATATGCGCACATATGGATTTGCCGATGCGCGGTCGATCATCTGCGTCTATCTGCTCGATGGTATCGCCAAACTCGCCCGCATTGACGCACGAAGCGGTGCAATCCGGTCGATCCAGGTCCCCTATGTCGAGATGCATGGGCTCGTCGCCGATGCGGACAGCGTGGTTTTTTCCGGTGGCGGCATGCATGAGCCGTCCGCGCTGATCCGGGTGGCGCTCCCGGAGGATGAGCAGACGGTGATACGGCGCTCAATGGCCCGCGCGGTCGATACCCGGTTTCTTTCGAAAGCCCAACCCGTGTCATTCAAAAGCGCCGGCGGCCGCACCGCTCATGCGTTCTATTATCCGCCGCGCAACGATGACTACCGCCCGGTTGCAGGTACGTTGCCGCCGCTCATCGTGAAAAGTCACGGTGGCCCGACCGGACAATCCGGGGGCGCCTTCAGCCTCAAGACACAGTTCTGGACCAGCCGCGGATTCGCGGTGTTGGACGTGAATTATGGCG
>JAOTYV010000129.1 GCA_029861675.1 Alphaproteobacteria bacterium
TCGCGCTCCGCGCCCCGCCGCGCCTCCACAAGATCGACCGCTTTTTGCCGCTCGGCCTGCTCGGTTTCGCGGACCGTGACGACGTTTTCCTCCGCCTTGACGGCGCCGGCACGCGCCAAGTCGGCGTTCGCCCGCGCTTCGGACTCTTCCTTGGATTTTCCGGCAATCGCGATCTCCCGGTCCTGGTTCGCCAGTTCGACGATTTTCTGGCGCTCCACCTCGGCCTGCTCGACCGAGCGCAGGCGCGCGATATCGCGTTCCTTGATCTCGCGCTCCTTCTCGATCCGCTCCTCCTGGATCTGACGTTCGGCCTGGATGGATGTGAGTTCGACCTGCCGTTCGGCGGTAATCCGCGCTTCCTCGGCCATCTGTTTCTTGTTCGCCTGTTCGCGGGCGATTTCGGAGACCTGATCGGCCCGGCGGATTTCCACCTCGCGTTCCTGCTGCAGCCGTGCGTATTCAGTATCGCGCGACACTTCGAGCTTGACCCGCTCGGCTTCGAGGTTCTTCAACTCGATGGCAACCTGCGCATCCTGTTCGATTTCGTTGCGGCGGCGGCGGCGGCCCTCGATTTCATCGGTCAGACGGGTCAAACCGGACGCATCGAATGCGTTATCGGGATTGAAGAAATCGCGGTTGGTCTGATCCAAGCCGGTAAGAGAGGCGGTTTCCAGCTCGAGGCCGTTTTTGAGCAGCTCCTCTGAAACGGCGGCCTGCACCTTTTGCACGAAATTGACGCGCTGTTCGTGCAATTCGTCCATCGTCATCTCGGCGGCGACCGCGCGCAGTGCATCGACGAATTTGCCTTCGACCAATTCGCGCAGCGCATCCGGATACATGGTCCGTTGGCCCAGCGTCTGCGCCGCCGCGGCGATCGATTCGAGGGTCGGCTGGACGCGCACATAGAATTCGGCCAGCACGTCGACGCGCATGCGGTCGCGGGTAATCAGCGCCTGCTCATTGGAGCGCCGCACTTCGAGGCGCAGCGTGTTCATGTTCACGGGGATGGTCTCGTGCAGCACCGGGAACACCAAGGCGCCGCCGTTCATGATGACCTTTTGACCGCTCATGCCGGTTCGCACAAACGACACTTCCTTGGACGCCCGCGTGTACAGGCGGGCAAAAATCAATCCTATGGTGACCAAGGCGACCAAAACCACGCCGGCGATCACGAGTATATCCACCATCGTCAATACATCTGGCAAAAACATGCTGGAACTCCCTTCTTCAATGATTGTCTGACTAAAATTTTCAGCCACCCTCTCGATCCCTATTTCAGGTGTTATTGTTTGGCTCATTCATCCACCAGCGCGTCGCTCGTGGACCGGATGGCGCGGAATTGACCGCCGCGCCGAACGACCAGCAGGACTTGCTCACCCGCAGCGAACGACTCCGCGTCGTCGTCCGGTTCGACCATCATGTAGTGGGACTGACCATGCTCATCGGTCAGCCGCGCCTCCGCGGGATGGTCCCGCGTCGCCGTCCCCATGGTTATCGTGGCAACCCGGCCGACGAAGCTGTTGCGGGAAACCACCGAGGTCTCGTCGCTTGGAATCAGGCGGCCAAGAATGCGTCCCGTCACCCGGGTACCCGGCAACGCCGTCAAAACCGCCGGGATCGCAACCAGGAAAGCCGGCAACGGAGTGCCGATAAGCGCGCGCGCCAGCGCCTGCATGATCAATCCGGACAGACCGAACACCGTGAGGAACGCGACCAGTAAAACCAGCAGCGGCACCCGGCCGACCTGAAGCCAGCCCAACAGCCTGGATAGCGCATTGGCGCTGCCGATTTCCATGCTCTCCGCATGACCGGCGGCAAGGCTGCCGCCGCTATGGGTTTCGGCACCAATATCGCCATCGAAATCCGCATCTGCATCCGCGTCGAGGTCGATGTCGCCCGCCGATTCCGGAAGGAAATTCTCGAGCACCTGCGACAACGCCCCACCCAGCAGGGTGGTCACGCCCTCGAGCACCGCGATGCCGAGCATGATCGCGAGTGCGACGAGAAACGGTGTATTTCCTTCCAAAAACAACACGGCGGCCTACTTTCCCTTCTCCGCCTTGAAGGCGGCGAGCCGTTCCTTCACGCGGTTGGTACGATGCAATTCGTCGAGCTCGGCCCGTTTTGCCGCCGACGCCCGGTCGGGCATCGGCGTGCTGCCCGGAACGCCGGTCGCGCCGACGATCCGCTCGAAGGCCGATTCCGCGCGCCGCACCGCACCGCCGACATCCTTGCCCTTGCCGCCGCCCCCATCCGGGCTGCCAGGCGCACCACTGGCGGCCACCGCCTGCTTATAATGGACAAGTTCTTTCTGCAGTTCGCGTTTCCGGCCCTGCAGGGCGGCGATGTAACGCTCCAGCTCAGCCTGCGCTTCCTTGGAGTCGACGATCGACGATTCGAGCACCGGGATTTGCGCCTCGATATCGATCAACTGCTCGACCGCGGTCTCCGCAAGCTCCTCGCGCTTCTTGTCGAGCGCCATCTGAATTTTTTCCGTAAGTTCTTCATGTTTGCCGTTTTCTTCGATCAGGCGGCGGTTCGCCATATGGCCGCTGGCAATGACCTTGCCGAGCTCGGCGCGCACCGCGTCGATCGCCCGATCGACCTCACGGATGGCTTCATCCATGATCACCTCGGGCGCCATGTTCTCGACCGCGTCCACCAGCATATTGGCGGTGCCGCTGACGATCCGGCTTACTCTCGATGCAATGTTTTCACTCATTTGGACTTCTCCTTTCCCCTTTTCGTAGACGCATTTATCAGGTCGCAAAGCTCCAAAACCGGCTCCAATCGGTCGACGATGACGGCTTCGTCGTAACAGGGACTCCGCCCGGTGACCGCCAGCCGCAGCATCTGCTGAAACAATCCGAAGAGCCTATCCGCCACCCCTTTTTCCAACGCCGTCATTCGTTCCATGGCGTCTTTCGCGCCGCTTTCGGGCATGTTCGCGGTCACATAGGCGAGAATTTCCGGCAGTAGATTCGAAAACTGAATCAGTAGTTCGGAATGGGCCGCCTGGGCTTCCTCGACAACGTGCTCGCGTTGCAACGTAGGCGCGAGTAAGCCGTGATAGAACTTTAAACTTTCTAAATAGTTACTGGCCCCGGCATGTCGTTGCCGCGCCTCCTTGATCAGCACGCGGATCTTGTCGCTGGGAGTCACGGCACCCAGCATCGACGTGGTTGCAATGAACTCGGCATCGGCCTCGGACAATCGCAAACTCACGGGAACACTTTTACCCGGCATATTGAAGTCGCCCTTTTTGTAATCGTATGTCATTGATGTAGCCATTATGTAATTTTATGTATTCAATCAATTTCATTTTTCAAGACCTTGATATGGTTAATTTTTATATTTCCTATTCTAAGATTGCCGCCCGATTTGATTGCTTGCAGCGCTAAAACCCTGTGACGCGGCCGCGACCGCGCGGTAAACAGGGCGCACGCCTCTCCGCCGTCATCCCGAGACAAGAATGCGCCCGTCACCGCGCCTCGATATCCAATACCGCCACGTCGTTCTCGCCACCTCGCTGCTGATGCTGATGGTGGGCCAGGGCGGCGCCTATATTCTCGTCGTATCGCTGAAAGATATCGCAGCGAGCTTCAATTGGCCCCGGGCGGTGCCGTCGCTCGCCTATTCATTCCAGTTCATCGGCGCCGGTATCGGCGGTATCCTGATGGGTCATCTCCTCGACCGGTCCGGCATGGGGAAACCCGCACTCATTGGCGCGCTGATGATCGGCAGCGGTGCGATCATGGCGAGCCGCCTCCAAAGTCAATGGGAGCTGTTTCTGATCTATGGCGTGATGATCGGCCTGCTCGGGCAGGCGACGCTGTTTTCGCCGCTCCTGGCCAACGTGACCCGATGGTTCGAACAGCGCCGGGGCGCGGCGGTCGGCATCGTCGCCAGCGGCCAGACGCTCGCGGGCACCGTCTGGCCGCCGATCTTCAGCCATTTCAATCAGACCGTCGGCTGGCGCGATACGTTCTTCTGGTATGGCGTCTTCGCGATCCTTGTTATGCTGCCGCTCAGCCTGGTGTTTCGCCGCAAGGCGCCGGGCGATGCGCCGGCCCCTGGCCCGGCCGCCGGGGATCGCACACCACGGCCCGAAGACGTACCCGCGGGCACGGGTATCGCCGGCACGCTATCACCCGGCGCGATCCTCTTCCTGCTGTGCATCGCAATCGTCGGCTGCTGTATCGCCATGTCCCTGCCCCTCGCCCATATCGTCGCCCATGCCAGCGACCTCGGCCATTCGCCGACCCACGCGGCGGGCATGCTGGCGGTTATGTTGCTGGCAAGCTCGTTTGCCCGAATTTTCGGCGTCGGCTATCTGAGCGAACGCCATGGCGGCCTCGGCGCGTTGTTCATTTTCTCGGGTGCACAAGCGGCCACCCTCGCGCTCTTCCTCGTCGTCGACGGCCTGGCCGGGCTCTACGTTCTCGCCGTCGCGTTCGGCCTCGGCTATGCGGGGGTCATTCCCTGCTACGCCATCGCAACGCGCGAACATCTGCCGCATCATCGCACCGGCCGCGATACCGCGATCGTCATCCTGTTCGGTGCGATCGGCATGGCGGCCGGCAGTGCGCTCGGCGGCGGCGTGTATGATCTGACGGGCAGCTACGATCCGGCCTTCCTGATCGGCCTCGCGTTCAACCACGCCAATCTGGTCGTCGTCGGCGTGCTGATCTATCGCACGCGAATGCAGCCGCCGAACGCAGTGCCGGCCTGAAGGTCCATTCAGCGGCCCAAATTTGCCTCCGGTCCCATTTGGCGATACATGGAATGAGGCGTTTGGCGCGACAAGAACGCGTCTTCATTCGCCACGGCGGACGATCGACCCCGCCGAACAAGAGCACATCCAGGGAGGAAACCGTCGATGGCCGACACCATGCCGGAAGGCGTGAAATTCTATCCAGCCAAAACCGTGCGCGATCAGATCGCCGCCTGCCTCACTGCCTGGGGCATGCCGAAAGACCATGTGGCGATCACCGCCAACGTGATGGTCGACGCCGATAGCTGCGGCATCGACACCCATGGCCTGTCGATGATCACCACCTACGATTTCCGCCGCCGCGAGAATATGATCACGATGGACGCCGAGATTTCCGTGGTGAACGAGACGCCGGTCACAGCCCTGCTCGATGCGGGCGGCGGGCTGGGCTACGTGCCGTCGGTTCAAGCAACGAAGATCGCCATCAAGAAAGCCAAGGAGATGGGCGTCGCGGCCGTCGCGGTCCGCAACTCGAACCATTTCGGCGCAACCGGGTACTACACGAGGATGATGGCGGCCGAGGGGCTGGTCGGCATGGCCACGACCAACGGCTCCGGCCCCCGCACCGCGCCGACCTTCGGGAAAGACCCGAAACTGTCGACCAATCCGATCGCCTTTACCGCACCGGCGAAGCGCAATGCGCCGTTCAATCTGGACATGGCGACGACAACCGTGGCCGCCGGCAAGATCCGCAACAAGGCGAATGAAAATCAGCCGATTCCGGTCGGCTGGGCCAATGACGGGGACGGCAACCCGACAACCGATCCCAATCTCTACTTCGACCGCGAGGGAACGCAAACGCCGCTTGGCGGCAGCCGCGAGCTCGGCAGCCACAAGGGCTATGGCCTCGGCGCGATGGTCGAGATCCTGTCCGCCGGCCTGTCCGGCGCCAGCCTGGTGACGTCCGAGAACCACGGCACGCGGGTACCGGGCACGATGGAGATCGGTCATTTCTTCCTGGCGATCGATCCGACCGCATTTCGGCAGGCCGGCGCCTTCGAGGACACGGTCGACGAACTGATCGACCATTTGCACGCGACCCGTCCGGTGGATCCCAGCCAGCCGGTGCTGGTCGCCGGCGAGCCGGAAAACATCATCCGCGCCGAGCGGGAGACCACCGGCATTCCGGTGCCGCCGGGTCTGCGCGGCAAAATTCAGGACATCGCCAAGAACTGCAACGCCCAGTTCTTCTTCGACTAGATCGGGAGCCCTTCCATGGCCGCAAATTCGAACGATACAGAAATCACCCGTTACCCGGTCGAAACCGTCCGGAACCAGATCGCCGCCTGTCTTTCGGGATTCGGCATGCCGGACGACCATGTGGCGATCACCGCGGACATCATGGTGGATGCGGATAAACGCGGCATCGATACCCATGGCATCTCCTGCATTCCGAATTATCACGAACGCCAGAAAAACAACATGGTCACCATGGACGCCACCATCACGGTGGTGCGGGATTCGCCGGTAACCGCCTTGATCGACTCCGGCGGCGGCCTCGGCTATGTGCCCGCGAAACAAGCCATGGGCATGGCGATCGACAAGGCATCGGCAATGGGTCTTGCGGTGGTTTCGGTGCGCAACTCGGCGCATTACGGCGCCGCCGGCTATTATTCCCGCATGGCCGCCCGCGCGGGCCTGATCGGCATGGCGATGACCAACACCTCATCGCCGAGCGTGGTGCCGACCTTCGCCGGCGAAGGCCGGCTCGGTACCAACCCGATCGCCTTTACCGCCCCCGCCAAACGCCATGCGCCCTTCAATCTCGACATGGCGACCTCCACCGTTGCCGGCGGCAAGATCCGCAACAAGGCGGTGGAAGGCCTGCCGTTGCCGCCCGGCTGGGCGACCGACGCCGAAGGCAACCCGACCACCGATGCCGCGGTCTCCCGGAGCGGCGGCTTCATGACGCCGCTTGGCGGCCTGCCGGAACTCGGCAGCCACAAGGGATACGGCCTCGGCGCGATGGTCGAAATCCTCTCCGCCGCATTGTCGGATTCCAGCCTGGTGATGAGCGAAAACCACGGCAAGCGCACTCCCGGAAGCATGGAAATCGGCCATTTCTTCCTCTGCATCAACCCCACCGTCTTTCGGCCGGCAGGCGCGTTCGAGGAAACGGTGGATCAGCTCATCGACGATCTGCACGCCACCGAACCGGTCGATCCCGCACAAAAGGTAATGGTCGCCGGCGAACCGGAAGACCGGATCGAGGCGGAGCGCGAGAAATCCGGCATTCCGGTCCCACCCGGCCTGCGCAACCGGATCAGGGACGTCGCGGCGGAGGCCGGAGCGGCGTTTCTGCTCGACTGAGTGGCCGGTTTCCCGATGCCGGGCCCGCCGCACTGACCCAGGAGCATTCCCATGCCCACATCGATCATCGATTCCGTCTATTACCGCGATATGTTCGCGTCGCCGCGCATGCATGCGCTGTTTTCCGACGAGGCGCGGTTTCAGGGCTGGCTCGATTTCGAGGCGGCGCTGGCCCGGGCGCAGGCACGGCTCGGCATCATTCCCCAGGACGCGGCCGACGAAATCACCGCCAACGCGACGCTGGATAACGTCGACGTCGCGGCGATGAAGGCGGAATTCGACCGGGTAGGGTTTCCCATCGTGCCGATCGTCCACCAGCTCGCCAAAGCGGTCAGCGAAGAAACCTCCCGCTACGTCCATTGGGGCAGCACCACCCAGGACGTCATCGATTCCGGCATGGCCTTGCAGATCCGGAACGGGCTCGACCTGCTCGATTCCCTGCTGACGGAAGTGGAAGACGTGCTGCTCGATCTCGCCGGACGCCACCGCGATACGGTGATGGCGGGCCGCACCATGCAACAGCAGGCCGCGCCGGTGACCTTCGGCTACAAGGTGGCCATCTGGCTCGCGGAAATTCACCGTCACCGGGACCGGCTGGCCGCCGTGCGGCCGCGCGCCGAAGTGGGGCAAGTGGCCGGCGCGGTCGGCACAAATGCGACGCTCGGCGACCGCGGCCTCGACGTGTTGCGCGAGACCATGGCGGAGCTCGGCCTCAACGCCGCGCCGATTACCTGGCACGTGTCACGCGACGGCTGGACCGAGGTCGCGATGCTGCTGGGGTTCGTCGGCGGCACGCTGGCCAAGATCGGCCAGGAAGTCGCCATGTTGATGCGGACCGAAGTCGGCGAGATCGCGGAACCCTTCGAGACCGGCCGCGGCGCCAGCAGCACCTTGCCGCAAAAGCGCAATCCGATCCTATGCCAGCCGCTGGTCGCGGCGGGCCGCATGTTGCGGGAAAAAGCGGCCTTGGCGCTCGATGCGCTGGTGCAGGAACACGAACGCAGCATCGGATTGCACCATCTGGAATGGTCGATCCTGCCCGAGGCCTTCGTGCTGGCGGGCGGTGCGCTGGAAAATGCCCTGGAAATTCTTCGAGGCCTGGTGGTCGACGAGGCACGCATGCAGGTCAATCTGCAAATGACGCACGGCCTCATCATGTCGGAAGCGGTGATGATGGGGCTGGCGCCGCATATCGGCCGCAACCAGGCGCATGACGTGGTCTATGATGCCTGCGCCAAATGCGCCGACGGCGGCAAGACATTGCGCGACGTGCTGGTCGCCGACGACCGGATCGCCAAGCACCTGTCGGAAGCGGAAATCGATGCGATGCTGGACCCGGCCAACTATCTCGGTGTCGCGCCGCAAATGGTCGATCAGGTCATAGCCCTGGTGCTAGCGGCGCGCGAATAACACGAGAAACCCGCGGCCAATCCGGCTAAGATGATGAGGTAACGACGGAGGACACGCCATGAGCAATGCGACACGACCGACGCCGCTGCGTCCCAACCGTCTGCCGGGCGTATCGGAAGCGGAATGGGAATTGCGCACCCGGCTGGCGGGCGCATACCGGATCGCCGATCATCTCGGCTGGTCGGAGGCCATTTACGCCCACATCACCGTCCGTGTGCCCGGACCCGACCACCATTTCCTGATCAATCCCTATGGGTTGCGCTATGACGAAGTGACCGCGTCCAACCTGGTCAAGGTCGAACTCGATGGCACGATCGTGGGCGACAGCGACTACCCGGTGAATCCGGCGGGCTTTATCATCCACAGCGCCGTGCATCAGGCGCGCGGCGATGCCCGCTGCGTCTTCCACACGCACACCACCGAGGGCATGGCCATCGCTGCGCAGCAGCAAGGCCTCCTGCCGATCAGCATCATGGCGAGCGGATTTTATGACCGGGTCGCCTATCACGACTACGAAGGGCCGACCATGCGCGCGGACGAGCAGGAACGCCTCGTCGCCTCGCTCGGCGCCCACAAGGTCTTGATTCTGCGCAACCACGGCTTGCTCACCACCGGCGCGACCCTGGAAGAAGCCTTCATCAACATGTTCCGACTGCAACGCGCCTGCGAGATACAGGTGGCGGCGCAGGCAGGCGGCGCGGCGCTCGTCATTCCATCGCAATCGGTTTGCGAGGATGCCGCCCGGATGGCGGACGAATTCCTGCACGACACCAGCGGCGACGATCTCGGCAAGCCCGAATTCGACGCCTATCTGCGGCATATTGATAAGCTGGACTCGTCCTACCGCGATTGATCGTCGCGGCTCAGCCGACAACCGGCGCGCCGTCCCGTGCAACGACCCGGCCGGCCTTGACCACCAGCGACCGGATGGGCCGGTCGACGACGGCCTGGGCCACCGTTTCCGCCGGCACCGTGAAAAAATCCGCCCGCCCGCCTTCTACGATGCCGTGATCGGATAGGCTCAGCGCGGCGGCGCCGGCGCCGGAAACGAGGTCGAACGCGACGGCCAGATCGTCGTCGGTTCGAAACCCGGATCGCCAAGCCGTCAGCATTGCGCGTTCCAGCATGTCGCCATCGCCATATGGCGACCAGGCGTCGCGTATATTGTCGTTGCCCGCGAATATCATGACGCCCAACGCCCGCAAGGCCTTGACCGGCGGGACCGGCGACGCGCCGCCACCATGGGTCACCACCGACACGCCGGCCTCGGCGAGCAAATCGCCCATGCGCTGCAACGCGACGGCCCGGCAAGCGCCGAGACAGAAGGCATGGCTTGCGGTCACCCGCCCCTGCATTCCCGCGGCCTTGGTTCTGTTGGCCAATGCGCCAAGCTCGCGCAAGCCCGTTGGTCCGGAATCATGCAGGTGCACATCCAGCCCCACTCCGCGGCGTTTCGCAATGCCGAACAGGATGTCGAATTGGCCGGCCAAATCGCCGTCGAAGCCGATCGGATCAATGCCGCCGATCAAATCGGCACCGTCGCCGATTGCGGCGTCCAGCAATTCCGCCAACCCGGGAGACCGCACCACACCGCTTTGCGGAAAGGCGACGATCTGCATCTCCACCAGATGCCGGGTCCTTTCCCGAACGCCAAGGACGGCATGCAAATTGGCGAGGCCGATTTCCGTATCGATATCCACATGGGTGCGCATGGCGCAGGTCCCGAGCGCGGCCGCGTGCCGGACCAGTCCCAGCGCCCGTTCTTCGACGCTTCGGGTGTAGCGATGCCGCAATTCACGTTCGACCCGAATGCGGCTCTCGCGGTCGGGTTCCGCAGGGTGCGGCGTCCAGGGATCGCCGAACAACGTTTTATCGACGTGCAAATGGCCATCGACCATGCCGGGCAAGGCTAGTGCACCGGCGCCGTCCACTCCGATGCATCCGTCAGGTTTCTCAATGTCCGGCGCGATCCGTTCAATTCGACCATCGACAGCCAGAAGATCCGACTGTCGCCCGTCCGGCAGTCGGATGTTGCGCAACAACAATGGGGCTACGTTCGCCATGCCGCACACTATATCGCGAAAACTTCTGCGTGCGGGCGTGCCGGCGTTTATGGGCGCCGAACGGATAGCGGCGTCAGGAACCTAACGTCAGGGCGTCTCGTCAAAATGGGCGCGGACCGATGCGACGTAGATGGAACGGTTTTCGTTCGCCGCTGAATTTCGCCATTTGTCGATTTTTTTCCGCATGATATCCCGGCACGCTTCGGCAAATGTCCGTATCGGCCGCCGCAAGTATGGGCTGACGGATTCGTCATATCGGATTTCTTGGTCGTCCACGGGCCAGCTCTTTTTTTATTTTTCTTTCCGCGTGCGGGGCGCACTCGGCCTTGACCACCGCACTTTAGCCAATTCCCGAAAGTGAACCGGGAAGTATTGTGGATTATCCAATTCGGAGCAGGTGCCGGCGGGACGTTAAAATTCGTAGCTAAGCCAAAGGACTCAATCGGTCACAGGTGCAGTACCTCCAAATTGCGATATCTGGCTAGGAATCGCCTAATTTCGCAATCGATGTGCCGCGCCACGCGGTCGGCGTTGCCCGGGCCACATCTTTGTCGCCCCGCGCCTAAGGCGCCATCCACGCCCTGTAACCGCCCCTTTCGACAGGGACTACGCCCGAGATGCCGGCAAATAAACCACCGGCATCAGTCCGTTCACCGATCTTTTCCCAAAATTTTTATAATAGTTCTAACACTATAATAGACCTCACCCGTAACGCCGGTGGCGAACCATGATGCGAAACCAAGCCGGAAGATTGGGTTCGCGGGCCCGAGATGTTCGATCGTATATATTGCGCGGAATTTTGTTTCGGATCGGACGAAGATGTCTTCGCAGTATTTTCACGTTTCCGCCATCGCCGGTCGCGGCGAGCGTGCTCCGACCGCGACGCACGGACCGGCAAAACCGCCTGATGCAAATATTTGGAACAAAGGAGGTATGAATAACTCGAATTCGCCATGTATTGGGCGGTTACTATTTAGCGGAAACCATTCCAAAATGTTTCAATCCGTTGTCGAATTGTGCCTATAATATTTGATGTCGGCGAGGGTCGGGGAGGACCCTCGAAGTGATGGGTGGTTTCGAATGTTAACGATGACAGACGAGCGCGTTGATTCCGATCTATCACGGATCATCAATCGTGCGTTTCGCGAGGCGGATCAACAAGGCGCTGGATACGACGATGCAACCGGAGCGGCAATCCGGGCTGTGCTGGCAGTCTATCCCGACTGGTCGCGCGACGATGCATTGGATCAAATTGTTCGGCTTGGTTCGGGCGCGTATTAGAAGAGCATTATCAATGCTGCGAATTCGCCTGCGTGTCCCAATGGATACACGGCGTCGTCGCTTACCCGAACGCCAGTAAGAATACCAATTAGCAACAGTTTAGGTTAGTCGGCCTCTCCCGCCCATCGGACTTGGCAGGGCGCCACTGGGATGCCGACAGCACTAGGCATACCCCTCGTCCAGAAGGTCGAGCGCCGCTTCCTCCTCCACTCCGTTGAAATCCACCCGATGTGGCGGATCGATCTAGGTCACATACTCATTAACGTGATTCCCAAACGGACAGAATTGTGATTCAAATTCCTCGTGAGAGGAGTTTGGCAATGGCACGATTTGATTTAACGGATTTTGAGTGGTCGGTGATCCAACCTT